>CALXCS010000118.1 GCA_944386875.1 uncultured Oscillospiraceae bacterium
GAGACACGAAGGTGAAGTCTATACCCATCCTCTTCATGGTAACTGCGAAGAGATTGTACGTGCCTCCGTAAATTGAGGCAGAGGAAACGATATGGTCGCCACAGGAGGCGATGTTGAATATAGCGTAGAAATTGGCTGCCTGACCTGAGGAGGTGAGCATACCGGCGCTGCCGCCCTCCAAAGCGGCTATTTTCGCCGCCACATAGTCGTTAGTTGGGTTTTGCAGCCTGGTATAGAAATAGCCCGAATCCTCCAGATCAAAAAGTTTGCCCATATGGGCGCTGGAATCGTATTTGAAAGTGGTGCTCTGTATTATGGGAATCTGGCGCGGCTCTCCGTTGCCTGGAGTGTAGCCGGCCTGTACGCATTTTGTCCCTATTCCCTGGTTCATATCTTTACCTCCTGAAAAAATATTGCCGGTCAGATCCCCTTTCGGGACTGCCGGCAAAACATACTCTGGAAACGGCGCGTTAAACGCACTGGCAGGATTTTTTGCAGGCAGAAACAGACGCGGCCATAACCGCGCCGGGCATCATCATTCGCAGTGCGTTGCGGAGGATGAGCGTCATGTAAGTCTCCACCCTTTCCAAAAAATAAAATGGTAATATGATAATATCAGCTTTCGGATTTGTCAAGACCTGCATTTTTACAGGGATTTGCCACAGCCGGCCGGCTGTGGCAAATCCCTGTAATGGCAAATATTTATGGCAGGTAATCGGTGGGGTCTGCGCTTTCGCCATCCACTGTCATCGAAAGATGCAGATGTGCGACTTCACTTGTCTCGGCAAGGGAGGTGTCCCCCACAGAACCTATAACAGAGCCCATTGTAACGCTGTCTCCAACCACAACAGTGGGAACAGAGGCCAAATTTGAGTATATACTCACCACTCCCGCGCCGTGGTCGATTGTGACGGTGGTGCCCATCATATCGTCCTGGGAGATATCTGTGACAGTGCCGTCAGATATGGCCATGACCTTTGTGCCGATCTGGGCGCCGATGTCGATGCCGTCGTGGGTGCGCCAGTCGCCCATAGTCTTGTCATAGATAAGGGCGTCAGGCGAGTATTCCACAGATATGCTGCCTGAAAGCGGCCAGATGAAGCTCAGATCATTCGCCGTAACCTGTGGTTCCGGCTCCTCTGTCACAGTCTCCTGGGGCTCCTGAGCATTGCCGGCATCCTCCTGGGGCTGAGTGTCGGTCTCATCCTGGGTATTTCCGGGTTCTACAGTCAGAGCGCCGGCGTCGGGGGTGCCGGTACTGTCCTGATTAGTGGATGAGCCGCCGTCTTCCTCCTGTGTGCCGGCGCCAGGCTGAGGCTGAGTGTCGTCGCCTGATTCCAGCTCCCCGTCGTCCCTAAGGTCAATTGGCGCCGACGCCTCGTCCATGTCGGCCATAACATCCAGATAGTCCTCCTGCGCGTCGCCCAGGTCCAGCGGTGAATACTCTGAAAACAGCAGCAGCCACGCTGACACGCCGATGACGGCCACGCACACGAAAAGGACTATGTAAAAGCCCTTCCCGCTGAGGAACTCTTCCGCGCGCTTTGTAAAGCCTTTCTTATCGTGCATGAAGTTACCTCCGATAGTCTAATGCTTTGGAGGCGGCACCGGCCGCGCTCCTCTCTTACGCTGGTATCTTTGCCAGGCCGCGGGCCTTTTATACAGAAAAAGGTAAAATATTTTGATTTTCTCATATGCCCTTGATTTTTCACCCAGGCTGATATATTCTGTCTACGGAGTTTTCGGTGTTCCTTAGGGACATATCTAAAGGGAACGCGGGTGAGAATCCCGGACGAGCGCGTCACTGTGAAGGCTTTTCCCCTCCATAATGCCACTGGGCAACTGGGAAGGCGGAGGGGAGCGGGGCCCAAGTCAGGAAACCTGCCGGAGACTTGTGCGTAGTGCTGCGTGCGCCGGCCGGATATGCACAGCGAAGTTGGCTTACCTGTGGGGTAGGTCTCTTTGCGGTGCTCCGTATGGCCATACCATACGGTTTTTTTGTATCCTTTTACAGTGGACAACTGGGGAGAAAGCCTTTACCCCCCAAGTTCTGCGCGTTCCGGCAGCATGGGACAAGACGCCCACTTTGTATCTGAAAGAAGGAGAAGGAAAAATGAGCACACAGAAGAAGAGGACTTTAACTATCGCCCTGGTGGCGCTGGTGCTGGCGGCGGCGCTTTTGGTGGTGTATTTTGTCACCAGAGAGGAACCGGTGTCAGGCAATAAGGAGATAACGGTGCAGATTGTCTACGACGACGTGGATAGGACGGTTACCATAGAAACCCATCAGGAGTACCTGGGCGACGCGCTGCAGCAGGAGGGCCTGATAGAGGGGGACGAGAGCGAATACGGCCTTTACATAACCCAGGTGGACGGACGCACTGCCGATGAGTCGGAGCAGGAGTGGTGGTGTATAACTCGTGACGGCGGACAGCAGGTAAATACCGGCGCCGATTCTACAGTTATAGAGGACGGGGATAAATTTGAACTCACCCTTAAAGCGGGCTGGTAAGAAGCCCCTTACGGTCCGTGAGCTTGTGACGCTGTCGGCCTTTGCCGCGCTGATGGCGGCGGGGCAGGTAGCAATGGCCCCGCTGCCCAATATAGAGCCTGTGTCCATGCTGATTATCGCCTGCGCCCTGGTGTACGGGGTGAAGTCGCTTTTTGCGGTGTACGCCTTTGTGGCCGTAGAGGCCCTGATATACGGTATGGGGCTGTGGGTGATAAATTATATGTACGTATGGGCGGTTCTGGCGGCGGCGGCCATACTGCTGCGGCGCATTGAAGGGCGTATTTTCTGGGCCTTTGTCTCGGGTATATTCGGCCTTTCCTTCGGAGCGCTGTGCGCCATACCGTACTTCTTCATCGGCGGCGTGAAGATGGCGGTGTCCTACTGGGTGGCAGGAATTGCCTTCGACCTTATGCACGCCGCGGGAAACTTTGCCGTGGCCCTGGCGCTGCTGCAGCCCTGCGTGAAAGTCCTGAAAAGGCTAAAGAGCGGCCAGGGACATGGACATTGACATTGACAGGCTAAAGGCCCGCATCTATAATGCGGATGTGAGATCCGGCTCCGGCAGGGACCGGAAGCGCTAAGGGGGCACGGCAAATGGACCTGAGTATAGATACGCTGTTTTTCCTGGTGGAGCTGCTGGGGACGGCGGCTTTTGCCGCCTCTGGGGCAGTCCTGGCAATAGAGCGGGGACTGGACCTTTTTGGAATAGTATTCCTTGGGTGCGCCACGGCTATAGGCGGCGGCGTTTTAAGGGATGTGATTCTGGGCCAGATACCGCCTCAGGCGTTTGTGGACTACGCCTACATGCTAACGGCAGCCATGACATCGCTCTTGGTTTTTGTGTGGGCGCGGGTGCGACGCTGGGAGAGCACCAGGGTATTTGTAAACGGCCCGTTTATGAACGTGCTGGACGCAGCGGGGCTGGGCATATTCTCTGTCATCGGCGTCAGGAACACCATACTGGCCGGATTTGGCGGCAACATGTTCTTCTGCGTGTTCCTGGGGATGACCACCGGCGTCGGCGGAGGTATGCTGAGGGATATATTGAGCCACACCACCCCCGCCGTGCTGAGAAAGCGTATATACGCCCTGGCCTCCATCGCCGGAGCCGTCTGCTACTATCTGATGAGGCCCATAGCCCCTAAAGGCTCCATAGCGGCCGCCACGCTGCTGGTGGTGGTGCTGAGAGTGCTGGCCAGCCGGTACCGTTGGACGCTGCCCCATATAGATCCGCCGGAGAATAAGGACTGACTCTTTAAAAAGAAAATCCTGTTTTTGCATACAGACAGCAGTTCTGCTGGGACTGTCGAAAAACTTCTCTGTGGGAAAGCCTCGCAGAGTTCCCGCAGCTCCCAGCTCAAAGATGCCCTCGGCAGAGCTTTGCCCCAAAGCGGCAAAATAGTCAGAGCTGCCATCCGTTTCCGGATGGCAGCTCTGACTATTATTTTAGTTAGATTTTAACGGCTCTTATTATGAGAAAGGCAGGTTTTATCAGCTCTTTCTCCAGGGCCGGCAGGCGGCGTATGGCCTCCGGCGTTGGACAGGGTTCTGAGAGAACGTCTATTTTAAAACCCGCCCTGGCGACGGCTGTTACAATTTCACCCATGGTCCTGTGGTGGTCCTCAACGCCGTCCACAAACCATCGGGAGGTCCTGAGGCCGCTTTTAAAGTAATCTGAAAAGGCATACGCCCAGGGCTTGCCGTTTTCATTATAGAGGAACCTGCCCTGAAGGCCCGAGGTGGCCGTAACTACAGGGTGCTCCTGCGAAAAAAGCAGAGTTCCGCCCACGGGCATGATGGAGGATATATTCTCCATAAGCTTTGGAAAGTCTGAGACATAGTGGAAGGCCAGGGAACTGTAGACAAAGTCGAAGGCCTCGCGAATTTCATCAAGACTGGACATATCCAAAAGCCTGTATTCAATATTTGGTAGGGAGTTCTCCGCTTCCGCCAGGGAGAGCATACGCTCAGAGATGTCTATCCCGAGTACGCGGCGGGCTCCGGCATTGGCAAAAGCCCTGCAGTTATCTCCCCACCCGCACCCGATATCCAGCACAGAAAGACCCTGTATGTTGGGAATCAGGGCTTCCATTGCCGGCTGCTCCAGAAGCTGATTATAGTTTGCGCTTTGGCGCAGCTTTACGTAGCTCTCAAAGAAGACCTGATTGTCAAATATATTTTGAGATTTTTCCATAATGTTATATCACCCGCGGCAGATGTTATCCGATCCCCTCCGGCTGCTCCGGCAGCCAGGGGGGAAAGTCAGTGTATATCCCGTCCACCCCAAGGCTGAAATAGTAGGCGCGGGTCTCGTGGCCGTTGGCCGTGTGTGTCAGCAGCAGCGCCCCGCAGCCGTCAAGCCCCTGGATATAACCCTCCTCCTGGGCCATGGCCACAGGGAAGGTGACGGCGGCGATGTCATTTTCGCGGACAAATTCAGATATGGCGGAGGTGTCCCTGGCGTCATCATGGGACATCATGTAGACGGTGAGGATTATGTTCTCGTATCCCATATCCCTGACAGGCTGATACTCCTCATATGAGTATATCTGGGGGATAAAGCGGCTTATAAACTCCGGATATTCCCGGGCTATCTTCTCAAGGCCCGCCAGATTGCCCGACTTTATATCTGTTACGATGTAGGCGGCGGGGTTTTCGTAAAGCCACGTTATGAGCCTGCTAAGGTCGAGGCTGGTGTAAACGCCGTAGACTTTGGCGTCCCTCCACTGGGACAGTGTGGGCTGTTGGGAACCCTCCAGATCAGGAGAGTACTCCTGGGACCAGTAGTGTATGGCGGCGAGGCCGCTGTCGCTTGTCCAGTTGAAATCAAGCTCAATAAGGCAGCCCTGGGGGTCGTAGACAGCCTCCAGCGCCTCCAGAGAGTTGGAGTTTATGTGCTCTCCGGTGTACCCGCCGGCGTGGTATATATAGCGGAATATGTCCGGCGACAAGGGCGCCGACGGACTGGCGGAGCCTGAAGAAGCCGTCTCATTGCCCAGAAGCTCCGAGAGGCGCACAAGTACGGCGGCAGCCTGGGCGCGGGTCGTGCTTCCCAGAGGATTCAGGCGTCCGCTGTCATCCCCCTGCAAAAGGCCCCAGGCCGCCAGGGCCTCCACATGCTCCCTGGCCCAGGGCGATACCTGGTCCATATCGGAAAATTCTGTTTGAATATCCTCCGCAGGCTCAGGCTTTGTATCCAGTGTGGACACGTACCTTGACACCATGGCTGCCAGCTCCTGGCGGGTGATGGGGCTGGCGGGGCGGAATAGGGTATCTGGTGAGATAATGCCCGCGCCCTTGCCCCAGGCTGCAAAGGGGGCGTAATAGGCATCCTCCGGCACGTCGGAGTAGCCGGAGGAGACAGGGCTGTCCTCCGAGGCTCCGGCCATGCGGCCAAGAATCGTTATAAACTGCGCCCTTGTGATGTTGTCGTCAGGTGAGAAACGGCGGCCGCCTGTGCCGTTGACAAGCCCCATATCGGCGGCGGCGCTTATATATCCATAGTGCCAGTCGCTATAGTCCACGTCGGTAAAGAGCGCCGAGGCGTAGGGGCTCAGCAGCACTGCCGCGCAGGATACAATGGCGGATATGAATATTTTGAGAAAGCGGGACAATGGCGAGACCTCCAGTTAAAAATTACAGGCCGAAACTTATCTCTATGGATATGGAGATATAGTTTATAAGCATGTGCAGGAATACGGGGCACCACACGTTGCGCCCCCGCTCGTAGCTCCAGGCAAGCACTATGCCCGCCGGCACGTACTGCACCAGGAACAGCAACAGCACCGGATTAAAGCTGTATATAAGGTAGCTCCACAGGTGGTATATTGAAAATAAGACCGAGGACACCGCGTAAGCCAGCAGACGGCTCTTCTTCCTGAGAGTCCCGAAAACTACGCCCCTAAACAGTATTTCCTCCACGATAGGCGCAAGCAGGACGCCTATTGCCAGCATGGTGTTGGGGTTTAAGCGGGTCTCAGTGGCGACAGCCGATGAGTTGGGGTTGGTCAGGTCTGTGAGGAACAGCCCCAGGAAACTGTTGACAGCGTAAGACAGGAGTATATACAGTATATAGCCTGCCCCAACGCCTATCAGCGTATCCAGCACATTGGAGCAGAGATCCGCAAAGGACTGCTTCATAAATTTAAAGAGGGTGGTCAGCAGGAAAACAAAGCCTATGCCGTAGTAAAGAAGGTTGAGATACCCATTGTTCAGCTGAAACCCCATAGCAGGAAACACATATGTGTTGAGCGCCGAGAGTATATAGGTCATGGCGAATACGTGGACGAACACGTACACCCAGCCGATTATGGATTCGGTGTGGCTCATTGGGAAACGGAATGCTTTTTTCTTCATCAGGTAACCTTCTTTTTTAACTCGTAAAGGAGGTTTAGGGCCTCCAGGGGGGTCATTGTGTCTATGTTGGCGTCCCGCAGACGCTGGGTTATCTCGTCCTGGGCAATAGTTCCAAGAGAGACCTGCTCAAGGTCTCCGCCATTATTTTTCTGCTGGCGGACGCCCTGCGCGCCCCGGGTATCGCCGGTGAGCTCTGCGAGTATGGCGTTGGCCCTTTTTATCACGGACTCCGGTACGCCTGCCAGGTGAGCCACCTCGATGCCATAGCTGTCGTCTGCCCCGCCGGGGACTATTTTCCGCAGGAATATAATATCGCCGCCGCGCTTTTTGGCGGATATGTTGTAGTTTTTCACGCCCTCGATCTGTTCCTCCAGGGCGGTGAGCTCGTGATAATGGGTGGCGAACATGGTCTTGGCGCCCAGCTTGCGCTTGTCCGCGCAGTACTCCACCACGGCCCTTGCTATGGCCATGCCGTCATAGGTGGAGGTGCCGCGGCCTATCTCGTCCAGTATCAGCAGGCTGCGGGAAGTGGCCTCACGCAGTATCTCCGCCACCTCGCTCATCTCCACCATGAAGGTGGATTTGCCGGAGGCCAGGTCGTCCGAGGCGCCTATCCTTGTGAATATCCTGTCAACGATGCCGATGGAGGCGGAGCGGGCCGGCACAAATGACCCTATCTGGGCCATCAGCACAATCAGCGCCGTCTGACGCATATATGTGGATTTCCCCGCCATATTCGGCCCTGTAATTATGGACATGCGGGAGCTTCCGCAGTCCAGATATGTGTCGTTGGGGACGAAAAGGGTGTCCTTCTGAGTGAGCTCCACCACCGGATGACGGCCGTCTTTTATGTCTATGACGCCGTCGGCCGTTATCTCCGGCCGGCACCAGCTCCTGGAGACTGCGATGTCGGCAAAGGAGCACAGCACGTCGAGAGTGGCCGTCAGCTTCGCCGTGTCCTGGACACGCAGCACCTGCGAGGCGATGTCCTGGCGCAGCTGCGAGAAAATCTGGTACTCAAGCTCCGTGACCTTATCCTTTGCGGTGAGAAGCTCAGACTCCAGATTTTTAAGTTCCTCAGTTATAAACCGCTCGCCGTTTACCAGCGTCTGCTTTCTTATATAGTCCTCGGGCACATCGGCCGATTGGGAGCGGGGGATCTCTATATAGTATCCAAAGACCTTGTTGTATCCCACCTTCAGCTTTTTGCCCGTCCTGGCCTTTTCCCTGGCCTCGATGTCGGCCAGCGCCTGGCGGCTGCCTCCCAGCAGTGCCCGGAGGCGGTCCACCTCGCGGTCGAACCCGTCCCTTATCATGCCGCCATCCCGAACCGAGAACGGGGGATCGTCGCAGATGGTTCTGGCTATCCTGCCGCCGATATCTGAAAGGGCGTCCATATTTTTAATCTGGGATATAAGCGGCGAGGACATGCCCTCAAGCAGGGATATCAGACGCGGCAGAGTCTCTATTGACTGGCGCAGGGCCGTAAGGTCCTTGCAGTTTGCGGTGCCGTATACAACTTTACCTATTATCCGCTCCATGTCGCCTACGCCCCTGAGGGCAAGTATAAGCTCAGGGCGGGACACGTTGTCCGTGCAGAGCTCCTGGACTGCGCTGTGACGGCGGACAATGGCCCCTGGGGAGAGCAGCGGGCGGGACACCCAGGAGCGTATAAGCCTGCTGCCCATGGGCGTCTTGGTGTTGTCCAGCGCCCACAGAAGGCTGCCCCGCTTCTCCTGGGAGCGAAGGGAATAGAGAAGCTCCAGGTTGCGTATGGTCTGGATATCCAGCTCCATATACCTTCCGTCGGAGAAAAAGTCAAGTTTATTTATATGCGAAAGGTCTGTCTTCTGGGTCTCGTTGGCGTAGGAGAGCAGCGCGCCGATTGCCGCCACCGCCTGATCTTCCCCAGCCAGCCCCAGCTCGTCGGGGCTTTTGACTGAGAACTGGACGCAGATATCCTGGGCGGCTTGGGCGCTGTCGAACCTGTAATCCTGGATCTCCGCCAGGATCCCAAGCCTCGCCTCCAGAAGCTCCATAAGGGGCTTATACTCTCCGGCGGCGGAGTTGAGGACCGCCTCGGAGGGGGAAAAGCGCGCCAGCTCGTTGAGGATCCTGTCCTCCTCTCCAGCGGGGAAGGAGCGGGCGCACAGCTCGCCTGTGGATATATCCACAAAGCAGGCCGCCGATCCTCTGGGGCACATATAGACGGCAGAGAGATAATTTGGACGCCCATCCTCCAGCATGGAGGAGTCT
>CALXCS010000119.1 GCA_944386875.1 uncultured Oscillospiraceae bacterium
GTATTTCCCGTGCGCTCCTTCAGCACTCTGAGGAGATGCGCCCCATACTGAAAAAGGCAGGTCTTTTGACCCGCGATCCGAGAATGAAAGAGCGTAAAAAGTACGGCCTCAAGGCCGCCCGTCGCGCTCCCCAGTTCAGCAAGCGCTAAACAACATCAAATTGTTTCAAAAGCCCCGGAAATTCAAGGTTTCCGGGGCTTTTGCTTTTCTAAAAGTTGATAGTGTGGATTCCGGTATGTCTTTGTGCCTTGAACTCTGTTGCTGCATATAGTTGTTTAGACGAATTTTGGACACAATATTTGGAGTCGCTTTGAGGTTGCAGACCCGTTTGAGGTACAGAGATTTTCGATTTTCAGAACTTTTTAAGTCAATTTGCGCACCTCTGCTTCAGTTACGAAAAAGCTTCAAAATGTTATGAAGAAATTGAAATAGTGAAATTCCGGTTTTTTGAGCTATAAAGCCGGTTGCCATGGCGCTTTACACTATGTTATGATGTCCTTATCAAGCTATGTGGGAGGTGCCCCTATGCCGCTTCAAATCGTCCGAAACGACATCACAAAAATGCAGGTGGATGCCATCGTCAACGCCGCCAACGAGACGCTGTTGGGCGGCAGTGGCGTGGACGGCGCCATCCACAAGGCCGCTGGGCCGGAGCTGCTGGCAGAGTGCCGCACGCTTCACGGCTGTAAGACGGGGCAGGCCAAGATCACCAAAGGGTACCGTCTACCTGCCAAATTCGTAATCCACACCGTAGGCCCTGTCTGGAAGGGTGGCAGCTTTGGAGAACGGGAGCTGCTTGTCTCCGCCTATCGTTCATCTCTGGAGCTGGCCTTGGAGAACAAATGTGGGACTGTGGCGTTCCCCCTGATCTCCTCTGGAGCGTTTGGATACCCCAAGGATCAGGCCCTGAAAGTAGCGGTGGACACGATTGGAGATTTCCTGCTTCAACACGACATGACGGTGTATCTGGTGATCTTTGACAAGGCCGCGTATACCCTCGGCGGTAAACTCTTTTCAGATATTGCCGCCTACATTGATGACCGCTATGTGGACGAACACACAGACATCAACAAGGAGCAACGGCGTCGGCAGCTCCGTGTTTTGGCATCTGCGCCCATGCCAGAAGCTGAGGCGGCGCCGGCGTCCGCCCCTGGCAGTCTGGATAAAGCTCTGGAAATGTTGGATGAGAGCTTTTCCCAGATGCTCCTGCGGAAAATCGACGAGTCAGGGCTCACCGACGCGGAGTGCTACAAGCGTGCGAATGTAGACCGGCGTCTATTCTCCAAAATCCGCTCAGACATCCACTACAAGCCATCCAAGCCCACCGCCATGGCCTTCGCTGTCGCTTTAGAGCTGCCCCTGGATGAGGCCCGGGAGATACTCCAAAAGGCGGGATTTGCCTTCTCACATGCCAGTAAGTTTGACATCATTGTGGAGTACTTTATCGCCAATCGGAACTACAACATCTTTGAGATCAATGAGGCCCTGTTCGCATTCGATCAGAGCCTGCTGGGAGGTTGACCTGAATGCCCCGGATGGATGTAACGGAAATGTCCTTTGCCAAGCTCTATCCTCTCCTGGTGGCCAAGGCTGTGAAAAAGGGCCGCACACGGGAAGAAGTGGATCAGGTCACTGGCTGGCTCACTGGTTATACCAGCGAAGACATCGCCCAACTGGAGCTGTCCAACATTACCTACGGTGATTTCTTCCGAAATGCTCCCGCTTTGAATCCTGACCGTGCCCTGATCACCGGCAAGGTGTGCGGCGTCCGGGTGGATGAGATCCAGGACCCGATGATGCGGGAGATCCGCTATCTGGACAAGCTGGTGGACGAGCTGGCCAAAGGCAAGACTATGGAGCAGATCCTGCGGACGTAATTGTCGCCTGCAGGGCGACCAACCTGCAGGAAAATCCCTCTATACTATACTCACAAGCCAATCGAGTACAGTTTAGGGGGTTTTATCATGAAAAAAGATCTGACGGAACTGGTATTTATCCTGGACCGCAGCGGCTCCATGCAGGGGTTGGAGAAAGACACCATCGGCGGCTTCAATTCCATGCTGGAAAAGCAAAAGATGGAGCCCGGAGAAGCCTATGTCTCCACCATTCTCTTTGATGACCGGACAGAGGTGCTCCATGACCGTCTCCCACTACGGGAAGTGGCGCCCATAACTGGGCGGGATTACTGGGTCCGGGGCTGCACTGCGCTGCTGGACGCCCTTGGCGGGGCAATTAAGCACATCGGGAACATCCACAAGTACGTCCGGAGCGAGGACATACCTGAGCACACGCTGTTTGTCATCACCACAGACGGCATGGAGAATGCAAGCCGCCGCTATTCCGCACACCAGGTCCGAGAGATGATCTGCCATCAGCAGAAGAAATATGGTTGGGAATTTCTCTTTCTGGGCGCCAACATCGACGCGGTGGAGACGGCTGGCCGTCTGGGGATCGCTCCTGAACAAGCCGTGAACTACCATAGTGACAGCTGGGGCACCCGCCTCAACTATGAGGCGGTGAGCCGCGCCGCGTCCTCCGTGCGTGCCAGCGCCCCGCTGGGAGCAGATTGGAAGGCGGAGATTGAGAGAGATTACCGGAACCGGGGTAAATGAGCGATTAGCCAGGTTTTATTATTATGAGATTCTGTTGAGAAAAAAGGCGCGGACAGCTATTAGGCTGTACGCGCCTTTTCCGCAAGAGAGAGTGGTCGGCCTCGAGACTGCGTCCTTCAAATCACATCAACTGTCGGAAGATTTTCCATTCCGTTTTTATCCAGCAGGTTCTCTCCCTACATAAAATATAATAAAAAAATGGCGCTACCTATAGGGTGGCGCCATTTTATTCTATCACTCATTTTCACGACTAAAGTATTTTTTATTCCCTATATTATATATCTCAAATTCACCTGTGAAGCACCCGCGGATGTCTAAGAAACTGTAAAGGCGTATCTCCTCCTCATTTTCCATGCCGAACCCGTCCTCGTCCTCCCAATACCGTCCGTCAGGCTGAACCTGCCATATCATTATGTGCCTGCCGTCAGGATACTTTTCAAAGACAGTACGGAAGCATATGCGGGGTTCAAGGGCGTTAGGCCCCAGGTCCTTCGCCCAGAACTCCTCCACCTTTACGCCAGGGAAATCTTGTATTATGCCGTCTTTATCCACAATTTTCTCCTTTATGCCCAATGAGGGATTTAAAAAGTAGACTGTTGGATCGTCGCCCGGCCTGCTGTATATATGGGCGCCATAAGTGTAATAGACACTCATATGAGGGCCGAGGTCCTGCTTGCCCTCTTCCTGTGGCAGCTTTTTCCTTCCGCTTGGTTTAAATCTGTCCCACAATTTCACAAAAGCACCTCCCAAGCTCTATAACCATGATTTCACCATGTATCGGAGTTCCCCGCTTAAGCGGGCTGTCTATTCAAACAGAGGCAGCCAGTCAAAGCTGTCAGGCATAAAGTTTTCATAGTCAACCACATTAGATGTGTCAAATATTGAGGAATCATAGTAGAGCGTAAAGGAATCGGATATTCCGTAAAACATCCAGCTCATATCCGTCACATTGGAGGTGTTAAAGCTGCCCAGGTTAAGCTCTGAAAGGCCGGAGCAATTGGAAAACATGCCCTTCATGTCGGTGACGCTTAAAGTGTCAAAGCTGGTGACGTCAAGCTCAGTAAGGCTCTGGCAGTGGTCAAACATATACGCCATATCGGTGACGGAAGAGGTATCCCAGTTGCTCAAGTTAAGCTCAGTTAAGTTCTGGCAATCGTCGAACATAAAACACATGCTTTTAACATTTGAGGTATCCCAACCGCTCAGATCAAGACTTAAAAGCTGTGTGCAGCTGTCAAACATGAAACGCATGCTGGTTACGCTTGAAGTATCCCAGTCTTCAATGCCAAGACTGGTGAGACCGGAGCACTCATAGAACATATAGTCCATGTTTGTAACTTGTGACACATCCCATCCATTTAAGTTAAGTTCGCTAAGGCTCCCGCAGCCGTCAAAGAGATACGAAACACTTGTCACCGCACCAGTATCGAATTCCTCTACATCTATATACGTAAGATTGAAGCAGTTATAGAACATGGAGTTCATATTTGTAACTGACGAGGTATCAAAGGTCGCCAATTCTATAGTTCTAAGGGCGGAGCATCCGGAGAACATGGACTGCATATTTACAACCGACGATACATCAAATGACGACAAGTCTATATACATAAGACTTGAGCAGTCTCTAAACATATCAGCCATAAACATCACGTTGTCCGTATGAAAGGCATTGTTAAACACGATCTCTTCCACCTGAGTGTAGCCGTTGAACAAGCCTTCGCAGTTTTCAGGGGCTGCCACACCGCCCTCTCCGGCTATGTACAGTTCATCGTTGCCATAACCCCCCACCCAAGCCAGGACCGAACCGTTTTGTTCCTGGGATATATCCCAGGCGTCCCCAGGGGCGTCGGCCAGGGTGTCAAGGAATTCAATGAAATATATCTCGCCTCTTTTGATATCGGTACCAAAGACTGGGTTTTCACCGGCATCTCCATAGTTGTAGTTTTCGTCGCTCATCATCACATTATCCTGCCAACGTCCGGAGGGTTCTTCCGGATACTGGGGCTCTTCAGGTGCATGCTGCGACTCATCGTCGCCTAATTCTGGGAATATTCCCTGATGCGGCTTATCAATCACCCCAAAGCCCTTCTCTTCTCCCTGAGATAGGAAGAAGTACGCACCAATGGCTGCTGCAAAAACCAACAAGGCGGAGCAGACCAGGATAAGTACTCGGCTTTGGCGTTTGCCCTTCTGCCCGTCAGCCGGCGCCTTGGCGGTTTTCCCCTGCCTCTTTATTTCCTTCCGCTGGGCTTTCTCCTGAGCCTTCGCCTGGCGCAGCTCCTTTTTGCTCTGCTTTTTGTCGCTGTGCTCGTCCTCATTCGGAATATCCTCCCAAAGGTTCTCATCAGTTGCTTTCCTGCTGTCATCTGCGCCGCTGTCAGCAGTCCTGTCTGTATTTTTATTTATATCCTCCTGGGGCTCTTTAGGCTCCTCCTGGGGCATAACAACTGTCCCATAAATACTCAGTTCCGCCCTGCAGCTGGGGTTCTGGCATATGGACTCACCCAGGGGGCTGTTATACCCGCACAGACCGCAGTGCCAATGGGGTTCTCTTTTTATATCGTTGTCTGTCATATATCCACCCTCGCCATTTTTTGAATTAAGCAGGTCTTCAGTCTAAAGTTCTCTATTCTCCCGCAAAATACTCCGCCCAAGGTATACCCTCACCGTAACTTAGCGGGTAACCCATATATGTACAATAATCTGTTATATATCGCTCTATCTGCTCCGGCGTTTTATCGGGCATATACAGTTTAAGCATGGCAACCAGTGCAGATATGTGCGGCGCGGCCATTGAGGTCCCACTGAGAGATTGCAGAGTCCCTCCGGGATAATAGCTTATTATATCGACGCCTGGAGCCGTCACATCCACTGATTCGCCGTAGTTGGAGAAGCTCCCCAGTCCTCCTGTAGAGTCACAGGCGGCGACTACTATACATTTATCTATATGGGCAGGACACTCGCCGCTGGTGTCAACCGGTATACCGTATTCATCGCCGTTGCCCGCGGCCACCACAACTGTAATTCCGGAATCCCAGGCTTCTGCGATAAAATAGTCTATCGCGCTGCCGCAACTTGTTCCCGCTACCGTCTGGGTACATGGTCCGCCCAAACTCATATTTATAACATCCACATCCATCTGTATGGCATACTGGAGCCCCTGCACTATGAACGAGTTCGAGGTAGTACTTCCAACGAACACCCGTACAGGCAGAATGTTTACATCCAGGCCCCATGTGCAATCGATAATCGTGCCGGCCACATGGGTGCCATGTCCCTCCTGGTCCTGCCAGCCGTTGCCCGTGTTTGACGTGACGTCTGTCCCCTCCAAAATACAATAAGCATTTTCATCACATGGCTCTACTCCTGTGTCAAGCACCGCCACCGTCACCGGCGACGTCGTTCTGCCCATGAGCCAGCCGGCCAGGCGATCCAGTCCCAGGTACTCGACGCCCCAGCTATAATAAATCACATCGCTGTAAAGGGAATCATAAGGTACGCCTCCGCTTTTATGTTCCGGCGTCACCGCAGCGGTGGTTATGCTGTACTCGTCCATCTCCACAAACAGGATGTTGTCATCTTCCATAAGCTGGTCGAGACAGCGCTGAGCTTCTTCTTCCGTCTCAAACTGGATAATCAGGTAATTTGTATCGTCCACTATCACCGTAGCGGCCGGAAAGTCCGTAAGGTCTATGCCCTCGCCCTGAAACTTCAGCAATAATCTGTTAGTGCTGCGCTGACCGCTGACCACCATTTCATTATCATACTGTTCAACAAGGTCACCAAGGGCCTGGTTAAATTCTTCCATAGTGGCCGGCTCAAGCAATACAGTATTCTCATGGACCAACACGCCCTCACGAGGCGGTCGGAAAAACCATATGCAGGCGGCAATTATCAGGACAAGCCCCAGAGCTCCAACTGAATAGCAAAGAATACGCCTTTGTCTCTGCCGTCTTATGTTATCTATATACGCCTGAGCCTCTTTATTTCCCAGTTCCGCCGCTTTTTTATACCAGAGCTCAGCCTTCTTTATACTGCGGTGCACAGCCCATCCAAATTGGAAAAGCTGCCCCATAGCCAGCGCAGCCTGTCCATACCCCAGGTTGGCCGCTCTCTCCATGTTGTAAACCGCATCCGCCGTATCATGGCCTTTTGAGGCTTCTGCCAACGCCGTATCCGCCAACACATAAAGCGCCTGAGGGTTGTCTCTGTTATACGGTTCTTTGCACCATAAAAGCAGGGTATCTTCATATTCGCCGCTATCCCAGGCTTTCCACTGCTTATTATACATCCAGTGTGTCGCCCCCGTTCCATTTAGGCGCAGTATACGCCGCTGCCAGCAACGCGCTTATAAATACGGCGCAGAGGGAGTATCCGCCGCCCGATATCGTCACCAGTACAGCCGCCAAGGCACCGCTTATAGCATTACAGACGACCAAACCAATTTTAAACTGTGCAAAATAGCCTATGCCAAAGATAACTGAGCATATAACAAATGTCGCCAGGCGTATGGCAAACTGATACAAAGTAACGTCGTTGGAGCACGCCAAAAGTTCCTGCCGCATATAAAGCTCTCTTTGCGTGCTGGCCTCAAAAGCACTCTGAAATGCCTCCAGAAGCTCCGTGGCATCTATACTGCCGTCGGCTCCAGGTACAAGACGCGTGTCAAAACCGCCGGATCTCACTGACAAATCTATCAGCGCCTGCTTCTCCTGGCTATTTGATCCGGAGGCGTCAATCCTTATGGAGAACAGTCTGATATTTGCGTCAAGGAGGGCCTGAGACGTGCTGGAGGAAAACTCCCCCTCACCGTCCGTCAGCAAAATTATCGCTTTGCTGGAGTCCTGTCTGCCCGCTGAGGACAATATGTCTATCGCCTGTACTATTGGCGAGTCAAAGTCTGTCATCCCAACGGAGTCTATATCATCGATGAAACCTTTAAGGGTCTGTTTACCTGTCACATCCATGGGTAAAAGCTCTGTGCTGTCAAGTACTATCGACGCAAAAGATACTGCCTGCATATATGTGTCCTCACTGACAGTGTCTACAAACTGTGTTGCGGCGTCAGTCCTGGCGTAGCTGTAACCATAAGTATCCATACTTCCAGACGCATCCAGCAGCAGCACAATATCCACTGTGGAATTAATGGTCGTCTCCTGACTGGACAGCATGAAAAGCGCCTGGCCGCCGGCTCCAACTGCAAATACGAGCACGGCGCATACTATAAGCGCCGCCGCCCATCTGGGTGAACGTATGATTCTAAAATGCTGGCGCATCAGCAGCAGGGAAATTTGGAACCCTGCAAAGCCGCACAAAAATACTACTGCGAAGAACGCCCCTCCCCAGAAAATATGCTCTGACGTCGAGTTTACGTTTTCAATTATGCCGAGCATGAGCAGCGCTCCCAAAAACGCGAACAGGAGAGAGACAAGCCAGTTTAAAAAAATGAATGGCCTACGCATCAAGTTTCCACCTCATCTCCTAGCATGTCCGGAACCCACTGCGGGTTTCTGAACTTGCCCCCGTAATGGCTGCTTATGCTTCTTAAAAATTCGCCGTCATTAGCGTCGCCGAAAAGGCCGGTATTTTGCGAATTGCAGAACATCTGTAGCGTGTAAAGGCATGGTATCTGGCAATTATCCGGCATATACGTCTGGTAAAAGCTGTTTTGTCCTATTCGCAGTATGGGCCAGCCCTTGTCATCCAAGCCAGCACACTCCATTCCGCCGTAAACCTGCACCGGAATAACAGCGACGGGCGAGTTTGGTACAAACTTGTCCCTGCATAGTTTGACCAGTTCACCTGAAACCTCTGCCGGCAGGCAGGACTGGTCTCCGGGCCCGTCAAAATGGCCCAGCTGTTCTATCTGCGACAGTATAAGGCACACAGGCTTCGGCTTTTCAGCGTCCTGCTTAGGGATCCCTGCCAGAAGCTGCCGCAGAAAACCGGTGTATTCATCGCCCTCTGTCTGCAAAAGTGCCCCGTCGCAGATCATCCATACGGCGTCAGCCTGGCCCCAGCTCATATGTCCCTGCGCCCCTTCAGGCGTCACGCACCTTATGTGCAGCTCCACCGCCCTGCTCTGATCCCCTGAGGGGCTTATGTCAAATTTGTATTCCCTGTAGTTCTCCGTGCCGTAGTCATATGTCCAGGGTGTGCTGTCAAAGCTCCAGCAGTACCGCTCAAGCCTTTTTTTCTTGGCAATTATATCCGTTATGGAGCTTAAGTCCTGAGTATAAAAGGCAAAGCCATAGCTTGTGAGCGTTTCCCCCATATTCTGGTTCATAGAGCAAAGAAACTCCTGGATTATGGAGAGATTTCTCCCTATAAACAGTATATTGACAGTATTGATAATACCTGTGGCCTTTTCCTGTACATCCTCCTGAGAAGGCTGCGTATTCCGCTGTTCCCCCACAGGCTCTTTTTTTGTTTTCCAGTTTTTTTCTCTTCGTCGGACAGACTCTCCCTTAAGCTCCTCCACATAAAAAGACCCGAATGGCATAGCTTCACATCCTCCCGCCTTTATTCAGCCGGTTCCAGCCGCCAGAGCTCCCCGCCATTTTGAAAGACTTTTGAAAACTCTTCCCTTGTAAGGGCGCATTGCGGTTTCAAATACCAGTTTATCGAATCTCCCATAGTCTTATATGTATCTTTCCAGCTTCCGGTACAAACCGCAAAATGCAGAAGGTCACGCGCTATCCTGGGCGCGCTTTCCCTGTACATATTTTGAAGCAGTCTCACCGCAGGGTGGTCCTTTTCAGTGAGAATCCTAAGACGTCCATTATTAGCGCACTGTTCTACCCAGCCATTAAAGTTCTCTCCGTCAATCTTATAGCCACAGTCCCCTCCTGCGGAAAACCACCCCAGCAGCTTATCCTGAAATGCGTCAAAATCGCCTAATATTGCCAGCGCAATCCTACGGAGTCGCTTTTCCTCCTGGATAGGGGCATAAAAGGCCATGTTCACCGTACCTCCACGGCCATCGGAAAACCTGCCTGTAAGGCCGCGAATCCCCAGCATACACCGTGTGGGCTCGGGCTGGCGCCACGGCTTTTCAACAGGCATTCCAAAGTCACGCCATAGGAAAAGAAACCTATCATAGGAAAAGAACTCCCCCAATTCCTCCGGCAAACCGCTGTGGCCGCCCTCCACTGGAAATAACTGATTGCCTTGGAGAAATGTGTGAAAGAATCCACTCCTAGAGTGCTCATATGAACAGTAAAAATAAGTGTCCATGGCGTCTCCCTAATAAAGTTTAGTTGCTTAAAGCTCTCTGGGGTTCTGAATAAAGTAAAACCCGTCCTCAGGGTGATTGCCCGTGTTCCTTTTGAGCTTTTTGCGCAGAGTCTCAACGGCTGTAAACATCTGGGACTGGTTCATGCCGCGGAACAGTTTAGCGGCGCCCCCAAAGCGGCTTTTGGACTTATTGGGCTCCATCTCCTGTAGCAGTATGTATATAAGCGCGTAAATCATAGGCTGTTCGCAGAATTTGGGAGCATAGCCCTTTTCACTCTCGTGGAGGAATTCAGGCTCCTGATAAAGGGATATGACCTTTCCGGTCTCCGGATCAGTCCGGAATCGGACAAAGTCAATTCCGCCCGCCGAGAGGATAGGCGTTATCGCCATGGTACAGTTATTGATAAGGGCCGGAGTAGAGCGCAGGTACATCAGCAGATCCCTGTACCCGCAGCCGATGGCGTCGATAAGCTCCTGCATATAATTGCGCTTGCTTGTATTAAGCTGGGGCGTATTTGTAAGATGATAATACCGCTCGCATTTTATCGGCACAAACAATATCATCCTGTCTTCCACATTCTCCACCGACAGGCTGTTCTTAAAAAAGTTGGCTATCTCCAGCGGCTTGTTGTATTCCTCATGGTATATACCATATCCCTTGATAGTCATCTTTGAGAAGAGATATGGCGTATCAATGGCTATAATTATAACCTGGCACTCTTTTACAAGATCTTTAACCTCTTTCTGATGGCTGTCAGTCAGCCACTCTCCAGGTATGTCGTGTATTTTAAATGGTATCTTGCTGCCACCCTCAACAATCAGGTGAAAAGAGTACGTCTTGCTGGCGCTGGTGGGATTTTCGTCCACCTCCACCCGTGTAAGCGGCACTTTGAAGTCGTTCATCTTCTTCATAATGGAGTTTATAGCTTCATCCAGATCGTGTTTTGTCTGTTGGTCATCAACTTCCAGTCTCATGGATGTCCCAGCCAGGGCTTTGTCTATATATCTGTACATCGAAGCCAGTACCGTAGTCTTTCCGCAGCGTTTTCCGCCCATCATCAGGATATTGACCTGCTTCATCTGTTATTCCCCTTTCTTTCTTCAGGAGTCGGCTTTCTCAAGGAAGGCCTGAAGCTCACTTATCATCTGGTTATACTGTACGATAAGCTGATTTACCACATCAAAACGCTCAGTATCGTCTTTCCACAGCTTGGAGCTGAACTCCTGGAAAAACGATCCCCATACGTCCGACATGCTTATAAGGTAATCTCCCGACAAATCGCTGGCAAAAGTGAGTCTGTCGTAGAACTCTTCCGCCGCAGCATAAAAAGCCAGGTTCGGCGTACGATAGAGTTTAGCAAGGTGGTAACGAAGTTCGTCTTCTATAACCGACATCCTGGAAGTTAGGTAGAAATGGACGGCGTCACCGCAGTTAATTTTCTGGAATGTTATGGCGGGCTTTGCATACTCGGCACATATGGGGTTTATTATGTACATCTGCCGGCGCACTTCCTGGATAAGCTGCGCCCTGGTGTTGAATTCAAACTGGTAGAGGAAATTAAACCCCTTACGTATCTGCGCGTACTGCTCGTTTCCGGTGAGGATCTCGTCCATCATCGTCTTCAACCACTCCACCATATCGCAATGCTCATCTTCCTGGGCGTCAGCACTTGCGCTGGCTGAGAGCTGACGCAGCTCATGGTACAGAGTTTTCACCAACGAGTTTTTAAATTCCCTGGTCTCTTTCTCAAGCAGATTATCAATAGCGATAAACCTGTCGGTTATCTCATTTCTCACGTAATGGAGTACCGTCTCCCAGATAGCCTCGCCTGTCAACGCACCGTTACTTTTTGAAATAGCGTCAATTTTCTCTGGTGTAGGTATTATACTGTCTAAATTATTTAAAATTGCCTGGACACTGTTCCACAGCGCAGTGTTGGGTTTTTCCTTCTCCATACTCCAGTGGTACACAGCTTGGCTCAGTTCAGATGTCATCCTGTTAAAACACATCTTCCCCTTCTCAGCGGCCTCTTTACCCAGCAGCCCATGGGTATTTACTGCCTCCATAGACGGTAGGCTGTCCACGAACCCCTGCAGGGCCTTCCAGACCTGGGCCTCCTGATCGGATATCTCCTTCATGTAAGCCCCATCGATATCGCCCATATTATTCAGCAGCGTCTGGAGCATCGGCATCATAAACTGATCTCTCACAGCCGTCTGGTCGCTGGTATCGACAATACGGCAGTCGGCTACGGCCCAGTTTGATTTCACGATATCATTGCAAAACACATCAACTACTTTGTCATTGCGCCCCTTGTGCAAATTAACAAGGTAAAAAAGCCACTTGCTGGTATCGCGGTTTTTAAACTTGTCCCTTAAGCTGTTATAAAGGGCCACGTCTGTGTCCTGAAGGCTCCTCTCAGGCCTTGTGACAACAATGGCCGCGTCGCACTCTTTATCGACGGTATTCAGCATGGCGTCTTCAATGCCATACTGGGTCGCGCCTATGCCAACAGTGTCCACAAGGCGCACTTTGCCTGTATCGGCGAAAAACGGGCAGTATATATCCGCCCTGGCAACTGCCAGATATTTATAGTAAAACTCCGCCTCCGGATCATCTATCTTCTTTCCGTTGTTCTGGGCTACAAATGTTTTTATAAGCTCAGGGTCAGTCAGAGTGAGCGGAGATGTTCCAAAAAGCTCCCTGATCTCATCAAAATGTTCTACAATACTTGTCAAATGCTTAAGGGCCGTGGCCTGGTTGGCGTTCCCCAATTCCATTTTCACAGACAAAACAGCCAGATTTATATATCCGATATCCTCAAACTGAATATCGTTATCTTCTAAGTACGCCGGATCCAGCTCTTTTATGTACGGCTTGACAATCTCAACCAGATCCTGCGGCTGGCGGAAAGTTATAGTGGCCCTGACAGAGCCCTTTGGAAGCCCCGGATCGTTCCATATGATAGATGTAGCGCCCGTGCAGGACGTACCGTCATAAGCCGGAATTATATCATTGTCCAGGCTGCCTACAGACTGGAGAAACTGGCTCTTGCCCTGTCCCTCTTTGCCCACCGTGGCAATGCTTATATAGTCCCTGTCAAACCGTTTGATGGCCTGGTCTATGCGTCTTATCAGGCTGTCAATAGAAGCCTCAAAGCGTCTGGTATCAATACGGCTGAAGACAGAGCCGTACTGAGTACGCAAATTCTCATCTTTTATGTTTGCCGTACCTGTAATTAACGCGGTGGAGGAGGCTCTTAACGCAGACTTCAACTCCTGCATCACGGTTTTGCGCTGTCTTAAAGTCTCGCTCTTCTCCTTACGTGCTGCGATAATCCTGTCTATCTGATCTCTGACTGCCATGGGATGCCTCCTAAAGTCAGTGTTTATAGTCAGTTTAAAGTTGGCAACTTCTGAAAAACCTAACTATAAAAATTAATAAAATACTACGATTTTAGTATAACTAACCTGATTAAAGGTGTCAATCAACTTTGCAATTTTCTGTAGTATTTTCACCGATAAAATTGGCAAAACACACATGGAAGCAGAGAAATTATTACCTGTCCGGCATGCAGTTCCGGTACATATATATACATATCTATTGACTGGCGATTTGCGCTGTTCTGCCGTTTTATTTCCCTGCAAAAATTTTTAAAATTATCTGTCGAAACCTGTCACCTTTTGAGTATTAAACGCATCTAAAAGTATAGACGAAGAGAGAGGGGCATTCACAGTTGGTATTCAGCAGTCTTGAATTTATTTTTTTCTTTTTGCCGGCATTTCTGCTGATATACTTCATTACTCCATGGCGTCTGAGAAATTTCGTACTCTTCATAGGCAGTATGGTATTCTACTCGCTGGGCACCCTTGACCAGCCAGAATACATTCTGCTTCTGCTGCTGTCAATTACGGTAAACTACTCACTGGCACGCGCCATGGACGGGCGAAGGCGCGGATTTAGAAAATTTCTCCTGACCATTGGGCTGATTTATGATTTTGGATGGCTTTTTCTCTTCAAATACGCCGATTTCTTCTTATCGGGCGTAAACGCTGTTGTGCAGGCTGCGGCCCCGGAGTCCAGCGGTATACAACCTCTGGGGCTGACGCTGCCAATAGGTATAAGTTTCTACACATTCCAGATAGCCTCGTATCTTATCGACGTATACAGAGGCAAATTTCCTGCTGAGCGCAATTTCATAGATCTGGGCGCTTACATCTCCATGTATCCGCAGCTTATAGCCGGACCGATTGTGACCTACGGCCAGGTGCTGGATAAGATGAAAAAGCGCACAGTTTCCTCAAGAGCCGTGGTATCCGGACTACAGGTTTTTATTTTCGGTCTGGGATTAAAGGTCCTGCTGGCCAACCGAGTAGCTGGGCTATGGACGGCTCTCTCCACCATAGGCTATGAGAGCGTCTCCACTCCGCTGGCGTGGCTGGGGCTTTTGGGCTTTACTTTCCAGATATATTTTGACTTCTTCGGCTATTCCCTTATGGCCATTGGCCTGGGCAGGATGCTGGGCTTCCAGTTCCCAATGAACTTCCGTCATCCATATCTGTCGCTGTCCATGACGGAGTTCTGGCGGCGCTGGCACATCACCTTAGGCGCCTGGTTCAGGGAGTATGTGTATATCCCTCTGGGAGGCAGCAGACGCGGCACAGGACGGACAATATTTAATCTCCTTATGGTCTGGCTGCTGACCGGTCTATGGCACGGAGCGCACCTCAATTTTCTAATATGGGGTCTTATAATATTTGTTTTCATAGCCATAGAAAAATTGGGGCTGAAAAGCAGCCTGGACAGACGCCCTGCTCTGGGCCATATATATATGATTTTTCTGATCCCAATCACCTGGGCGGTATTTCAGATAACCGATCTGTCCCAGTTAGGGCTGTTCTTCTCCAGATTGTTCCCGTTTCTCCCTGGTGAGACTGCAGCCGTATTTGCCGGTGATTTTTCAAAGTATCTGTCAGAGTACTGGTACCTGCTGCTGGCATGTCTTCTGTTCTGTACCCGGCTTCCCTACAGGCTTTTCTCAAAGGGGCACGATTCTATCCTTGGTACCATATTCCTTTTGGCAGTTTTCTGGGGTTCTGTGTACTGTATGTACAAAGGCCTCAACGACCCATTTTTATATTTCAGATTTTAGGTGACATCAAATGAACAACAGACGCAGAAAAAGAAAAAACAGGCAGTGGCTTTTCGCTCTGCTTTTTGCAGTCAGCTTCTTTGCCGCAATGCCCTTTGTGGTGCGGGCGTTGGGCGGGCAGGAGGGCGCCCCTGCTGTTGAGGCCGCTCCGCCCTCCGATACTCAGGCGGAATCTCCCGCTGACAGCGCCCATGTTGAAAGCGGAGACGACGGTTCTGCTTCCCAAATCGCAGACAGCAGCGACACCCCTGGCGTGCCGGAAGAAGCGCCTGAAAATGCATCTGACGATGCCGGCGGCATCTCTGATAACGATATGCAAGATCAGGACATCCCTGCAGATTCAGCACCGGAGCAGCCCTCCTATCCCCAGGGCCCCGGCTCTTCAGGAAATGCCGCCTCCGATGGATTCACCACAGTTGAGGACAGTTACTTTGACGATGCGCTTTTTATCGGGGACTCGAGGACAGTGGGGCTTTCTGAGTACGGCGACTTACAGAACGCAGACTTCTTCGCCACTACCGGTATGAGCGTTTACAACGTGTTAACTGAGACAGTCTCCGTCCCATCTGTAGGCAAGGTCACCTTGGATGAGCTGCTTGGTGGTATGACATATGGAAAAGTCTACTTCATGCTGGGAATTAACGAGCTGGGCTACGACTTTAACTCCACCGTGGAAAAGTATGGTCAGGTAGTTGACTACATACGCGAAAAGCAGCCTGACGCCATAATATACATCGAGGCTAACCTGCATGTGACCAAAAGCCGTTCCGACTCTGACAAGATATTTAATAACAGCAACATTGACAGATTTAATTCGGCGATATCCTCACTTGCAAACGGGCAGGATATATTCTATATTGATGTCAATGAACTTTTCGATGATGAAAGCGGCAGCCTCGATGAAGCTTATACCAGCGACAACGCCCATGTGCTTGGCAAGTACTATGCCACATGGTGTCAGTGGCTCAGAGAGAAAGCCGCGGCATAATTCTTCCCGCATGAGGTGTGGCGTCCATGGACAATGAAAAAGAGTGGTTCTGCAATAAAGTAGAGGAACTTCAGAGGAGTTTATATCTCTTATCATACAGTATCCTGCACAACAATGAGGACGCCTGCGACGCCGTTCAGGAGGCCATCTGGCGGGCATATGAAAACCTGGACACGCTGCGCGATCAGGACAAGCTTAAGCCATGGCTTTTGAAAATCCTGTCAAACGTGTCCCTTGGAATGCTCCGCAGCCGCCGCGGCGAAATCAGTCTTGATGAGCTCCCTGACAATCCGGCATCTGACGCGACTGCTGATATAAACACACGTATGACTCTCTGGGACGCTGTTCAAAAGCTGGATCCCGCATACCGTGAAGTAGTTATACTATACTACTATGAACAGTTTTCCGTTAAAGAGATGAGCCGCATTATGGACATACGCCCCGACACAGTCAAAAAGCGGCTTTCCAGATCCAGGGAGAAATTAAAGAGCCTGTTGGACAACAGCAAAAATAAGGAGGTCGGGAAGATATGAACAGCTTTGATAGAAAGCTCCGCCGTCTGGCAAAAGAGGAGTATCCGGAGATACCCGCAAAATTCTCCGGCGCTGTAAATCAGGTGCTCAGTACACTGCCCGAGCAAAAGCGGCGTTGCCTGTCTCCCTGGCGCAGGCCGGCGCTGATTGTGCTTAAGGCTTTTGCCGTATTGGCGGCGGCTATTTTAATACTCCCGAATCTGAGTCCCAGCATAGCTCACGCCCTTGGAGATATCCCAATCCTCGGTGATTTCATTCAGGTTATAACTATACGCAACTATTCATACGAAGACGAATACCACAAGCTGGATGCCCAGATACCCTCTGTAAACATAGACGGCAATGGGGCGGCTGAGATCAACAGCGACGTGAACCAGTTGACAGAGACGATAATCGGAAAGTTTCAGGAGGATATTGCCTCCATCGGAGATGCAGGCCATACGTATCTCTCAATAGATTATGAAGTTGTCACCGACGATCAGGATTGGTTCACATTAAAGCTGCAAGTTTACCAGGGGTCAGGTTCCGGCAGTGTGACGTATAAGTACTACCACATTGACAAGTCCACCGGTAATATTGTGGAACTGTCAGATCTTTTTGACAGCAGCGATTATATCGACACCATAAGCTCATACATTTTAGAGCAGATGATCGCGGAAATGGATGCGGATCCCAAAAAGTTCTATTGGGTCGACTCCCAGTACGAGGACTGGAATTTCTCCACCATATCGCCTGATCATAATTTCTATTTCAACTCCAGCGGCCAGATGGTGATCGTCTTTGACGAATACGAAGTCGCTCCCGGCTACATGGGTTGCCCGGAATTCACCATTCCGTTTATCACTCGGGACAGTTTGGGTATTTAAGCATTTTCCTCAGGAAAGGCAATCTTGCCAGTATAAAGTCATTCTCAACCACAGTTCAAAAACACCTCCGTCAATCTGAAAAGATGCAGGGCATTACTCATTGATTTGAGTCATGCCCTGCATTCTCCATATACGTACACACAGCGGCGTTATTTTAAATTAACAATTTGCATGTTTCATTCACCATGCCCCTGTGGTATAATTATTTATTACAATTGCTGTTAGAATCATATGTCAATGGAGGTGTCAGATATAATGGAGCTACTTTCGCCTGCCGGATCGCCGGAGGGCGTGTCCGCAGCAGTCCAAAGCGGCGCCGACGCCGTATACCTGAGCTTCGGCAGCGTATCTGGCTCCGCCCAATTTAAACTCACTGAAGATGAGTTTGGCAGGGCAGCTGAGTTCTGCCGTGTGAGAGGAGTAAAACTCTATTACAGCGCCGATTTATCACCTTTCGATGAGGAATTTACCGCCGCGCTGGAAAACGCCAGACGGGCCATGCGTATGGGCGCAGACGCCATTATTGTTAACGACCTGGGGCTTCTCTGGGCGCTCCGCCAGGCAATTCCATCCATGCCCCTCCACGCCGGTCCTAAACTTGGAATACACTCCATAGAAGGAGTACGCCTTGTCCAGGCAATGGGCGTCCGGCGGGTGGCTCTCTCCTGCGCTCTCTCCGCCCAGGACGTACAGACTATATGCCAGGAATCGCCTATCGAGACTGAAATAGCTGTCCACGGTCCCCTCTGCCCTGTCTTTCCGGGCCAGTGCGCCCTGGGCACTCTCACCGGCGAATCAGGCGCCCTGCGGGAGATGTGCTCAATGCAGTGTCTTTCAAAATTCCCCTCCGGTGCAAAAGGGCGTCATCCCTTTGCTCTGAAGGATCTGTGTCTCATAGACCGGCTTCATCAGTTATCCTCCTGGGGGGTATCTGCTGTGAGGATAGAAGGGCGCAGCCGGAGGCCGGAGTACTCAGCCGCTGTTACAGGGGTATATTCCAGAGTTTTGAAAACAGACACTCCTCCCAATGACGACGATATGGCGCTGCTCTCCCGCGCTTACCCCGCCGCCGGTTTTACGCACGGCTTTTTTGATGATGAGGGCTCCGAGGGTATGTGCGGTTTGTCCGGCAGTGAGCCCCAGGAGGACACGCCGTTTTACAATGCCATGCGGCGCGATTATCTCAACCACGAGTTTCAGCGCGTCCCTGTTGACTTTGCCGCCAGAGTGGCACTGGATGAGCCGCTGATGCTGGCAGCCTGGGACGATCGAGGAAACCGTGTCTCGGGCGAGGGTGTATTGCCTGGGCTTGCTTTCCACCGAGAGATAGACTT
>CALXCS010000120.1 GCA_944386875.1 uncultured Oscillospiraceae bacterium
TCCGCCTGAGACGATTATATTGATGTTTGTCATTAGTACCTCCAGAAGCTGAGACGCTCTAAATGTATGGTTTGTCAATCTTAATTACACAGGCGTAGTTGGGATGGCGTTTAGTAACTGCTTCAGACAACTGATTTTTAACTTCTTCATCAGTTAGGCTAAATTCAAATGGAACCACAGCGTCAAAAATTACATTTGTATGTGTTGGACCGTCAACAATGCGTAGATCATGGATGGTTATCCGTGGATCAATAGCCTTTGCAAGAGAAGAAATTTCGTTTCTTATTTCTGAGCACTTGCTGTCATCGAATGAGAGAGGATCCATATGTATAACAGAAACACAGTGAAACTTGTGATTCAATTCACTTTCAATTCTGTCAACAGCATCGTGCAGGACATTGATGTCGCCGTCACCTGATACTTCGCCGTGGAGAGAAATCATCATACGGCCGGGGCCGTAATCATGCACTACCAAGTCATGGATACCGATTATCTCATCGTGGGCCATAACAGTTGCTTCTATATCTTTTACCAGCTCTGGAGAAGGCGGCTGCCCCAGCAGAGGTGAAATAGTATCCTTTGCGGCTTTTAGGCCGGTGTAAAGAATAAACACAGCAACAGCGGCTCCGCACCAGCCGTCAATATTTATGTTGAACACCATTGTACAGATAGTTGAAAACAGGACGACAAAAGTCGAGATACAGTCGCTTAAGCTGTCAGAGGCTGTAGCTTCCATAGCTGACGAACTGATTTTTTTGCCAATCGTCTTGTTATAGAAAAACATATAGAGCTTTACGAGTATTGAGCCCATGAGCACGCATAGAGAGAGAATACTTGCCTGAATTTCTTCAGGAGAGATAATTTTGCCTATCGAAGTTTTGGCCAGTTCAACACCCATAACTATTATCAGCAAAGATACGCAAAAACCGGATATATATTCTATACGGCCATGGCCAAAAGGATGCTCAGTGTCTGGTGCAGCGCCGGCGGCCTTAAATCCTATTAGTGTAATAAGAGATGAGCCGGCATCAGACAAGTTGTTAAAGGCGTCTGCTGATATGGCTATAGATCCAGAAACAGTACCGGCGACCATTTTGAATACAAATAATACGGCATTTAGGAAAATGCCGACAATACCGCACAACATGCCATATGCACGTCTTATAACCGGATTTTTAACATCATGGCTATTCTTAATAAATAGCCTAGCTAAGACTGAAATCAAATGATATCGCTGCCTTTCAGTGTATGAATAATGAGACAATTATGACAAAATTAAATATGTCCAACATAATAAACCTAAAAGAACTGCAGGTCAAGGCGCAAAAATACAATTCACGATTTTGCGTTGCCTTGTGCGGTAAATAAGTTTATAATGTAATAGATTTTTCTGAATGGCGGTGTAATATGACAGAGCGCCTATACTATGTGGACAGCCATATAAAAGAGTTTACGGCTTTAGTCACAAGCTGCATATGCGTAGATGACGGTAAATATGAAGTTACACTTGATAAAACTGCTTTTTTCCCAGGCGGAGGAGGGCAAGCATTCGACACTGGTACAATTGGCTCGGCAAAAGTCTTGAGTGCTTTTGAGAGAGATGGGCACATAGTTCATCTTCTCGATTCTCCCGTCAGAGAGGGGGACACAGTGCGATGCTGTGTTGACTGGGAGCAGAGATTCCGCAGAATGCAGGCTCACTCAGGGGAGCATGTGATTTCTGGAATAGCACACAGTATGTTTGGAGCGGAAAATGTGGGATTCCACATGGGGGAAGACGGAGTTATAGTAGATTTTGATAAATATCTTTCTCCTGAGGACTTAAGAAAAGTGGAAATCAGTGCAAACCGCATTGTAATGGAAGATAGGCGCGTCTGCTCGCTATTTCCCTCCCGTGAAGAACTCCGTGATATTTCGTACAGGAGTAAACGCGAGATATCAGGTCAGGTGAGGCTGATCGAAATAGAGGGCTGCGATATTTGTGCGTGCTGTGCACCCCATGTAGCACGAACAGGCGAGATCGGCACCATAAGAATATTGGAGAGTATCAGAAGAAAAGGCGGCGTCAGGCTGAAAATGATTGCCGGATTGGATGCGTTAGAGGATACTTTGGCTAGAGGCGATGTGACCAGAGAACTCTCCGCACTTTTCTCGGCTAAATTGGATGGAATTATAAATTCAGTAAAAAAGCTCACTGACGAGAGGGACAGGTTGGCATATGAAATTGGTGGACTAAGACGGGAACTTGTCTCTATAAAGCTGGCCAGCCTTGACAAGACAGATGGAAACCTGGTTTTATTTGAGCCTGATTTTCAGATGGACGATCTGCGCTATACGGCAAATGAGGCTGAAGGCCTTTATAGGGGGATGTGCGTTGTCCTATCAGGTAATGACGTATCAGGTTATAAGTATGCCATTGCAAGCAGTACGACGGATTTAAGAGCTGCTGCCGGCGATATAAACTCCGCCCTTAATGGCAGAGGTGGTGGAAAACCAGAGATGATTACAGGGAGCTTTAAAGCGTCAAAAGAAAAAATAGAAAACTTTTTCCTGGATTATAAAGGGGTTGCAATATGAGAATTTCCGAAGTGTATAGTGAAAATAAGCTACCAGTGTCATTTGAGATTTTTCCTCCAAAGGGCGAAATGGATATTTCAGCCCTGCGCGAGATGCTGGATGGCATAACAGGAACTGATCCGGCATATGTAAGCGTCACATGCTCTGCCGGCGGTACCGGAAACAGCCGCAATACGGCCGCGCTGGCAGGGGTTATACAAAATGAGTATCACATTCCGTCTGTGGCGCACATAACATGCATTAATTCTACGCCTTTTGACGTTGATTCCTACGTGGAAGAGATAAAAAACAAAGGGATAAGCAATGTTCTAGCTCTGCGTGGCGACAGAGTCCCAGGGAAGACTACAAGCAGCTTTAATTATGCCTCCGATCTTATCAGCTATCTCAAGAGGACAACTGATTTTTGTATAGGCGCCGGCTGCTATCCTGAGGGACATGTGGAGTGTGAGAGCTTTGATGAGGACATTGAACATCTTAGAGAGAAACAGGATGCAGGGGCCGATTTCTTAATAAGCCAGCTTTTCTTTGATAACCAAGCGTTTTTTAGATTTATAGATAAAATAAGAGACAGAGGTATAACTATTCCGATAGACGCTGGTATTATGCCTATAATGGGCAAATCTCAAATCACAAGAATGATTTTCCTCTGCGGAGCTTCTATGCCGGCTTCGGTTGTCAGAATGCTCAACAAATATGAAGACGATACTCAGAGCCTGATAAAAGCGGGGATGGAATTTGCAGCAAAGCAGGCACTGGAAATTGCAGAGAGCGGTATGGCAAACGGCATACATTTTTACTGTATGAACAAGCCTGAAGTGGCATCATACGAGATGAAAGCGATAAGAGATGCCGGTTATTGAGAATATAAAAGTTGATAGACGTGAGCTGCTCAGGTATTTGGGTCATAGCGGCCAGAGCATTTGCCCTGAACTTATGATTAAAATTCATAATATAGCGGAGAGATGCGAGTCGTTGGCATCCCCGAGATATTATTATAATTTGTTCGATATCGAGAGAACTGAGAGCTCCGTTCATCTTTCTGGTACAGATATATGTCTGAAAGGCAATGATATAAAAAAGCACCTTAAAAGCGCAGAATCATGTGCAGTAATGGCTGTGACCCTGGGAATGAAGACGGAGTACGAGTTGACGAAACTTGAATATACCAGCGTTACCGATGCTTTGATATTTAACGCTGCATGTACGGCGCTTGTTGAAACGGCAGCAGATATTTGTGAGAATGAAATAGGGAAAACCGCGGCGGACAAGGGGTTTAAAAAGAATTTTAGATACAGTCCGGGATATGGTGATTTTCCGCTGGAGCAGCAGGTGCAGGTGCTGAGGCTTTTAGATGCCGAAAAGAGGCTGGGTATTACCCTGAACTCCGGCGGACTAATGATACCGAGAAAAAGTGTTACAGCTATTATCGGACTTTTTCCTGTATCAGAAAATGTGGAGAACGAGAAACTCACGTGTACAGATTGTATTATGTTCGATAACTGTGAGTTAAAAAAGGGGGGAGAAAGCTGTGGCAGGTAATGGATTTACGCTTTTTGATGGGGCGATGGGAACCCAGCTCCAGGCAAGAGGATTAAAACCTGGTGGACTGCCGGAGCTGCTGAACTTATCATCGCCGGACATTGTGAGGGATGTCCATAGAGAATACGTTGCTGCCGGCGCTGATGTGATAACTGCAAATACTTTTGGAGCCAATAGGTATAAACTGGGTTCTGTTGAAAAGGTGGAGCAGGTAATAACGTCAGGAGTACGTCTTGCCAAAGAAGCAGGAGCACAGTGTGTAGCTCTCGACATTGGACCTATTGGGGCGCTGTTGGAACCAATGGGGACACTAAAGTTTGACGATGCCTACAGCATGTTTAAAGAGATGGTGGAGGCAGGTGTAAAAGCCGGCGCTGACCTTGCGATAATTGAGACAATGTCTGATTTGCTGGAGGCAAAAGCAGCGCTTCTGGCGGTAAAAGAGAACTCTGGAATGCCGGCATATGTAACTATGACTTTTGCCGAGGATGGCCGGACTTTCCTGGGGACAAGCCCTAAAATAGCTGCCATTACACTGTCTTCCATCGGAGCGGACGCTGTGGGAATAAACTGCTCACTGGGGCCTGATGATATTGAACCATTTGTATATGAGATGCTTGAATGGTCTAGGGTACCGGTAATTGTACAGCCAAATGCTGGACTACCGGATGCTTCCGATGGGGAGACAAAATATAATGTGACACCATCTGATTTTTCATCTTCTATATGCAGAATGCTTGACAAAGGGGTCTCAATTGCGGGGGGCTGTTGCGGAACGACGCCGGAACACATTGCCTTACTGCGCAGGGAGATGGAAAAGCGAAGCCCGGTAAAGGCCAAAGTTAGGCACTGTACTGTATTTACAAGCGGACAAAGGGAAGTTGTGCTGGACGGCGGAATTGCGGTCATAGGGGAGAGAATTAACCCCACAGGAAAAAAGAAGATAAAAGACGCCCTGAGGACAAATAATTTTGATTATATACTTAATGAGGCTATTTCTCAGGGGGAATTTGGAGCTGACGTGCTTGACGTAAATGCAGGGCTGCCTGAAATTGACGAAGCGGCTATGCTTGAACGCCTGGTCCGTGATATCCAGGCTGTCTCGCCTCTCCCGCTGCAGATTGACAGTGCTGACCCTGAGGCCGTTGAGCGCGCAGTTAGGAGGTATTGCGGAAAACCGATAATCAATTCTGTAAATGGAAAAGAAGAGAGCATTCAGGAGATACTTCCGATAGCCAAGAAATACGGAGCTGCTGTGGTGGGACTCACCCTTGACGAGCAGGGAATACCAGACACGGCGCAGGGAAGGTTTGAGATAGCTGCACGTATTGTTGAGCGTGCGGAAAGTATTGGAATCCCCAGAGAAGATGTCCTGATTGACTGCCTTGTCCTGACTGCCTCTACTAACCAGAAACTTGCTATGGAGACATTGCGCGCTGTCTCTATGGTTAGAGAGAAGCTTGGTGTCAACACCGTATTAGGAGTGAGCAATGTGAGC
>CALXCS010000121.1 GCA_944386875.1 uncultured Oscillospiraceae bacterium
AGCCGTGAGATGATAGCAAACATGATTGAGATACACGCCTGCGCCACTCCGTTTGACGCCGGAGTATATATCTCCAGCTGCGATAAAGGAATGCCAGGCAACCTTATGGGAATGGCGCGGGTCAATATTCCTTCAGTAGTTGTACCAGGCGGTACAATGAATGCAGGCCCGGATATGCTGACTCTTGAACAGCTTGGGATGTACAGCGCCGAGTACAAGAGGGGAGAAATAGATGAAGAGAAGTTAAACTGGGCAAAGCGTAATGCCTGTCCCAGTTGCGGTGCATGCTCATTTATCGGGACGGCTTCGTCAATGCAGATTATGGCGGAAGCACTGGGATTGAGTTTGCCGGGCAGTGCTCTTATGCCCGCCACAAGTCCGGACCTTCGGACATTTGCCAGACAGGCGGGGATGCTTGCTGTTAAGCTGGCAACCACACCAGGTATGCTTCCCAGCGACATTGTAACAGAGAAGAGCTTTGAAAATGCAATTTTGGTGCATGCGGCCATTTCTGGGAGTACAAACTGCCTGCTTCATATTCCGGCGCTTGCTCATGAGTTTGGAATTGAGATTACTGGCGATACGTTTGACCGCCTGCATAGAAATGCCAGATACCTTTTGGACGTGAGACCGACTGGGCGTTGGCCTGCGGAGTGCTTCTATTATGCTGGCGGCGTACCGGCGATTATGGAAGAGATCAAACAGCATTTGCATTTGGAAGTTATGACCGTAACCGGAAAGACTCTTGGGGAAAATCTTGAGGAATTAAAGAGAAACGGATTCTATGAAAGATGTGCCGAAGGACTTCGAAAATTCAATGAGCGGTATCATTCCTTCTTAACAAAGGAAGATATTATACGACCATATGAACATGCCATAGGTGTGGATGGAAGCGTCGCTGTTTTGCGGGGAAATCTGGCTCCGGAGGGCGCTGTTATAAAGCACACGGCCTGTCCAAAGGAAATGTTTAAAGTGGTTTTAAGGGCCAGACCATTTGACAGTGAAGAAGAGTGCTTAGATGCCGTATTAAACCATGAAGTTGAAAAAGGCGACGCGGTGTTTATCCGTTATGAAGGCCCCAAAGGGAGCGGAATGCCGGAGATGTTCTATACTTCAGAGGCAATCAGCAGCGATAAGGAGCTGGGAAAGAGCATCGCTTTGATTACTGACGGTCGGTTTTCAGGTGCATCGACGGGCCCTGTGATAGGCCATTGCAGTCCAGAGGCTATGGACGGTGGACCTATTGCGTTGGTAGAGATGGGCGATTTGATTGAAATTGATGTGGAAGCCAGAAAATTGAATATAATCGGCATTAAAGGAGAGAGAAAGACTCCGGAAGAGGTAGACGCTGTCCTGGCTGAACGGAAAAAGAAATGGGTGCCGCGAAAACCAAAATATGAGAAAGGCGTACTGCGTATGTTTAGTGAACATGCCGCAAGCCCAATGAAGGGAGCCTATTTGGAGTATTGACAGAAAACTGTTAAGCAGATAAAGCTGGGAGAAATGAAATATGAGTTCTGAAAGTCTGATGTATCGGGGATTGAAGAAGGCCCACAGATTTATTACCATCGGAGAGATCATGCTCCGTCTGACTCCGCCTGACTATAAAAAAATTTGGACTGCTACAGAATTTGAGGCTTGCTACGGCGGCAGTGAGGCCAATATTGCGCTGGCGCTTGCAAACCTTGGGATAGACAGCACCTTTTTCACCGTAGTGCCTGATAACAGCTTGGGGAAAAGTGCTATACGAATGCTGCGGAGCAACGATGTACACTGCGAACAGGTGATTTTTAGTACGCCTGAGCAAACGCCAACCCATCGCCTGGGGACCTACTACCTGGAGACTGGTTATGGGATACGTTCCAGCGAAGTGATCTATGACCGAAAGCACAGTGCAATCACGGAATTTGATTTTGATTCGTATGACTTGGAGTCTCTGCTGCGAGATCATACATGGCTGCACTTGAGTGGAATTACCCCAGCGATAGGTGAGAACTGCAGGAAGCTGGTATTACGGTGCCTGAAAATTGCCAGAGATAATGGCCTTACCGTCAGCTTCGATGGAAACTATCGCGGTGCCCTGTGGACCTGGAATGAAGCAAGAGATTTCTGTACTCAGTGCCTGCCATATGTCAATGTATTGTTTGGAATTGAACCTTATCATCTGTGGAAGAGCGAAAATGACCATAGTATTGGTGACGTGAAGGATGATATACCATTGCAACCAGATTTTCAGCAGCAGGATCAGGTGTTCCGGAGATTTGCAGAGCGTTATCCTAATATCAAATCTATTGCCCGTCATGTGCGCTATACTGGCAGCGATAGCAAAAACAGTTTGAAAGCGTACATGTGGTTTGATGGACAGACCTTTGAGAGCGGAACAATGACATTTGAGATTTTAGATCGTGTTGGCACGGGAGATGCCTTTGCTGCGGGGTTAATATATGCTATGATGAACGACTATAAGCCTGAGGATATGCTGAGCTTTGCAGTTGCCAGCAGTGCGTTAAAGCATACGATTCGGGGCGATGTCAATCTGGTTGATAATTCAGAGACAATAAGGGAACTGATAAAGAGATATTTTAACAAGGACTTTGATATTAGTAGATGATGGAGAGAAGGGACTCTTGTATGAGGGCGATTGACAAACAGTTGTATAAGTGTGCTGTGATCCCAGTGGTAGTGTTGGACGATGCAGCAAATGCCGTGCCTCTTGCCAACGCGCTGATAAATGGTGGACTTCCATGTGCGGAAGTGACTTTTCGAACTGCTGCTGCTGAGGAATCCATATACCGCATGAGCAAGGTCCATCCGAACATGCTGCTGGGAGCGGGAACCGTATTGACCACTGATCAGGTGGACAGAGCCACGGGTGCAGGGGCAAGGTTTATTGTGAGTCCGGGATTTGATCCGGAGATAGTAGATTACTGTATGGAGAAAGGCATACCGGTATTCCCAGGATGTATGACGCCTTCTGAAGTGGCACAGGGTGTAAAACGCGGTTTAAATGTTTTGAAGTTTTTCCCGGCGGAACAGGCGGGAGGACTGGCCATGATTAAGGCGATAGCAGCGCCATATACAAATGTGAAATTTATGCCTACTGGAGGGATAAACGCCGAAAATCTTAAGGAGTATTTATCTTACGATAAGATATTGTGCTGCGGGGGCAGCTGGATGGTAAAAGAAGACATGATTTATAAGGGGAGCTTTGAACATATTCGGGAATTGGCGGCGCAGGCAAGGACGCTTGCAGATGAAGTGCGGAAATAGGAAGTTAAATTGTGAGCGTTTTGAAACCAGAATTAACATAAAATGTACTGGAAAAGGGCCATGCTTATACAATGATATTCCAGCAGCTAAAGTTATTATCATTGACAAATTTCAGTAGTTTGAGTATAATATTTGCCGGTAAGAGTATGCTGGTGTAGCTCAGCCGGTAGAGCAGCTGATTCGTAATCAGCAGGTCAGGTGTTCGAGTCACCCCACCAGCTCCACGAAAACCCTAAAGCCCTTGTGGTTTTAGGGTTTTACTTTTACTGGGAATTAGAGCTTGTTAGTAAAGTCGACGGATTTTACTAAAGTATCGGTATCTATATGAGTGTAAATGTTAGCGGTCACAGCGTAGTCTGCATGACCCAACATTTTTAGTAAAAGATCTAGCGCTACTCCATCTTTAACGGCTCTTGATGCATATGTATGATGTGTTGTAGTATGGGGCAGCTTGGACCTATCCCCAGTCGATCTAACAAAGGATAATATTCCTGTTTTCTAAAATTGTCAGCATCGTGTTGTCCGCAGTCTTACTACCTATATTAATAGACTTTGCAAAATTTGTTGTACAGATTTCCTCATGTATGGCCTGGGTATATATCTGAGTTAATAGGTTTTTAGGCTTTGACCGCATTGAGTATGACTGGCCAGTGTATTTATCAATAATCTCTTGATAGTCCTTAGTTTATAATTTCCTGGATTGCAAATTATTTAATGGGTCGAAAACATCACATGCACGATCATATGACGCTATGCTTTTTTCCCCAATAGTCTGTTCCGTGCTCCGCTTATGAAACACTTCGGCAAATGTCATGCTATATCGCTCGGTTATGGAGCACCCGCAAGGCGCTCAAGAGCCTCCAACGTATCAGTAAGTCTGGGTCCCTATTATGTTACCCATGGACGCCTTCTGCGGCCCGATGGAGAGCTTCCGGGGGATCCTGAAGCGGGAGCGATATTACGGCAGACGGTTCACCAGTAAGAGGGACCTTGTCCAAATGATTGAAAATTATATCTGTTATTACAATATCAGACGGTGCGGCGCTATTTGGGTGCCTTGACGCCAAAGGAAAAGCACCAGCTATCTTTGGCTGCATAAAAAGCAGCCAGCAGCGCATGGCTGCTGGCTGGAAAAGTTTTAATTTTTCTCACTATCCTTTTGACAGAGGGCGGTTCAGATTTCAAAAGGCCGGCGGCGCGGTGCCTGCCGTATGCTGTTAGGTGGCGTCCGCGGCCTCCTCCGGAGCTGACCCTTCGGAGTCCGGCAGGGATTTTATCTCGTTCATCAGCTTTATCACCATGGGCAGGGCGATAAGGACGCTAAGGAGATCAGCGCAGGCCTGGGAGACGGCAAGGCCGTTCACTCCAAAAAGCTTTGACAGGATAAAGACGCTGGGTATAAGGCATATGGCCTGACGCGATAGGCCCAGGATGCCGGCGGGAACCGCCCTGCCCAACGCCTGGAACAGGCCGTTTGCGATCATGACCCAGATGTGGGCTATCATTGTGTAGCACTGGGAGCGGATCATGAGTGTGCCGATGGATATGATATCCGCGTCGTCGGGGGATGTGAAGACACCCACAAGCTGCGGGGCAAAGACAGCCATTACAGCACCCAGAACGATTGCTGCTACAGCACCCATAAGGCTGCAGGCCCAGAAGGAGGAGCGGACGCGGCTGTAGCGCTTTGCTCCCCAGCAGTAGCCCGCCACAGGCTGGAAGCCCTGGCCGAAGCCCATAATCCCAGCGCCAACAAGGCGGGTGCACTTGTTGGAGACGGAGACGGCCGCAAGAGCCGAATCGCTGAAGGAGCCTGCAATGTTGTTAGTTACAATGCCGGATATGCTCATCATGCTGGAGCGCAGGAAAACAGGGATGCCCATTTTGGCAACCTCCCTGTAGATGCGCCATTTGGGCGTGAAGCTTTTGAACCGGAGCTCCAGCATAGTATGGCGGCGGAGAAATGGGGTGAGCAGTACACAGAAGCTTATCATTTTGGAGATGGAGGTGGCCAGTGCCGCCCCAGCGACCTCCATCTTAAACGTATATATGAAGAGCGGATCCAGGGCCACGTTGATCACGCAGCCGGAGACCATGCCGATCATGGAATATTTTGTGCTGCCCTCAGAGCGGAGCAGGTGACTCAGACACACCTCACCGGCGGTGAACGGAGCCGAAATGAGGATAAATCTGGCGTAGTCCATGGAATACCTTGCCGAGGATTCAGTTGAGCCCAGTAGCATAACCATGGGCTCCACAAAGATAAAGGCGATTGCGGCGATAATAGAGAGCGTGCCCATGGAGGTTATCAGGGTGGTCATGGCCACGCGGCCGGCCTCATCCTCCTGCTTTGCGCCCATTAGCCTCGATATGTAGCTGGAAGCGCCCATTCCAAAGCCCATGGCGATGGAGCGCATCAAATGCATCAGCGAGTCGTTGACGCCCACAGCCGCCGTGGCGGCCGTGCCCAACTGACTCACAAAATAGGTGTCTGCCACATTGTAAAGAGAGTCAATGAGCATTGAGATGATCATAGGTATGGCGATGATGGGGATGACCTTGAATACGTTGCCTTCAAGCATCATCCGCCGCCGCTCGTCGCGGCGCGATGTTAAGTCTGCTTTCACACTTTCCTCCGTTCTCACGGCGGGAACAGTGCATAGGCGACAAAAAGTGCCGACTACGGCCCTTTATGCACCCCCCGTCAATTCTTAATTCTCTTCTCTCTCTTCCCGCTCTCTCCCAGGGCGGGGAAACTCAACTGATGTGGCTATCGCCCCAGGCCAACCAGCTCACATGGATGCGGAGCATCCTGCCTGCTGATTGCCGTGTGGAAATTCAGCCCGTGGGCTGGAGTGATGTTACACGGCAATACATATAAATTATATCAAAAATTAGCACCTAATTCAACACAATTTTTGACTAAATGTATAAATCACAAAGTGTGAATGTAAATATCGTATTACTTTGGTACCACCAATAGCGATCACGCCCTCCCTATTTAAGGGAGAGCGTGATTTAATATTTTAGGTATACATTAACAATAAACCGGCAGCGATTTTTATGGCGAGGCGTACGTCTTTCTGTACTCAGTTGGCAGCATCTTTGAAACTTCTTTAAAGGCCTGAGTAAATTTCCCCTGAGAACTGTAACCGACCAGTTCTGCAATTTGAGATATACTCATGTCTGTATCCAGAAGAAGCGACATGGCCTTTTTTATACGCATCTCCTTAAAATATGACGCTATGGGCATTCCGTAAACAGCCTTGAAAACAGCCTTCAGAGAAGATGTGTTTATGAGAAATTTTTTAGCAAGCTCTTCTATTGTAAAGCGGCAGTCAAGATGTTCAGCCGCAAAATCATGTATTTCTTTTATACGTGCTGTTTGACTTGAGCCATACTGAGTCAGTCCTCCGACATCAGGCTTCAGATGCTGAAGATACAGAAGAGACTCCATAGCTTTGAGCTTGTAGCAGGGAATGCGTTCAGGGCCCGAAAGTTCATAAAGATATGAGAACATACTGTCAAGTCTCGGACTGGCTTGAATACCAACAGGACGCTCAGGAATGCAATACCGGTTATAAAGCACTTCAGGGTCAAAGCCGCCTTCAGCGAGAATATCAGGACAGCTTCTTTCCAGCACATGGAGGTCTGCTAAAATGGATATGCCTTCATAATAACCTAATGGGAGAGACATGTGTGAGTCAGAACAGCTGGCCATAGAGTGGACGCATATATCTCCTGGTCCCAGATAAACCGATGTGCCTTCGCACATATCCCAGCCTGCCCGACCAGAGCAGCAGTGGTTTAACTCAAGTATATGCGCTGCTGAATCGTGGTGAAAATTGACCTCATCAGCTAGATATCGGTGGCGCATAAATTGTATGCCTGGGAACAGGGGATATATATCTATACGTCCTTTACCGCTGGTCTCAGTGACAAGCCGCTCAACGGGCTGGATACCATAGTTGTCTCCGTGACTGAATATTTCAAAACTGCCGTCAGGTACGCAGGACAGCGCTTCTAACATTGAAGTGCTAAGTAATTCTCTCATATGTCACCCCGTAAAGAATTAGCGCTGTCAGGGCACGCTATCTCCACCATTTTTTCTACCATATGGTGCAGTAACTGCGCCTGATTTGTGTCCGCGGCACGGTAATAGACCTCTTTTCCATCGCGCCGGCTGACTATAAGGCCGCTGCTTTTTAAAAGCCTCAGATGATGTGAAACGGCAGGGCTTGTCATATCCATAGCTGCGGCAATATTTGTAACACATTCTTCCCAGTGGCATAGAAACCAGAATATACGTATTCTGCTACTGTCGCACAACTGCTTGAATATATCTGCAACTATCTGGAAGTCCTCTGTATTTGGTATCTTCTCCGGCTGAGTTTCTATGAGATTTCCGTGGTTGTGAGGAAGATGTCTTTCTCCCATTGCACTCCCTCCTTTAAAAATATTTTAACACGATTTTATCTGGATTAACAGGGGCATTTGCCTGAATGGAAGCTCTTTTATACCAAACGGAAACTCTTTTAAATACCCTATTGACTATTTTAAGGCATAAGCATATTATATAGTTAAACAATTAAATAGTAATTTAATTGTTTAACTATATAATATCGATTTAAGGAGCTGTTTATATGAAAAAGACTTATAAGATAGATGTGGATTGCGCTAACTGTGCCAATAAGATGGAGACGGCGGCATGCAAGACGCCTGGAGTGGCCGCGGCAACAGTTAATTTTATGACGCTTAAAATGAATGTTGAGTTTGAAGACGGCCATGACCCGAAATCTGTTATGGAGCAAGTCAGGAAAAACTGCAAAAGAGTAGAAGATGACTGCGAGATATACATATAAAGATAGGCTACCCGAATATTAGGAAGTGAGAACAAATTGAGCAGGAAGCAGAAAAAGATGCTGGCGCGGATTATAATTGCTGCCGTGCTTCTGGTAGCGCTCGGTTTTATTCCGATTGCCGGATGGCTAAGATTTGGCCTCTATATGGCGGCGTACTTTATAATAGGGTATGATATACTCATAAAGGCAGGAAAGGGCATAAAAAACAGGCAGGTATTTGACGAGAGCTTTCTGATGGCAATAGCTACAATTGGAGCCATAGGCCTTGCAATTTATGAGAAGAGCGGCGATTACACTGAGGCCATTGCAGTTATGCTGTTCTATCAGGTGGGCGAGTGGTTTCAAAGTTATGCCGTAGGCAAAAGCCGCAGGAATATAAGCGAACTTATGGACATAAGGCCTGATTATGCTAATCTCTATAAAGACGGCGTTATTGAGAGAGTCGATCCGGATGAAGTTGAGATAGGCAGCACTATTGTAGTGAATCCAGGGGAGAAAGTGCCTATAGACGGTGTGATAATTGAGGGTAATTCCAGCCTTAACACCAGCGCTCTGACAGGTGAGAGCTTGCCGAGAGACGCAAAATCCGGCGATGAGATAATAAGCGGATGTATAAATATGTCAGGCGTGCTGAAGATAGAGACCACCAGGGAATTTGGAGAGTCCACTGTCTCCAAGATACTTGACCTTGTGGAAAACGCCTCTTCAAGAAAATCCAAATCTGAGAACTTTATTTCTAAATTCGCGAGGATATATACGCCGGCGGTTTGCACCGGAGCCGTGCTGCTGGCTGTTGCGCCGCCTCTTGTGCGTCTTTTCGCCATGGATCTGCCGGCAAGCTGGGAGACTTGGGTTTATAGGGCGCTGACGTTTCTTGTGGCCAGCTGTCCATGCGCGCTGGTTATAAGCATACCTCTGAGCTTTTTCGCGGGGATAGGCGGGGCCAGCAAGGAGGGGGTCCTTGTAAAAGGCTCAAATTACCTTGAGACGCTGTCAAAGACAAAGATTGTCGTCTTTGATAAGACGGGTACACTGACCCAAGGTGTGTTTGAGGTTAGCGGCATACACCACAGCAAAATGGAAAATGAGAAGTTGCTTGAATATGCCGCCCTTGCTGAGAGCGCATCGTCCCACCCTATAAGCCGCAGTTTGCAAAGGGCCTATGGAAAGGAACTAGACCAGAGCCGTGCTGAAAATATACAGGAGATAAGCGGCAATGGAGTTATGGCGACGGTAGATGGATTGCGGATAGCAGTTGGAAATGACAAACTGATGGAGCATCTGGGAATTGAATATATACCTTGCCGCAGCGTTGGGACAATTATACACATAGCCATAGACGGCAAGTATGCAGGGCACATAGTTATCTCCGACGTTGTAAAACCACAGTCCAAAGGGGCTATTGAGTCGCTTAAAAGCGCGGGGATACAGAAGACGGTAATGCTCACTGGCGACACCGCTTCAGTTGCGGAAAGAGTAGCCGGCGAACTGGGGATAGATCAGGTGTACAGCCAGCTTCTCCCTGGTGATAAGGTGGAGAAGGTGGAGGAGCTCATAAAGAGTAAACCGGAAAAAAGTAAACTGGCATTCGTGGGCGATGGAATAAACGACGCACCTGTACTCAGCAGGGCGGACATAGGTATTGCCATGGGGGCCATGGGTTCAGATGCGGCAATCGAAGCGGCAGATGTTGTGCTTATGGACGATAACCCCATGAAGATATCTAAAGCGATAAAGATTTCTAAAAAGTGCCTGGGGATTGTATATCAGAATATAGTTTTTGCGATAGGCATAAAGCTCCTGTGCCTGTTGCTTGTGGCAATGGGATTGGCAGGAATGTGGCTGGCGATATTTGCAGATGTGGGAGTTATGATTATTGCCGTGCTCAATGCAATCCGAGCCCTTTTTGTAAGGAAAATTTAGCAAATATAATAAATAATTACTGCCGGCTGAATAGCCGGCAGTAATTATTTATATTCCCAGTATACGGATGTTTTTATCAACTTTATTCAGAACTTCGCAACCATCTTCAGTCACGATCACCAGGTCTTCGATACGCACTCCAAATTCATTCGGCAGGTAAACACCCGGTTCAATCGAGAAAATCATGCCGGCTTTAGCTGCTTCAGAATTTACTGAGCTTACGTCGCCTTTTTCGTGCTCCTCTATGCCGATAAAATGGCCGAGCCGGTGAGTAAAAAACTGCCCGTATCCGGCGGCAGCAATATGATCCCGTGCCGAGGCGTCTATTTCACAAAGCGGGACGCCTTCGCGGACGATACCCTCAGCCACTTCATTAGCCTGCCGAACAGTCTCATATATCTCGACGTATTTAGGATCGGCTTTTTTCCAGAAGCAGGTCCTAGTCATATCAGAACAATAACCATCTTTTTTACAGCCTATATCCATAACAATGCAGTCGCCGTCCTTTAAAACAGTGCTGTCAGGGGAGTGGTGGGGATCGGCGGCGTTGGCACCGAAGGAAATTATCGGATTAAACGACACGCCGTCGGCGCCGTGAGACTTGTATAGATCAGTAAGGTAAGAAGCACATTCCTCTTCAGTGACTCCTTCGTGGATAAAAGCTATAAGATCCTCCATACAGTCGTCGTTAATTTTTGATGCTTTACGCATAAGCTCCTGCTCTTTTTCATCTTTAACGGCTCGGACGTTGTCCACACAGTCGGTGCCTAGTATAAATTGCGTATCGGAACAGTCTTCCATCAAGGGCAGCAGAAACCTGGCCTGCATAGTTTTGTCGACTCCCAGCCTGCCCGGCGCTATGTGCGGGGAGACAATCCTTGCCACATCGTCTGAATCCGTCATAGTGACAGTTTCAAATCCTGTATCCCCAATGGCGAATAATTGATTGGCAAATACTATATTTTCGCTCCATGTACGTACTAGAAAAGCCCAGAAGCGTTCAAACGGATGCACATCAAGACCGGTCAAATAACGTATGCCCACAGGATCCGTTAACATAAGCTGCCCCAGCCCGCACTTTTCCATTTCCTTTTTTACTCTTTCTATTCTGTTTTTATAGATGTTCATGCCGCACCTCGTAAAATATGGATATGATAATATCTGTCTGAAATTTATTATATTACTCCGCAAAAGAGGCTGCAAGCCTTATAAGGACATTGGCACAAGTGTCTAAAGCCTGCACGGATACGCACTCGTAGACGCTGTGTTCGCCCTGATATCCTGCCGGCAAATTTGGGCACGGGAGCCCTCTGCCTGAGAGAATGGAGCCATCGGTACCGCCGCGGATCGGAACGATTTTTGGAGAAATGCCGCAGGCTTCAAAAGCCTTAAGCGCCTTTTCGGTGATATTGGGGTTTTCCATAATGGAATTATACATGCTGAAGTATGAATCTTCAAACTCCACGTCCACTGTTCCCTGGCCGTAGACAGAATTCAGGTACTGACCTATGCGGCGCATAAACTCTTTACGCCGGTTAAAACCATCAATATCGAAGTCACGTATAAGATACTGCATTTTTGTGAGGCTCACAGTCCCCTCAATGCCTGAAAGATGGAAATAGCCCTCGCGGCCTTCAGAGTGCTCACAAGTTTCGTGGGAAGGGATCAGGTTGTCGAACTCTTTTGAGATTGTAATGGAGTTTACCATTCTGTTTTTTGCTTCACCAGGATGGACCTGCAGACCGCGGACAGTGACTGTGACGCCGGCGGCGTTGAAGCTCTCACAGCTATATTCATCGATACCCATGCCGTCAACAGTGTACGCAAAATCTGCACCAAATCCCTCTATATCAAAAGCACTGGCGCCGTAACAGCCAACTTCTTCATCAGGGGTAAAACCAATTTTAATTGTACCATGCTTAATTTCGGGGTGGCTCAGCAGATACTCGGCCATATACATTATTTCAGCTATACCTGCCTTATCATCAGCACCTAGAAGAGTTGTCCCGTCAGTTACAATAAGGTCCTGTCCGATTAACTGTTCCTCGCTTCTGAAAAAATCAGAACGGAGGATAACACCTTTTTCACTGTTAAGGACTATGTCCCCTCCCTGATAATTCTCCACAATGCGAGGAGAAACATTGGCACCTGAGACATCTGGAGAAGTGTCCATATGGGCAATAAAACCTACTATCGGCGCATCAATGCCGCAATTGGCCGGAATGGTTGCATATACACAACCGGCTTTGCACATCCTTACATCTTCAACGCCCATCTCCTTGAGCTCTTTGACAAGGAGGTTGGCAAGATCCAGCTCTTTACATGAAGTCGGAACACTGGATGAGCCAGGGTCCGACTGTGTGTCAATTTGCACATACCGCAGGAACTTTTCTGCTACACGTGGAAGCACGTCTTTCATTCCATACGCCCCTTTCAACGGCAAAAATGTGATATCGTAAGGTTTAACCGTTATCATAACGATTATAGCTGAATAATGTGCGAAAGTACAGCGGATTGTTGATGGAATGGCGCTTATATTTTACAATATCCTATGTATCTTTTATGCAGCCATTTGGTTACATGTTTTTTTTAATTCTACAGTGTATTTTTGACTCGTTTTTATAGTTAAGCGCCCCATTGGTTATACAGCATATCATACTGAATAACTAATGGGGCGCAGTTCATAAGCCGCGCTATTTTTTAATAAGGGCTAGTTTATTCGGGCTGCACCGGAAGGCCGGCAAAGCCTTTTTCCAGGTCTTCGTCGCTGGGGATATAGTCTGTCATCTCGCCGTTATTGTATTTTTCATAGGCGGTCATGTCAAAATAGCCAGTTCCGGTAAGACCGAAGAGAATTGTCTTTTCCTCGCCAGTTTCCCTGCACCTCAGGGCTTCGTCAATCGCCACGCGGATAGCATGGGAGGATTCGGGCGCTGGGAGTATACCCTCCACACGTGCAAACTGTTCAGCGGCCTCGAAGACTGCAGTTTGCTCTACGGCAACGGCCTCCATAAGACCATCGTGATATAGCTGAGAGAGCACAGGGCTCATTCCGTGGTATCGAAGCCCTCCCGCGTGGTTGGCACTGGGAATAAATCCAGAACCTAAAGTGTACATCTTTGCCAGTGGGCATACCATACCTGTATCACAATAGTCGTAAGCAAATTTACCGCGGGTAAAACTCGGACAAGACGCTGGCTCCACGGCGATAAAACGGTAATCTGCCTCACCTCGGAGCTTTTCGCCCATAAATGGTGAGATAAGACCTCCCAAATTTGAACCGCCGCCGGCGCAGCCAATTATGATATCAGGTTTTACACCATATTTATCCAGAGCGGTTTTAGCTTCAAGCCCTATTATAGACTGGTGCAGCAGGACCTGGTTCAATACAGACCCCAGTACATACCGGTAACCCGGATGAGTAGTGGCACATTCAACTGCCTCGGATATTGCGCAACCCAGGGAACCGGTGGTGCCGGGATGCTCTGCGAGAATCTTTCTGCCCACTTCAGTTGTGTCAGACGGGCTGGGCGTCACGGATGCGCCGTAAGTGCGCATTACCTCCCGGCGGAACGGCTTTTGCTCATAGGACACTTTTACCATATATACTATGCAATCAAGGCCAAGATAGGCACAGGCCATGGACAGGGCAGTACCCCATTGTCCGGCTCCGGTTTCGGTGGTAACGCCTTTGAGCCCCTGGTTTTTCGCATAATAAGCCTGGGCTATGGCGGAATTCAGCTTGTGTGAACCTGATGTGTTGTTACCTTCAAACTTGTAATAAATTTTAGCGGGAGTCTGGAGTTTTTCCTCCAGGCAGTACGCCCGCACAAGGGGAGACGGCCTGTACATCTTATAGAAATTTCTTATATCGTCAGGGATAGGAATGAGCTTTGTGGTGTCATCCAGCTCCTGCTCAATAAGTTCATCACAAAATACAGGGCGCAAATCATCAAAAGACATGGGCTTCATGGTGGCCGGATTCAAAAGAGGAGCCGGTTTATTTACCATATCGGCCCGGACGTTGTACCAATATTTCGGCATTTCATCTTCACTAAGGTAGATTTTGTATGGAATATTCTGGTTCTTCATTTTCTGTTCTCCTTTCAGATTTGTTCGGAGATAAGGTATAAAAAATGGCCTTTGTCTCCGAAAAAACTTCGGGACAAAAGCCTTAACAGCTTCTGCGGTGCCACCCAAATTGACGAATAACCGCCCACTCTGCGGCGCGCTAACACACGCCTACCCTGTAACGGGGGAATCCCGTCGTGTCCTACTCGCCAAGACATTTAAACAGCCTGAACTTTCGGCACGCCCTCATCAGCCCATTCAGCAAAGCCCAATACTGCCGCCATCCCACCGCCGGCGGCTCTCTTAAAGCTGGGTGATAAGCCTACTTCTCTGAATCAACGGTTTCTATGGGGGAATTCTAACTCACAGCCAAAAATTTGTCAAGTAGTTTTTTATATATGAACAGCTATACTCCCAAAAGTACATCTGCCAGGCAGTCGCCAAAATATGTTGCGGCCGTTATAGCCTCCTGCAGAGTGTTGCCGTTGCAGCCGATTTCCGCGATAAGAGAACCGGTAGTGGCGTTCTGGTTATATCTATATTGGGAGACATTTAGCGGTCTTGCAAGAGTAGGGTACTGCTCTACCATCGCTGACTGCAGTTTTAAGGCAAAGCTCATATTTTCCTGCCAGTTATCGTGAGTGAGCCCGGAAAAGTTTGTGCCTGATATCAGCATCACTTGGGCGCAGGGAGTGTCGCCAATGTCGGCGACGGTTTTGTATATAGTGCCGTCAGTGCCTTCCAGAGCGTCCCTGTGCAAATCTATGATAACGGCGATGTCCGGATACTGCTGAAGATAGCTCTGCATAGCTTCCCAGGATCTGTCGTATGAGCCGTTATAACTGGGGTAATCATATAGCTCCCTGTCGTGAATTACATCTATGCCTCTGTCCTCAAGTACACGGGCTAACTCGTCACCCACACGCACGACATTATAATTTTTATCTTCAGTTCTGGAGGGATCTGAGGGCTCATATATATCATCGCCGTCGGGCATATATGCTTCACTGCCGTGGGTGTGTATTATGAGCACTTTTGCGCCATCCTGGGCGGAAAAGCCGAGAGGTTTATTTAAGAGCTCTTCCACGTCAATATCGTATTCTGTGTTGTTTTTGAGATATATACCCTCTGCGCCTTTATGGTATCCGCCGCTCTCTCCTGTGATGGTAGTGCTTATGGCGCCGCCGGGCTGGGAGGACTCGTTTTCGGCTGAATCATCAGAGGATTCGTTTGGAGAACTGCCATCAGGGGATTCATCATATGAGTAAGATGGTTTTTGAGCGTTGGCGGCGAGAGGGGAGGTATCTGCAGAGGCGCTGCTGTCACTTTGACTGTCGCTGGACTGAAAGCTGGGAAGGTCAGACAGGACGGCCGAACCGCTGCCTGGTTTTCTCTTTTCACTATGAGGAAGCTCTGACTGAAGCAGGAAACTTGAAAGCCTGTCTGGAAGGGCGAACCCTTCTGCGCTTTCCAGCATGTCCGACATACTGCGTATTGTAAGACACAAAAGGCAGACTATAGCAAGCCTGACGGCAAATTTTACGCCGGTAAAGCCACCGCTGCGCCCTTGACGCCTGATCCTCCGCAACACAACACACCTCCCAAGGATACATCACTGAAAATATATTTATGATATGAAAACCGCCTTTATGCCTGTTGCAAGTGGGAAAGTTACGTATTATAATCTTTACTGTCTTATAAAACGACCAGAAGCGGAGGTACATTTATGGAAAAGGTATTCATACCCAAAGGCGTATGTTCTAGGAAGTATATTATTGATTTGGAAGACGGAATAATACAAGATATAAAGATTGAAGGCGGATGCCACGGGAATTTGCAGGGGATAGCGGCGCTGCTTCGGGGGCAGAGAGCACAGGACGTAGCGGACAGGCTCAGCGGCATAAAGTGCAGAGAAAAACCCACCTCATGCCCCGATCAGATATCTATTGCTTTGAGACAGGCGCTGGAAGAGGAGCAGCAGGGGAAATGAAGCCTATATTTGCAAACACATTTAATGTGACACACAATAAAAATAAATCTGAAGTGGCTCTGAGTTTTACGCATATCTATACGGAGCACAACTTCAGTATGAAAAACGGGACGCTGTCCGATGTGTCAGGACAGGTGGCAGATGAGGTGGCCAGCATCCTCATAACACGCGAGGGGACTATTGCTCTTGCCAGGCTGCTGAATAAGATAGTGACTGACTGGGGGATAGACATCAACGAATGAGATATACTACTGTGCTTTTTGACCTGGACGGCACATTGATGAATACTCTGGAGGACATACGCGACAGCGTTAATCACGTTCTGCTTGAGAAAGGTTATCCAGAACGTAATAGTGAACAAATAGGCATGGCTTTGGGAAACGGAGCACGGGTCCTGCTGGCAAAATCCCTGCCGGATGGAGAAAATACCGAAGGTTTTGACGGCATATTGAGCGAATACGAGGCTTACTATCTTGCTCACAATATGATTAAGACAAAACCTTACGAGGGAATTCACAAGATGCTCAGAGAGCTTTCGGCAAGAGAATATAAGCTGGCGGTAGTATCCAATAAGTCGGATGCTAATGTAAAGGAACTGGTTAACAAGTTCTTTGGAGATGTAGTTTCAGTTGCGATAGGAGAAAGTCCAAAGATTAGGCGTAAGCCTGCCCCAGATACGGTGCTGGAGGCTCTTCGGGAACTGGGCAGCAGTCCTTGGGAGTCTGTGTATGTGGGAGACTCAGAAGTTGACATAAAGACTGCTGCGGCTGCAGGCTTGGACTGCATATCTGTTGCCTGGGGGTTTAGAAGCGAGGACTTCCTTAACGAGGCAGGTGCAAAATACATAGTAAAGACGCCTGAGGAAATACTCAAGCTGATATAAGCTGTTGCTATCGGAAAGCGGATTTTAGAAAGAGGTCATTTTATGAAAAGCGCCGTTTTTTATGGAAGACACGACGTAAGGGTAGAGGACTGGAACATGCCGGCTGTAGGACCGGAGGATGTGCTTATAAAGGTAAAAGCTTGCGGCGTGTGCGGGACGGATGTGCATATATATGAGGGAGATAAGGGCGCTGCAGAGGTTACGCCGCCTACAATTCTGGGACACGAGTTTTCAGGAGTTATTGTAGAGACAGGGGAAAACGTGAAGAATTTCCAGCCTGGGGATCGGGTATGTATTGACCCCAACTGCTACTGCGGAGCGTGCGAACCGTGCCGAAACGGAGTTGCCCACTACTGCCAGAATATGATCGGGTATGGAACCACTGTAAACGGAGGCTTTGCAGAGTATTGCGCGGTAAATGCAAAACAGGTGTACCGGCTGGGAGAGAACACGACCTTTGAGCAGGGGGCTATGACGGAACCTGTGGCCTGCTGCCTCCACGGAATAGACATGTGCGGGATCAGACCAGGTCATCAGGTAGTGATTATAGGCGGCGGAATGATAGGGCTGATTATGCTTCAGCTTGCAAAATTGGCTGGAGCTGCGAAAATTGCGCTGCTGGAGCCGGTTAAAGAAAAACGGCAGATGGCGGAAAAGCTGGGTGCGGATATCTGCATTGACCCGTCAGGGGAAGATGTAAAAGCCCGCTTATCAGACTGCGGATTTACATGGGTCAACACGGTGATAGAATGCGTTGGAAAGCCGTCTACCATTGAAGAGGCCATTGATCTTGCGGGAAATAAAGCTGTGGTGATGATGTTTGGCCTTACAAAGCCTGATGAGACAATATCTGTCAAGCCTTTTGAGATATTCCAGAAGGAGCTGGAGCTGAAGTCGTCGTATATAAACCCGTACACTCAAAAACGGGCCCTTGACCTTATCGATTCCGGCAGACTGGACGTGAGCAGCATGGTCTGCGGTGTCTGCGGGCTTAACGAGCTGGAAGACATATTGAGTAAGCCTGAAAAACGCGCCATGGGTAAATATATTATCTCACCGGAAAAGTAAATAACAGATATTTGCCAGACTAAAATGCGCTTTGACATCACGTTTATGCGATGTCAAAGCGCATTTATAATTTTAATATTTTATCTTACGAATTCCCCAGTATCCGCTTCCGCAAGGGCCTTATCACAAAGGGCATAGAAAAGAGCAATGCTTTTGATATGTTGTCGGCTATCATGCAGTACCATACTGACCGCAGTCCAAGGCCCCAGACTTTTACACATATAAAAGTGAAGAGCATCCTTACGCACCACATTCCGGCAGCCTCTACAACGAAAGCATAACGAGTGCGGCCGAGACCGTAAAATATGCCCTCCAGGACAATCATAAGGCCGTAAAAAGGTTCAGAAAGAGCTACGAGCCTGAGCATTTGAGCGCCTAAATCGACTACTGCCTCAACTGGCGAAAAGAGGCTCATAAGCAGATTTGCGCCAAAAAACAATATAACTCCGCTTAAGAACATTATGGAAACTGTCAGTAAGACGCTGAGCTTTCCAACAGCAGAGACCTTTTGAATGTTCCTCTCGCCCCTGGCGGAACCTATCATGGCGGAAGTCGCAGTTCTGAGCCCGTATCCCGGTACATAGAAGATGGTTTCGGCAGTCACGGCAATTGAATGCGCGGCAAAGATGGTAGTACCCATACCGGATACAAGGCTGGCAAAAGTCACATATCCAAAGCAGGACACGAGACTTGTACACAAAACCGGAGCCCCCAATGATGCACATTCGCCGAGGATTTTCCTGTCGGGGCGGAACTGGCTCCACTGCCAGCATAGGGCCTCCTTACGCCGATAAGCCAAGAACATAAGCACACCGGAAGCAGCGTATGAGATTGCCGACGCTATCGCCGCGCCTGCGACGCCCATGGAGAGACCATAGATAAAGAGAGAATTCAGCACTACGTTCATCAGATTTCCTGCCGCAGATATCAGCATAGGCGTTTTTGTATCCTGTACTGCGCGAAGGGCAGCTCCCAGGACAGTTGTGGCAGTGCGGAAGAGCATAGGCAAGCTGATTATGAAAAAATACTCTGAAGCGTCTGCGCGTATTGCTTCCTCGGCGCCCATCCATGCTGGTATAAAAGGGCTTAGAAATATTGAGACGGCCGTTAACAGGATGCCAAATACCCCTGTTAACAAAAGAGCCTGCTGCGATAGGCCTGCCATACGCTTTTTATCGCCGGCTCCGGCAGCGTTAGATATGAGAATAAGTACAGCAGTACCTATTGCGCCGGGAATACTGTTAAAAAGCCATGTGACAGTGGTGGTAGTACTGACGGCGGCTGTGGCCTGCTCGCCAAGTCTGCCTACCATTGCCGTATCCACATATTGGAGCAGTGTTGAGAGAATCTGCTCAATTATTGTGGGGATGGATAAGGTCAGCAACGGACGGAGCAGGCTGCGAAGATGTATTTTTTCATCTATCTGGGAAGACGGAGCATTCATGTTATCAACCTTATATCTTAAAGTATTCCGCTATAATACCCATACGCACAGACTGGGATACCTGAAAAGGACAGCGTGAATCACAGTGGCCGCAGGATATACAGTCAGAGGCGTGGCGGGTCAGATTTATATAGTGGTCTTTTGCCAGGCTGTCGCCTGCCAGAGCAAGATCATAATACTTGTTTATAAG
>CALXCS010000122.1 GCA_944386875.1 uncultured Oscillospiraceae bacterium
CTCGATGTCCCAGACCCGCCACTCATGGCCGTATCCAGCTATCTCGTCCCAGGTCATGTCTGCCCCCAGGGATGTAAGCAGGTCCCGGAACTCCAGGTCCCTCTCCATATAGGGGTCCTGGCCTCCGCAGGCCATATATATCTTGGGGAAGCTCCTGCCCTCTCCGGCCACTTTCTCCGCCAGATCATATGGCTCGAACTTGGGCTGGAAACCGGCGGCCGTGCCGTCAGCCCCGATAACTCCGCCAGGGCGCATATCGCCCCTCCGCCAATATTTTGTAGATGCTGAAAGGGCTCCCATTGCGGCGTACCGTTCCGGGTGGTTAAGCCCGTGGACCAGCGTGCCGTAGCCGCCCATGGAGAGGCCGGCTATATATGTATCTTCCGGCCTTTTTGATATGGGGAACATGCCCGTCACAAAGTCCGGCAGTTCTTCTGCTACGAAAGTAAAAAAGTCGTCCTCACCGTCAAGGACATAGGCTTTATTCTCTGCGGAGATATTCACAATAGCTATATTCCGCTCCTCGGCATACATCTCCACGTTTGTGTACGCCGTCCAGGCGGCGTGGTTGTTGCCCGTCCCGTGGAGCAGGTAGAGCACAGGGTAAAGCTCCCTGGGCGTGTGGGTGCATGGATCCTCCGCCTCTGCCCTGGCGGCGGACTCAGGAAATGTGGGCGAGGGCACCACCACCGTAATGTCCACTGCCCGCATCAGCGTGTACGATATAAAGTTGCAGTTTATCTTTGCCATAGCCTGTATCCCTCCGGAGGCGCATTGGCAGTCCCTTACCGGACCTCCAGATAAAATCACAGTGTAGATCAATCTCCGGGCAATCTCTCCCAGATGAAGGATTTTACGCCGCCGTCCCATTTGGAAACGGCAGGGCTTCTTTGAAGCGTCCAGCTCAAGGGACAGTTAAAACTGTCCCTTGAGCTGAAAATATCAGATATTAGTACATCCAGGCTCTGGTGTCGTTCTCGTCGATAACAAGGCTGCTGAAGTTGGGTCTCTTAAACTCCGGTCCGTATTTCTCGATGTTGTCAAGGAGTTTCTCATCATAGGCAGCTTTGCATTCGCTCTTGGCGTCAAAGACCATGGTGGCCTTGTCGTCCTTGGTGTATGGCCTCCACTGTGCCATACCCTCATGGTTTGGATCTCCGGTGTAAGCGAAGCTGACAAGGGCGCCACTCATCTCGTCCTGGAGCCTGTCGGAGACCTCTCCGAAGCCGTAGCAGGGGACCCTGTCGATGTTGTGGAAGATGTAGGGTATGTCGGCGCAGTGCCATGCCTGGCTTATGCCGAAGAGCGGGAAGTCAACTGCCAGGTTGAAGGAGTAGCCGGGGGCGGAGCACTCATCGGCGTGCTTGTTCATGAACTTAATGATTGCCGGGCGGGCCATTCTGTCAACCGTGACGATCTGGCTGATATCCTTGTTGGCATATGCCTCATGGAAGCTGGCTATAACCTCGTCGGTGTGGTCGCCGTAGAGCTTCTTGAGGGCTGCCATTTTGTTCTCCTCTGTGGGCTCAACGCCGTCCTCAAGGAGCTTATTATTCATTGTCATCTCGCCGTAGACGGAGGATACTATGAGAGGTACCTTCTTGGCGTAATCAGAGAATCCAACGTCAATCGGATGGCCTATGTACCAGTCGTTGGCCTTTGGAGCCCAATTCAACGGGGTGTTGAGCTTATAGGCAGCGTGGTTGTATGCCCAGATAAGCTGGGTGTAAGGCACCTTCTCCAGCTTCTTGATGTCCTCATCCTCGATGTGGAGCATCTTCATCATCTCCAGAACCACAGGACGATGGTCATACTCCTCCCTGCTCATGGTGCCGGCTCCGCCGGACATCATAAGTGCCTTGTGGAACAGTCCCTCAGCCGCAGGCGTCTGGAGCAGGCAGCACACCTTGCCGCCGCCACCGGACTGGCCGAAAATTGTCACGTTGTCAGGATCGCCGCCGAAAGCGGATATATTGTCATGGACCCATTTGAGAGCCACAACAAGGTCTGCAATTGTCAGGTTGGGGGAGTTGTGATACTCCTCGCCGAAGCTGGTGAGGTCAAGGCAGCCTAAAATGTTGAGCCTGTGGTTCAGCGTCACCACAACAACATCGCCGTGCTCTGCAAGCTGGTCGCCCTCATAGGCGGCCTGCTCTATGGATGAGCCGTTGGCGTATCCGCCGCCGTGGAGCCACACAACTACCGGCTTTTTGGCGGAGCTGTCTATGCTCTTTGTCCAGATGTTCAGATACTGGCAGTGCTCATTCTCCGGCCAGAAGCGGTGAGTGATGTAAATCTCGCTGGTAGGGGCGGGGTTTCCGTTGGTGGGGCAGGTAAAGCCGTAGTTGAGAGCGTCTTTAACTCCGTCCCATGCCTCAACTTCCTCAGGCATATGCCACCGCTGGGCGTTGGCGTATTTTATGCCGTGGAAGGTGTAGATGCCGTCCTGGATAAACCCGCGTATTTTCCCCTTGGGAGTGGTAACTATAGGCTCGGTTTCGCTGCATACAAACTTTCTTGACATGTCCTGGTTCTCCTTTACTTTATATTTTTTTGTAATTCCTAAACAATTTTTAAAAACAGCCGCCAGTAAAAATACATATGCGTTCTTATGGGCGGTATGAATTCCAATTGCCCGCCGCGATTTTTAAACATAGTTTTCATACTTGGCTTCCATACTATATTAAGATTACATCTTTTCAGCCCTTTCCACAATCTTCAAAACACTACAAATCCCTTTAATTTTTTTGACATGACCATCAATTTCTGTCAAAATGTAAGTAAATGATTTTTAGAAGTAATAAAATAATATATAATTTACAGGATAAAATTACTCCATCAATTCAATTGTTAAATTTGACAACCAGTGAGAATGATAGTAGAATATTTCATATATTTTAACAAACGCTTGTCAGCAGGGGGTACTTCTTTTGATACTTGGTTCCATAAAAAAGAGCTTTGCTGATAAAAAGCTGCTCATACGCTTGGCTGCGCTTGCTGTTTTATTTGCCCTCTTTGTTACTCTGGCTACAGCTGCGGCCAGGGCTTACAGTTTTAAAAACGCCACTTCCGATGCCAGGGAAAGCCTCTCTGACATCGCAATAGGCGTATCCAATTCCATAATCACCTATACAACGCTCTGCGATACCATCGCCTCAAGCGAATCCGTACGCAATTTTATCGACTCTGTCCGAGATACATCGAACCCTTTCAACGCGGTTATGGCCCGTCAGATACAGCTTGACCTGAATCAGATAACATCGGTTTCAGGTATCAGCAGAAACAGTATATCTGTCATATTTCTCAACTCGCCGTATGCAGTTTTGCCGTATCAGTTTTACTCAGTAACTGACTACAGCACAGTGTTTAACAATTTATATAATAGCGCACTGTCCTTTGAGAGCGTATCCGCCGGCCAGGATGGGAATACCTGGGGGACATACTGCGCAGACGGCCGCAGCTGGCTTGTACGTAACATTTATAATAGCACGGATCAGCTGTCGGCTTATGTAATTCTGGAGATGGATCTTGACCGTCTGGGGACGCTCCCCAACTACGGCCAGATAATCCTGATAGGAGACAGCGCGAACCTTATTTATTCAAATGCGGACAGCGTTACAAAGGCGGACTATATCAGGGCCTTAAACAGCATCGATGACGACCGTTCATTCTCTTATTGCGGCGAGGAATACATCTCCTGTCTCAATGTCTTTTCCAATGTACATTTAAATATACTTACCGCCATTGCCCCTGAGAGCATCAGGAGCCACATTCCGGAGTACACGGCTCTGTTCATATCGGCGCTGGTGCTGATTCTCATCATCCTGGTGCTGGAGCAGAAATATCACAAAATGCAGATGAAGATAATCTTTGAAAGCGGCTCCAGCGAGTTGGAGAACGATATGTCCGCACTTCTGCCTTACGGAGTGGGCCAACTGCTTCAGCGGCTCCCGTCTTTAGAAGGCGGCAGCCTGGAGGAGTGTTCCAAAAGCATACTTGCAGGCGCCGGCCTCTCAGCAGATCAGCCGTTTTTCATAGTGGGTTTTTCCTATTCCGACGATATAAAAGAATTTATCGGCGACATGAGAAGCGAAGACGACGAGTATATACGTCCCTTCTTTGTCCTGAACAATGTGCTGAAGGACATGGTCTTTGAAAAGCGCCCCGGTATACTGGCGGCCACCGACATGTCATACGTACTGCTCACCCAGTGCCTGGACACAGATACTCGGGAGACTTTTGACGCCATAATCTCGTCGATAACCGATTTCTTCAAAAATGCCCTCGACGTTACACTTATAAGCAGCAGGGCGGCATTAATAGACATCTCCCAGTTAAAGAAGACTGTTGAGTTTATTCTGGAGGACGTCCAGAGCCGTACATTCTGGTACGGTTCAGGAGCAGACGGCCGTGAGCGCCGAGGCGGCAAGAACAACGACTCCCTCTACTTTAAGCTTCTGAGCAAGATGCTCATATGTCTTGAAAACACCGATTATAACGAGGCTGCCCTGGTGTTCAGGCAGATAATCGACGACTACCTGCCCACAGACCCCAAGGACATAGCCATAGCCAGAAGCCGCGTATATATCATGCTGGATATGCTCCGCTCAATGACCGGCATCAACCTTAACGACTTTGAGAATTTTATGGAGGCAAGAAGCATCAGCGAGTTGAAGTCCGCCAGTGACAGCATATTCGCGGAGCTTATTAAACAGTACCAGCACAAAGCGGCGGATCTGGCCATCCCCAACCAGCGTATTGAGAACGTCAAGAGCTATATCAGTGAGCACTTCACAGAGAGCAACCTGAATGTTACCACCCTGGCGGAGCAGTTTAACCTTAACCCGTCGTACTTGTCACGCATATTTAAAGACAGCACAGGCTATAACCTTCTGGACTATATCCAGAGGACCAGAGTGGAAGCGGCCAAGGAAAACCTGAAGACCATGTCGGTAAAAGACGCCTCAATATGTTCCGGTTTCTGGGATATACAGGGTTTTACCCGTGTATTTAAAAAATTCGAGGGCCTGACTCCCTCTGAGTACAAGAGGATAAGCCAGAAAAGCTCTTGACACGCAGCAGTAAACAAAAAAGGTATGGCACTATTGGAATATTGCCATACCTTTTTCTTATATGATATTAAACTTCCCGTTCCAAATAACAATTATGTAATCTCCAGCTCCATATCCGCCCTGATGGCCGCTGCGGCGCCGCCCCTGGCTCCGCCTATAGGGTCCGGCGGCAGGAAGGCGAATCTGGTGCGGTGGGCTGTATCGGCATACACGTTTCTGCCTGTTATCTCCAAAAATTTCTCCCTGTTCTCCGAAGAGCTGAAAACTTTCGCCTCAAGCAGGATAACATCGGGGCGCGTCAGGTTGTCTATATTCGCCGTGGCCAGCGCCAAATTAAAAATTGCCCTGCTTACAGCCGCCTCCGCGTCCCTGTCGCCTCTCCTCTGGGCCTCAAGCACATCCTCAATAGTCGTAACGCCGCCATTATCCCCCTGTATCTCCCCGCGGCCTGCATTGGCTAAAGCAGCATACCCGCTGATAACGGCCTGTTCTCCGGCAAGCGCCTCCAGGCACCCTCGGTTCCCGCACCTGCACACAGGCCCCTCAGGGTCCATCACCATATGTCCCGCCTCCCCGTCTCCTATAGCCACACCGAAGTCTGGCACAGCGTTATAAATTATAGGGCAGGCAACGCCGCTGGACACAAACAGATATGCAAAAGATGTGACGCCGTTGAGAAGCTCCCTTCTGAAAAGCTGCGCCCCGTATGCCCTGGCGCTGGCGTTGTTCTCCAAGGATATCTCCCCCATGTATCCCAGGCAGGCGGCAAAGTCCTTTGCAGGGGATCTCGTCTCCCAATCCCTGTGCCAGCTTCTCTTTATGATTTTGGCGTTGCTGTCAACTACCCCCGGCACGCAGATGCCAATTCCGAATATCTTATCCCAGGCAATGCCGGAGCTCTCCACCGTCTTACGAATCATGCCGCAGCAGCGTTTTACGTTTTCTCCGTAATCCTGGAGGGGGCTGCTGTCTGTCATATGCGACAATATCCCGCCTCTGTAGTCTGTCACGCAGACGCTCCTGCAGGTGCTCCTCATCTCCACGCCCACAAAGTATCTGGAATCAGCCACCAGCTCAATGGGCCTGACCTTTCTGCCAAGAGTCCCTGCCCCCCCGTTAGGCGTCTCCAGTTCCCTGACTACGCCGGCCTTGATCATCATATTTACATTTTTCGTTATGGTGGGCATCGTCAGCCCCAGTTGGGATGCCAGCTGTCCCCTGGTGATGGGGCTGTAGTGGTATACCAGCCGCCTGATTGCAGCCTGGTTTGACCTTTTGACCCTGGTTAAATTATTTCCCTGTTCAATGAGCATATTTCAAACTCCAATAGAAGCAATTTTTTAATTTAATTTAAAAATACACCATAGCCGGTAAAATGTCAAACGCCGCAGGGATACCGCCCTGATGCGTCCGGCAGCTGTTCAAAGGGCGAAAATTTTCCTTGACATAATTTTCTGAGAGGCTATTATATATAATATAATTATTTAATTTAATTATTTATATATCCTGGCTATGGAGATACGGCTGATTGCGTCCACCTTATCCCCTGTTAAATTGAAAATTGTGATTGGATGTGTTTTTATGAAGAAGAAATTCCATCTGTCCCTTTTTGACGGCGCCGGAAAAACTGGCGGTTTCGACGAACGCCTGCTTAATCATGCCCTGGAGTGCCTTGCCTCCGCCCAGGCCGGCAAGGCCGCCTGTCCGGACAGCCTTGGGTGGCTGTCCGTGTCCCTTTGGGCAGGCTCCGGCTGGCTTGAAAGATATAGGGAGCTGGCATCCCGCATCAGATCCCGTGCCGACGCCTTTGTAGTAGTGGGCGTAGGAGGCTCCAACCAGGCGGCCAGGGCTGTAGTTGAGGCTTTGGAGCCGTCTGAAGGCTCGCCGGAGATAATCTGGGCCGGCAACACCCTCTCGGCCTACGAGGTACGGGACATTTTAAGCAGGTTGAAGTCCAAGAAGAGCGTCTATATTGACGTGATTGCCAAAAATTTCGAGACTCTTGAGCCGGGTGTTGCCTTCAGGACGCTGCGCACATTCCTAAGGGACGCTTACGGCGGCAGCTGGCATGAGCGCGTCATAGTCACCGGTACGCCCGATATGCAGCTGCAGGACATATCCGAAAAATACGGTTTTACCTTCCTACCCTTCCCTGAAGATGTAGGCGGCAGATATACCGCCCTCACTCCTGTGGGGCTGCTGCCTATGGCGGTGGCCGGTTTCGACATCTGCGCCCTGGCCCAGGGGGCGGCAGATATGGAGTCATGGCTCCGCAGCGATACCTCCGACGGCAATATTGCCCTCAGATACGCCGCCATACGCAATTATCTCTACAGTACCGGCTACAGAGTCGAGATGCTCTCATTCTTTGAGCCCAGGCTATTCCGCTTTGCCAAGTGGTGGGTCCAGCTCTTTGGAGAGAGCGAAGGTAAGAATGGCCTCGGCCTCTTCCCATCTTTCGCCAGCTACTCTGAAGATCTCCACTCCATAGGGCAGTTTGTCCAGGAGGGCACCCGCTGCCTCTTTGAGACCTTCATAGATGTGGAAAAACCAGACGCCGTGCTCTCACCTTGCGCAGACGGTATAGACGACGGTTTCGGATATCTGGACGGTCTGGACTACTTCCAGATAAACAAAGCCTCATACCAGGGGACGCTGGAGGCCCACAGCAGGATTCTGCCCTGCTTTAACATAACTGTTGAGTCCATAGACGAATACACCTTCGGCCAGCTTTTCTACTTCTTTATGTTCTCCTGTTATCTCTCGGGCCTTATCCTGGGCGTCAACCCCTTTGACCAGCCCGGCGTTGAGGCGTACAAGGAGCGCATGTTCCGGAAGTTGGGCAAGTAGCTCCGTGGGATCCCTGTTCCTCCGGAGCAAAAATATAATTTTCAATTAAAAGGAGGGTACCTGCAATGAAGCACATCTATCTCAACCTCAAGCGTTTCGACATACCTGCACAGATGGGAGGCGTCAACAGCCTGGCGCCTATAACAGACTGGGGCGGCGCAATCGTGGAGCGCACCCAGGAAGCCCTCAGGGCCTACGGCCCCACGGAAGCTGATTTTACAATGTACTTCCCTGAGGCGCATCTCATAGGCGCTTTTCGGGCGCTGAGCGCGGATAGCCCTGTAAAACTGGGCTGCCAGAGCGTCTATCGGGAGGACACGGCCCCAGGGGGCAATTTCGGGGCATTCACCTCAAACCGTCCCGCCGCCGCAGCGAAAGCCCTGGGCTGTCAGAGCGTCATCATCGGCCACTGTGAGGAGAGAAACGCCAAGACGGGACTGCTCTCCCTGGCAGGAGTACCGGCTCCCCAGGCTGCCGCCGCGGTAAACAGCGTTTTGAACATGGAGGTAAGGGCTGCCCAGGCCAGGGGCCTCCACGTCCTATACTGTATAGGCGAGAACAGTGAGGAACAGCCCAGATGGCAGCAAGTTCTGGGCCAGCAGCTGGATATTGGCCTTCAGGGGGCAGATATGAGCCGCGTAACCATAGCCTATGAGCCGGTGTGGAGCATAGGGCCCGGCAAAACACCCGCCGGCAAACAGTATATTACGATGGTAGCCCGCTTTATCAAGGAGCACACGGGCGGCAGTACGCCTGTAGTATATGGCGGAGGGCTCAAGGCCGATAACGCCGCCATGCTGTCCTCCATACCGGAGGTTGACGGCGGCCTTATCGCCCTGACGCGCTTCTCAGGGGATATCGGCTTCTACCCTGAGGAATATCTGGAGATAATCCGCCTCTATCTTGGAAAATAAGAGTATAGATTTCACCTTACACCGTCCCCATTGCAGAATGGGAAATAATTAATTTGTGAGGAGTAAACGATATGAATCTGGATTTTGAATACGGCCACGGCTTTATGTCAGCCCAGCTCCCCGACAGCACCGACGTCTTCATCCCAGGCGTCACCGTCCCGGATCCCCTGTGCCTTGAGCAGACCTGGGAGGCTCTTTATAACGCTACGCTGGAGTCCATAAGGAACCCCATCGGCATGGAGCCGCTGGGGGAGCTTGCCGGCCCCGGAAAAACTGTCGTTTTCGTCATACCCGATATAGTAAAAGGCGGCAATCAGGCCACCAGCCACAGGAAGGTGGCCATAAGGGCCTGCCTTGACGAGCTATATTCAAAAGGCGTGGAGAAAAAGGATATCCTTCTGCTTTTCTCCAACGGCCTGCACCCCAGGGCAACCGTCCAGGAGATGAGGACCATTCTTGGAGACGACCTTTTCGGCGAATTCTATCCTTCTGGGCAGATAACCAGCCACGACAGCGAGGACTATGAGCATCTGGTGGATCTGGGATACACTTCCCAGGGCGACCATGTTATAATGAATAAGTACGTGTACGACGCGGACATCGCCATACTGATTGGCCATGCACAGGGCAACCCCTACGGCGGCTACTCCGGCGGCTACAAGCACTGCGCCACCGGTATCACCCATTGGAGGAGCATCTCCGCCCTCCATGTGCCCCAGGTGATGCACCGGCAGGACTTCGTGCCTGTCAGCACCCACAGCCTGATGCGGGACAAGTTCGACCAGCAGGGCATGTTCATGGAGGAGCGTATGGGTAAAAAGTTCTTCTGCTGCGACGCCGTCCTTGACACAAAATCCCGCCAGATCCAGATTTTCTCCGGCTACGCCAGAGATATGCAGCCAATATGCTGGAAGTGCGCCGACAAACGCACTTATGTCCACTGGGCTGAGAAAAAATACGACGTGGTGGTATTCGGCATGCCCACCAACTTCCACTACGGCGACGGCATGGGTACAAACCCCATCCAGATGATGCAGGCCCTCTCCGCCCAGGTTATCCGCCACAAGCGCATACTTGCCGACCACTGTGTTTTTATCGTGTCCAGCATATGCGACGGCTGGTTCCACGATGAGCGCTGGCCGTACCTGCGGGAACTCTACCAGATGTTCCAGCACGACTACATGAATATACTGCCTGACATGAACCGCTACGGCGAATATTTCGCCACAAATCAGGAGTATATACGCAAGTACCGTTTTGCCAACGCCTTCCACCCCTTCCACGGCTTCTCCATGATGAGCTGCGGCCATCTGGCTGAGGAACACACCAGCGCCATATACATAGTAGGAGCCAGGGAACCGGGGATAGCCCGCAGCATGGGCCTTAAGACCAGGGCCACATTCCAGGAGGCCCTGCAGGACGCCATGAAAAAATACGTGGGCTTTGAGCCCAACATACTGGCGCTGCCCCAGGCCTTCACCACCACTGCAGTACACCTGTGTATGAAGGACCCAAGCCTCAACAGCCACGCTCGGGATTCCGCACCTGCCTTCCCCTGCGGCGGCTGAGGCATATGAAAAAGTTTCAATAGAGCAGATATAAGAAGGAGGTCAGGATATGTTTTTGGAAAACAGGACGGCGCCTACAAAGTACGGCTTTGTAAAGGGCGTCCCCGCGGGAAATCCGGGCTACACCGTCTTTAAGGGTATCCCCTTTGCCTCCCCGCCGGTGGGCCCGCTGCGCTGGGCAGCGCCGAGGGAGCCGGAGAGCTGGAGCGGCGTCAGGCCGTGCAGTGAGTTTGCACCGGCGGCTATTCAGCTGCCGGGAGTTGCCGGCGGCTCAGGATTTTACCAGAAGGAGTTCTATCCCGCCCAGGTGGATGAGAGCGAGGACTGCCTCTACCTTAATATTTGGACACCCACACTTGACCCCGCTGCAAAGCTGCCGGTGATGTTCTGGATACACGGCGGCGCATATAACCACGGCTATTCATATGAGATGGAATTTGACGGCGAGTCCTTCTGTAAAAGGGGCGTAGTCCTGGTGACAGTCCCCTACAGGCTGGCGGCCCTGGGTTTTTTCGCACATCCGGAGTTATCCGCCAGGGACACTGTAAACAAAAGCGGCAATTACGCCGTGCTGGACATTATAGCCGCCCTTAAATGGGTCCGTGAGAATATATCGGGCTTCGGCGGCGACCCCGTCTGTGTGCCTGTGTTCGGCCAGTCCGCCGGCGGCGGCATGACCCAGGCCATATGCACTTCCCCCGTGGCCTGTGGCCTTTTCAAAGGCGCCATAATCCATTCGGCCGGAGACATGGCCTCCACTCTTGGCAAGCCCCTTACTCTTGAGGAGGCCCAGGAGGCCGGTCTTCAGATGTGCCGGCACTTGGGCGTGACGCTGCAGCAGCTGGAGGAGATGGACGGAGGTAAGGTAAACAGCCTCCTTTTGGAGGCGGCGGCGCAGGTCTGTGGCCCGCTCTCCTTCCGCCCAACAGTGGACGGCCATATACTGCCCCAGCCCCCAGGCGACGCCTTTGCCCAGGGGATGCAGCACAGCATCAGCTATATGACAGGCTCCGTATCCGGCGACTCCTCACTTAGACTCAGTTCCGGCAGCCGCCCTGTGATGACAGTCTGGCCCGAGATAGAGGTTAAAAACGGCAGGGCGCCGGTACATGTCTATTATTTTGACAGGGCAATGCCCGGAGACGGCGCAGGTGCCTTCCACTCCTCTGAGCTGTGGTACGTCTTCGGCACCCTCTCCAGGTGCTGGCGCTCTGTTGCCCCAGGCTTTACAGCCGGCGACTACGCCCTTTCAGACCTTATGGCCGACTACTGGACAAACTTCGCATATACCGGCGACCCATCCTCCGGCCCTAGATCTGTCCCCATCTGGCCTCCATTCACCTGCCAGCGCCACAGCATTATGCACTTTAACGAGACGCTGCCCGGAGCCAGCACTGCGGAGGAGCTGCTGCGGCTATAAAACACATCAGGCTTCCGCTGCAGCGTAATTCCCATGGTTCCCAGAATGAACCGCTTATTCCGTCAGCTGCCGGCATAGTGGCCCATAGTCCCCAGTAAGTGCGCCACATATTTTAACAGCGTCATCGCTTTTAGAGCCGTGTGAGCAGGCGGGTCATATCGGCAAATGGCCTTCCACCGCATCAACGGCAAGGCGGCTGTGGGTCTTGCATGCCGGAGAAAATGGGCAATATCCAATAAAGCTTGCCCGCCGATTTACAGCTTGAACCGTAAATCGGCGGGCTTTTTATCGTAAACAAAAGGGGGAGCATACGCTCCCCCTTTTGCCTGCGGGTGCGGACAAACACCCGCAAAACAGGATTTTATCCATACCACGGCAATATTATACAATATTTTCAAATATAATACAAGCTGTATTTAGTATAGTCTGGAATGTCTCTCTTTTTGCCTGTGCGCCGCCCGCTGGCTCCCCAGTATTTTTCACATTATTTCAAAATCTTCTGAGTATCCCAAAATCCCCCAGACATATATGTAAACTTTTTCCTTAACGACGGTATTCGCCGGTATTTTTGGCTCTTCTATGGTAATATCTGGGCATAAGACTTCCCCGCCGGAGGCTCGGCCAAGGGGTCCTCTGTCCGTTTGCACGCTGTGTACTCTGGGATCCCGCAGCGCCCTGCTCCCGCAGGGGTAAAATGACGTATATTGGGAGGTTTGGGCGATGAACGCATTTAAAAAGATATTCAGGGGGCTTTTCCGCCGCCGGCGTCTGAAGAGCATACCCATAAACTCCATTACAGTCCCTGAAACTCCGGACGTCCCCTCTGGGGACAGCGGCCTTGACGCCCTGGCCGCCAGCATATCCAGAAACGGGCTTCTCAGCCCCCTGATTGTCCGGAAGAACGGGCGGGTTTATGAGCTGATATGCGGGCGCAGAAGATTCCGCGCCGCCAAAATGTGCGGCCTTAAAAGGGTCCCCTGCTCCATAACCGGCGCCGACGACGGGGAATGTGCCGTGATGCGTCTCTCCGAGGATCTGCACAGGCGGACGCCAGATTTTCTGGAGGTAGCTCTGGGACTCCAGGAGCTGGTGAGCCAGCGCGGTTTCTCCATTGAGGAGGCGGCACTGTGCACCGGTCTCACCCAGGCACAAGTCACCGGCAAACTGAGGACACTGCTGCTGCCCCTTCACATGCTGCTGGCCATACGTGACTCGGGCCTTACCGAACGCCATGCCCTGGCCCTACTGCGGATTTCCAGCCAGGAGATCCGGGAGGCGGCCCTGTGCGAAATGGCATATAACGACATGGGGCCTGAAGCCGCCGAAAAATACGTGGACAAACTGCTGCGTATCCGTACGCCCCAGGAGGTGCCCGGACAGCGGCCCTTATACATAGTAAAAGATGTACGCATGTTCCTAAACAGCATAAGTCACGGCATGGACATGATGCAGGGCGGCGGCATAGACGCCGAGTGTATTCGGGAGGACTCGGATAATTGCATCAAGCTGACGATACGGATTCCACAAACCGCCCCAAAAGAGAGGCAAAAAGCGGGGTAAAAGATCTGGGAGATTTCGCCGACTCGCCGGCGGAGTTGATTCCGGCACCAGCAGGTGTCGGGAAAGACCGCCTACTCTGTAGGCGGGGAAGATTTCGCCGGCTGCGGCCGGCGGGGTCGCCCGCGGGGAAGCCCGCTGGTATTACCAGGGCAAGCCCTGGAGGCTTTGCGGGGCTCTGCCCCGCAGACCCCGCTTAAACCATTTCTTTGAGCGCAAAGAAACGGTTTAAGAATTCAAAGAAACGGCAGGGAAGGGATTTCGATTTCCCTTCCCTGCACCCATCCCCAACCGACCAAAAAGGGGCGTAGCCCCTCTTTGGAAACACCCCAGCCTGGCAGAGCCCTAAAGCCTGGCAAAACAAACCGAAGCCCAGCAACGCGGGTCTATGGGGCCCACGGGGACGAGGGAAAACGTCAGGGACACCACGCCTAACTACCCACCAGGGTGAGCGGCTAAGCGAGGTGGAAGCAGAGACAATGCAGTGTACGGGATGAGTAGAAACGTTAGACGTTTATGGGCAGCAAGTTTGCACCCATAAGCGCTTTTCTTTTGACGGCACCACCGCCGTTTTCTTTTCAAGAAAAAGAAAATGGGGGTGGTTTCGGGAGTCAGGGGCGTGTAACGCCCCGCGGACGACCAACGGGGTTTGGGGCAGAGCCCCATAAGGCCCACAGGGCCTTGCCCTGGTGCGGGAGGACGTGGGGCAGAGCCCCGCAAAGCCTCCAGGGCTTGCCCTGGTAATACCAACGGGCCTGGCCCGCTGGGCGACCCTGCTGTCGGCTGACAGTTTTACACCGTATTACAATGGTTTATGCTGTACGGGGCCCCCGACGGGCCGTTGCCCGTTGGGGAGAAGGACGAGCGCGCCACGGGCGTGAAGAGCGAACTTGTGAGCTCTGAACTTGCCCTGGTGCGTGAGGACGTGGGGCAGAGCCCCGCATAAAGGCGTGGGGATGCTCCCCACAAGCCCTGCGGGCTTCCCCGCGGACGACCAACGGGGTTTGGGACAGAGCCCCATAAGGCCCACAGGGCCTTGCCCTGGTGCGGGAGGACGTGGGGCAGCGCCCCGCAAAGCCTCCAGGGCTTGCCCTGGTAATACCAGCGGGCCAGGCCCGCGGACGCCCCCTACGCCGGCACCGAAAAACCGGCGCGCCTTCGGGCGCGCCGGTTTGCGTTATCAGAGCCTGGTCAATTAAAAGATGGAGAGAGCCACAAAGAGAGTGGACATAAGGGAAGAGACCAGGGAAACCACGGTGATCTGGGTGTTGATGGAGGGGCCGGCGGTGTCCTTGAAGGGGTCGCCGACGGTGTCGCCAACAACAGCGGCCTTGTGGGCATCGGAGCCCTTGCCGCCCTCGTTGCCGGCCTCCACGTACTTCTTGGAGTTATCCCAGAGTCCGCCGGAGTTGGACATGAACAGAGCCAGGAGAAGCCCGCTGACGATGTTGCCCAGCAGGAATCCGCCTATGGCCTTGGGGCCGCCGATGAAGCCCACGACGACGGTGGAAACTATAGCCATAAGTCCGGCGGGGATAAGCTCTTTAAGAGCGCCGCTGGTAGCTATGTCGATGCACTTGTCGTACTCAGGCTTTACGCCGGGCTTGCCCTCACGAAGGCCGAGTATAGTGTTGAACTGCCTGTGGATCTCAGCGACCATGCGCTGGGCGTTCTTGTCCACGCCAAGGATGAGCATGGCGGAGAACACTGC
>CALXCS010000123.1 GCA_944386875.1 uncultured Oscillospiraceae bacterium
ATTCCGTTCCTAACTATGTAACTTATATCCTGACGGAAATCGAAAAGGCGGGACATAGGGCATATCTTGTGGGAGGCTGCGTCAGGGATATGGTAATGGGCAGGCGCCCTTCCGACTGGGATATCGCCACTTCGGCCCTTCCCGACAAAACAGCAAAAATTTTCAAAAAAGCTATCCCAACCGGGGTAAAATACGGGACTGTTACAGTATTTTATGGTGGCGGCAAGGCGGAGGTTACAACACTGCGCCGGGAAAATGAGTACTCCGACGCCAGACGGCCCGACAGTGTTGATTTCGTTTCGGATATTAAAGAGGACCTATCAAGGCGGGATTTTACGGTAAACGCCATGGCTATGGACATTTTGGGAAATATTATCGATCCATTCGGCGGAAGAGAGGATATCAGGCAAAGAGTAATCCGCTGCGTGGGAGACCCCAAAAGGCGGTTTTCAGAGGACGGCCTCAGAATGATGAGGGCGGTACGGTTTTCAGCAAAGCTTGGCTTTGAGATTGACCATGACACGGTATCGGCAATTTTGGAAAACGCGCCTCTTATGGAGCACATAAGCGCTGAGCGGATAAGAGACGAGCTTTTAAAGGCTCTTATATCAAAGCAGCCGGAAAAGGCGGGACTTTTTATTAAATACCGCCTTTTAGAAAGGTTTCTTTCAAAATCCGGCGCTATGGCCGCCGGCACTGTCCTGACCGCCGGCGGCACAGGGGATTTTTCCGGTCTGAGGCGGATTAGAAGCGGGTATGGCGAGAGAGCGGCTGCATTTGCCGGGCTGCTTATTAAAAAAGGCCTTATAAAAGACGGACAGGAGTTTTTTATGAGCCTGCGCTTTTCAAAGAGCGAGGCGAAACTCTGGGGCAACGCCGCCAAAATTGGGGCGGAAGATGGAAAATGGGACGATGTGTCCATAAAAAATTTACTTAATAAATACGGCAGGGAGGCGGTATTGCTATCCTGTCATGTAAATAGGGTAATCTATGGTAAAAATCCCACAAGGCTTGTTAAACGGGTACTTGATTCTGGTAAGTGCTGGAATGCCGGTATGCTGGATATCGGGGGAGCGGACCTTGAGAAGATGGGATTTCGAGGCAGGCAGATCGGCTTCTGCCTTGAAAAGCTTACGGCTATCGTGATACAATCACCTCAGATGAATGAAAGAGAGATCTTGGCCAAAATTGCCATGGAGATAAGAGACGGCATAAAAACGGAGGTTTAGAAATGGTAGTAATCGACAGGGAAAAATGTATCGGCTGCGGCCAGTGCGCGGGGGACTGTTTTGCCATGATACTCGACGTAAAAGACGGCAAAGCTGAAATTAAGGATGGGCACTGTATAGAGTGTGGACACTGTGTGGCGGTGTGCCCAATGGGAGCTGTATCTCTTGAGGGATATGATGACGAGAAGATTATCCCACTTAAGGATATGGACTATGATATCGACCCCCAGGTATATCTGAATTTCATAAGGGCCACAAGGACTGTAAGGCAGTTTAAGGATAAGAAAGTCGAAAAAGAGAAGATAGAGATGATGCTTGAGGGAGCAAGATACTCCCCGACAGGCGGAAACCTTCAGAATGTAAGATACATCGTCCTTCAGGATGAGACTGAAAAGTTTAAAAAAGAGGCTGAAGAGGAGCTTTACGAGGCGGCAAAAGAGGTGCTTAAAGGCCCTGACGCAAATAATATGCACCTTTACGCAGGCCTTTGGAAAAAGATGTATGAAGAGGATATAGACAGACTCTTTTACGGCGGCGGCACAGTTGTGTGCACTGTAAGTAATGCTCAGATACCCGGCACTCTCACTGCGGCCAGAATTGAGGAGATGGCCTATATGATGGGCCTTGGCGTCTGCTACTGCGGATTTTTCTGCCGGGCTGTAAACGGCAGCGAAAAGCTTCGCCGGAAGCTGGGCTTGAAAGACGATGAGCAGATGGTCTGCGCCCTTGTGCTGGGTTATCCTGACGTCCGCTTCCAGAGGACAGTTCCAAGGAAAAAGGCAGATATAAATTGGCTGTGAGCTTTTAAAAAGTGAAGCGGCGGGAAAAACCTGAAAACTTAAAAAGAAAAGCGCCCAGTATGGGCGCTTTTTCATTTTTTGATATGGCGGTGTATACAATTTACACATTTACGGCAGAATATTTTTATACATCTTTTTTTAATGGATTTTGCGACTTTTCTCTACACATATTGACAAATTACGGCGCTGTATGATAAAATACAAGCGAATTTGAAAGGGTCTATTTTCAGGGTCTTTTCAAAGCAATTATTCTGGACCACTCTCCTTTGAGTCGAGGTCGTACGGACGGCCGGGTCCACTTCCGGGCGGCAGCCTTTGCGTTGCCTTATTGATTGAGTTGGTAACTCAAATTTTATAAGTAGGTTACTTAATAACCGAAATGCGCCTGTGCGCGAATTTGTGAAACGGTCAATAAGAGTAGTAAAGTATAATTGCTATTATGGACTCTGATCATCCCGTATTGTCTGAGAATCATGTTCCGGGTACCTTGCCGCCTGGGCGAAAACATCGGCATTTTTTTAAAAAATGTCAGTTTCCTGCCGCGTAGGGTAATTGGAGCTTTTTTGAAGTGACAAACGCAAGTTGTGCATGCGCACAGCTTGCGTTTTTTGATTTTCTGGTAGCCAGGGGGAGGGAAAGCAAATGAATAAAATTCTAACCCATCTGGATCAGAGCCGCGCTCCTATATACGAGGCTCTGGAGCACTTTAGAAAAATGCGGGTGGTCCCCTTTGATGTGCCGGGACATAAGCATGGCAGGGGCAACCCGGAGCTTACCGCCTTTTTGGGAAAGCAGTGCGTGGGCGTAGATGTAAACAGTATGAAGCCGCTGGATAATCTCTGTCATCCTGTTTCGGTAATCAGAGAGGCGGAGGAACTTGCAGCCGACGCTTTCGGTGCGGCCCATGCTTTTTTGATGGTGGGCGGTACTACAAGTTCTGTCCAGAGTATGATCCTTACAGCGTGTAAGCGTGGGGACGAGATAATACTTCCGAGAAACGTACACAAAAGCGTTATTAACGCCTTGGTACTCTGCGGCGCCATACCGGTCTATGTAAACCCGGAGGTTGACCAGAGACTGGGTATCTCTTTAGGTATGCAGAGAGAGCAGGTTAAAAAGGCCATCTCTGAGCACCCCAACGCTGTGGCGGTACTTGTAAACAACCCCACATATTACGGGATTTGCAGCGATCTGCGTGCAATCGTCAAGATGGCACACGAGGCAGGTATGCTCTGCCTTGTGGACGAGGCTCACGGTACACATTTCTATTTTGGCAGCGGCCTGCCTGCTTCCGCTATGGAAGCTGGTGCTGACATGGCCTCAGTATCCATGCATAAAAGCGGCGGCAGCCTTACCCAGTCAAGCCTTCTGCTTGTTGGGCCAAATGTCCACGCCGGCTATGTACGCCAGATAATAAATCTCACCCAGACCACATCGGCAAGCTACCTTTTAATGTCCAGCCTTGATATCAGCCGGAGAAATCTTGCCCTCAGAGGCAACCAGGTATTTCATCAGGTAGCGGACATGGCGGAGTATGCCCGGCAGGAGATAAACGCCATAGGCGGCTATTACGCCTTCGGCAGAGAGCTTATGAACGGAAATTCCGTTTTTGACTTTGACACCACGAAACTTAGTGTACACACTCTTGATATCGGCCTTGCCGGCATTGAGGTTTACGATATACTCCGTGATGAATACGACATTCAGATTGAGTTCGGAGACATAGGAAACATCCTGGCATACCTGTCTATGGGAGACAGACCTCAGGAACTTGAGAGACTTGTGAGCGCCCTTGCGGAGATACGCCGCAGGTACCAGACTGACGGTACCGGTCTTCTCAGCCAGGAGTACATTGAGCCTGAAGTTGTCATCAGTCCACAGGAGGCTTTCTACGCAGACAAAGTCAGCGTGCCTCTGGAGGACAGCGAGGGCAGAGTTTGTACTGAGTTTGTAATGTGCTATCCTCCCGGAATACCACTTCTGGCCCCGGGCGAGCGTATTACAGGGGAGATACTTGAGCATATTAAATACGCCCGGGAAAAAGGGTGCAGCATGACCGGCCCTGAGGACCCGGAGATAAGGAGGCTGAACGTACTGGTATGATTGGAGACAGAAATATGGAGATGTGGTTCAGCGAGTTCCACACCCCGGACGTAAAATACAGCATTCGCGTAAATAAGCACCTGTACTCAGAGCAGAGCGACTTCCAGCGTATAGATATTTTCGAGACGCCGGAGTTCGGCCGAGTACTGACACTAAACAGCAAGATAATGCTCACAGAGCGGGACGAGTTTGTCTACGACGAGATGATAACCCATGTGCCCATGGCGGTACACAAGGGGATAAAGGACATTCTTGTCATCGGCGCCGGAGACGGCGGCGTTGTCCGTGAGCTTACAAGATATGACAGGGTTGAGAGAATCGACCTTGTTGAGATGGACCCCCAGGTTGTTGAGGCCTGCCGGACTTATCTTCCAAGCAACGCCTGCAGGCTGGACGACAGACGTGTCCACATCTATTTTGAAAATGCACTGAAATTCATTCGCAGAAGACAGGCGGCATACGACCTTATTATCGTTGACTCCACGGACCCATTCGGCCCGGCTGAGGGATTTTTCACTCTTGAGTTTTACGGAAGCTGCTACAATGCCCTCCGTGAGGACGGCATAATGGTAAACCAGCAGGGCAGCCCATTTTATACTGAGGACGCTAACGCCATGCAGCGCAGCCATAAGCGTATCGTCAGCACATTCCCAATAAGCAGGGTATACCAGGCCCACATACCGACGTATACGGCAGGTTACTGGCTTTTCGGCTTTGCCAGCAAGGTAT
>CALXCS010000124.1 GCA_944386875.1 uncultured Oscillospiraceae bacterium
GAGCATTATATGGAAATCATCCATCAATCCGGCTATCTCTCCAGTGTACCATTACAGAAAAAGCTGGCCACCCTGGAGGAACTATATAACCGACCGGATAATCCATACAGCGTTCATGAGCTTTGCGATGCGCTGGGGGTTGCAAGAGGAACCTTCTACAACCATATCTTCCGAAGAGCAGATCGCAGGAAGTATGAGGAGGAGCAGGCGCAACTCATGCTGAAGGTTAAGCAGGTATTTGATGACAGTGAACAACGCTTCGGCGCTGAAAAGATACGCATTGTCTTGGCGGACAGCGGCATCCATGTCAGCAAGAAGCGCATTTCCGCCATCATGCAGGAATTGGGCCTCAGCAGTGTCCGGGTAGATGCGAAGAAGCAATTCATGCGCAAACAACAATATGAAAAACAAAACCTGCTGAAAAGGGAGTTTTTAGCAGGTCATCCGAACCAGATATGGGTCAGTGATATTACATACTTCAAAGTCAAAAGCTACTGGGTCTATCTCTGCATCATCTTGGATTTGTACTCACGCAAAATCATCGGGTGGCGGGTATCCCGAAACATGAGTACAAACTTAGTTACATCCACCTTTAAGACTGCATTTCAGGAGCGTGGACAACCTAAAAACCTGACCTTCCACAGTGACCGTGGGAAACAATATATGTCGAAAGCACTGACAGGCCTGTTCCAAAAATATGGAGTAAAGCAATCCTTTTCCGCTACGGCAAGACCGCTGGACAACGCTGTGGCCGAGACCTTTTTCTCGACATTCAAGAGAGAGGAAGCCTACCGGAAGGACTATACCTCTGAACAACATTTCCGCAGAAGTGTAGAAGAGTATATTCGCTTCTACAATAAAGTGCGGCCTCATCAAACGCTGAATTATAAGACACCACAGGCATTTAAAGATGCTTACAAGCCTGCTTTATCGGAAAGTACTGTCTAAATTTCAGCCCGATATGAAAATATTGTTTTTGCGTTTGAGGAATTTTGAAAAACAAATCAGGAGAGACAAAAAGAGTAAAGCCCCTTGTCACAAGGCTTTCCACATACGATGAGCCCCGCTTTTCGATAAAACAGTTCGAAAAGCGGGGCTCATTCATTATGGTGCCGGTGGCCGGACTCGAACCGGCACGCCTTGCGGCACTTGATTTTGAGTCAAGCACGTCTACCAATTCCATCACACCGGCATGTGTGAGGTACCCATTATATAACATAACTCACCACATTTCAAGTGCGGCGGGAGAGAATTTTCAGCGGCACTATTTCCAGCTTCTCCGGAGGCTCTCCTGCACAGCAGACAGCGGCCCGGCAGCCGGGACAATCGTAGAGACTGGCGGATATGGAACTGTCGGGAGTGATTATGCGTCCATTTTCCAGGGAGAAGCACGTCTTATCCAGAGGCATTGAGGTGTCGCCTGAGAGCTTGATAAAACTCTCCTTCAGCACCCAGCACTGGAAAAAGTCAAAATGGGAGAGCTCCTCCGGAGAGCAGACCCGCTCAGGCAGCCCTGCGCGCACATGGCGGACTGTCTCGATATCGCAGCCGCAGGGTAAATCACCGATGACTATCATAACGTGGGTTTTTGTGTGGCTGAGGGAGAAGTGGACATCCCGCCTGGAGGGGAAATAGGGCTTGCCGTTTATATCCTTTTCCACTCTGGGCATCTCGGCTCCGTAAAGCTGCCGGAAGGCCATTGACAGGAGGGCGCGGGTGTCCTTCTTCGCTGTGGAGGCGCAGCAGTAGGCGTACAGCAAATTGAAATCCCCTTTCTTAAAGCGGAAATCTGCCCAGAGAAAACCGGACGCAGGCGCCGGCTTTTGTGGTGCCATAATTGTTCTGCGGCTATTATACCATATTATTTACAAATAAAACACTACCAAAAAAAATCCCTTTGTGTTAAAATAAAGCGGAGTGTGGGATGCAATCCTCACACTTATTTCCGCGGATATTTACCGCGCCGATTTATCTGAACGGAGGAGGGCGGCGGATGTGAAAAAACATTTAAAGATTTTGTTTGCGGCGGCCCTTATGGTGCTGGTGGCACTGGCTGTCAGCGGTTGTATGAGTGCATCTGCCGACGATCTCTATGCGCTGCCGCAGTTTTCCGACGATTATATACAGCTTCAGGGGCTTATAAACCGAATTCTGGAGTCAGGGGCAGAATATGCGGCCCCGACTGCCGGTTCATACAGGCAGGCCATACAGCAGGAGGATGTGGATGGAGACGGGAAAAAGGAGGCGATAGCCTTCTTCAACTTCCTGGGCAGCGACAGGCCCTTGAGAATATATATATTCAGGCTCAATGACGGCGCATATGAGGAAGCCGCCGTGATCGAGGGAGAGGGCACGGGAATAGAGAGCATCGGGTATCTGGATATGGACGGAGACGGCGCCATGGAGATTGCCGTTGGGTGGCAGCTTTCCTCGGGTATAAACATGCTGTCGGTGTACTCCCTGAAAGGCTATCAGGTGAGCCAGGTGATAAATACCGACTACACTGAGTTTTCAATATGCAGCCTTGATTCCCAGTACAATTCCAGCGTGCTGGTCCTCAGGATATCCCCAGCGGAGCTCACAGGCGAGGCGGAGATATACTCCATGACCGACGAGACCGAGATAGTCATCAGCTCCTGCCGGCTGACAAACGGCATAGAGGCTCTGCTGCGGGTCCGCAATATGCAGCTGGCAGACGGAAAAAATGCCGTCGCCGTTGAGAGCAGCTTCAATGGCAGCGGGATCGTGACAGACATTCTCACGGTGAGGAACGGGCAGCTGCAGAATATAACCATGAATGAGAGCGCCGGCGTGAGCTCGGATACTGTCAGGAGCTATTCGGTTTACTGCAGGGACATCAATGGCGACGACGTACTGGATATGCCGGTCCTGGTGAGCTTGCCATCGTTTTCTGAGAATGTCAGCTACTATATGATAGAGTGGTATTCATACTATTCAACAGGGGCCAAGGCCCATATATGCACTACTTACAACAATACCTCGGACAACTGGTATATGGTATTGCCTGACGACTGGATTGGCAACATTACAGTCCGCAGGGAGAGCAGCAACTCGGGTGAACGGTCGATAATCTTTTCCATGGTGGATGAGGAGGGGAGAAACTCCGGAGACTTCCTGGCCATATACGCCCTGACGGGAGACAACAGGGCGGAGCGGGCCACCTACGACGGTAGGTTTGTGCTTCTTGCTGAAGAGGACACAATTTACGCCGCATCCATACTGATGGACGGGACGGAGCTGGGATTGAGCATAAGTCCGGAACTTGTCAGAGAGAATTTCCACATTATTTACTCTGAATGGATTACAGGGGAGACATGAGATATGAAGAAAGTGCTTGTATTAGAAGACGAAGCCAGCATCAGGAGCTTCGTGGTGATAAATCTGAAAAGGTCCGGATATGACCCCATAGAGGCGTCCACCGGCACAGAGGCCCTGGAACGTATGAAGGAAAATCCCGATATAAAGGTGGCCCTGCTGGATATTATGCTTCCCGACATAGACGGGTTTGAAGTATGCCGGCAGATAAGGGCCACAAACCCCAAGATAGGTATAATCATGCTGACGGCCAGGACCCAGGAGATGGACAAGGTCACAGGGCTTATGACGGGAGCCGACGACTACGTGACGAAGCCCTTCTCCCCTGCTGAACTCACCGCCAGGATAGACGCCCTATATAGGAGAGTTGGCGGAGACGATGAGACGCCGGCTACTGAGATTGTAAACGGCCCCTTTAAGCTCAACACCAGGAACAGGACTCTGGAGAAAAACGGAGAGAGGATACGCCTTACCCAGGTGGAGTACTCCATTATGAAGATGTTTATGGATAACCCGGGACGGGCCCTGTCCAGGGAAGATATTCTCAATACCGTCTGGGGAAGGGACTATTTCGGAGAGCTGAAAGTGGTGGACGTGAACATCCGCAGGCTGAGAATAAAAATTGAGGACGACCCTACAAACCCCATATATATAACCACTGTGTGGGGATACGGATATAAGTGGGGATTTTAAAAATAGAGGGCTGACATCAAGGAGGTGACGGGCTGTGAAGGGCATCCATATCCGGTGGGGCAGGTTCAAGATACGCGGATTAAAAAAACGCTGGATGATGACAACCCTGCTCGTCATATTCCTTGTAGTGCTGCTGGTACTTGCGGCGTACGCCGCATCTGTGGTGAACAACACATATTCGGCAGTCAGCGAAGGGCTTGTCACAAAGGCCAGGACGGCTACAGATTTTTTTGCCAACTATATAACCAGGACGTATGCCGAGTACTATAACAGCGCCTATACGTACATCAACAATTTTGACGACGCCAGCCGGCTGGAGCTCCAGTTCCTGAACGCGTCCGGCAGGCTGGAGATCTCTTCTCACAGCATGACCTCGGGCACGGCTACAGACGCCTCCGATATAACCGACGCCCTCACCACAGGCGATATATCCGTGTGGGAGGGTTATAATCAGGATACGGGAGAACACCTGATGGCGGTGTCTGCCCCGATGACGTACTCCGGCGGACAGGTGATAGGCGTTATGCGCTATGTTACAAGCCTGCGCCTGGCCGACGCACAGATACGCAATCAGATACTTATGGCAGTCGGTGCGGGAGCCGCCGTTATGCTGCTGGTTGCTGTAGTGAGCATGGTTTTCCTGCAGTCGGTTGTGGAGCCGGTGCGGGAGATAACAGCCGCTGCCCGGCAGATAGCTGCTGGCAGCTACGGAATACAGATTGGGCATAAGTATAAAGACGAGATCGGGGAGATGGTGGACGCCATAAACGAGATGTCCCTGAAAATAAGCCAGTCTGAGAAATCTCAAACGGAGTTTGTATCCTCGGTGTCCCATGAGCTGCGCACCCCCCTTACCGCCATAACGGGATGGGCGGAGACAATAATATACGACGAGAATTTGGACGAGGAGTCAAAACGCGGCGTAAATATCATTTTAAAAGAGGCCAGGAGACTTACCAAGATGGTGGAGGAGCTGCTGGACTTTACAAGGATGCAGGACGGACGCTTTACGCTCCATGCCGAGGAGATGGATCTGGCGGCGGAGTTGGAGGACTCCATTTTTACATACAGGGAACTTCTGCGCCAGGACGATATGCAGATAGAGTATGAGCCCTGCCAGGAGGAACTGCCCCTTATAAACGGGGATCCGGAGCGGCTGCGCCAGGTGTTCTACAATATATTTGACAATGCGGCAAAATACGCCAGGGAAGGAAAGCGCATAACGGTCAGTACGAGCACAGACGGGGAAAACGTATTTATAAGGATACGTGACTACGGCCCCGGCATTCCCGAGGATGAGCTGGAGCGGGTCAAGATGAAGTTCTATAAAGGCAGCTCCAAGGAGAGGGGCAGCGGCATCGGCCTTGCCGTCTGTGACGAGATAGTAAAATATCACGGGGGAGAGCTGACGCTCTCCAACGCCGAAGGCGGAGGGACAATGGTGACCATAAGGATACCTGTAGAACCCACATTCCAGGTATAATATCCAGGCATAAAGGAGCAGCAAGTTGAGCAAGGAAAAAGTTAAATTCAGGACTTCCATAGGCGGGCAGGCGCTTATAGAGGGTATACTTATGAGGGGGCCTGAAAAGCAGGCCATTGTCATAAGAAAGCCTGACGGGGAACTGGAGTCAAAGGTGGAGCCTGTCAGCTCCATAAGGAAGAAATACCCCATACTGGGCTGGCCGGTAATACGGGGAACCGTAGTGTTTATAGAGTCCATGTATAAGGGCGTTAAGGCTATAACGTATTCAGCCGGGTTCCTGCCGGAGGAGGAAGAGGAGGAACCGGGGAAGCTGGATATATGGCTTGAAAAGCACTTTCCTGACGGAAAGGCGGAAAAGCTGCTGATGGGGATATCTGTGGCGCTGGGGATTGCCCTGGCAATCGGCCTTTTCTTCCTGTTGCCCACGATCCTGACTGGGCTTTTCACAGATTTTATCGGCAGCCGCCTCCTGCGGAACTTTATTGAGGGGATGCTGAGGATAGTCATATTCCTGGTTTATATAGTCTTAACAGCCAGGATAAAGGAGATAAAGAGGATATGGATGTACCACGGAGCGGAGCACAAGACGATTTTCTGCTATGAAAAGGGTTTGCCCCTGACTGTGGAGAACTGCAGGGCTCAGCCCAGGCTCCACCCCAGGTGCGGCACCAGCTTCCTGTTCCTGGTAATGATAGTCAGCATACTGGTGTTTGCCGTGGTGTCCTGGTCGAACGTGTGGATAAGGATGGCGCTTCGCATAGTGCTGCTGCCTGTGGTGATGGGCATAAGCTACGAGCTTATAAAATACGCCGGAGGACACGACAATATACTGACGGCAGTTCTCTCCGCGCCGGGAAAGGCGCTGCAGCTGGTGACCACTGCCGAGCCGGACGACTCCATGCTTGAAGTGGCCATAGAGTCAATGAAGCTGGTTATACCTGAGGAAGCCGGTACGTCTGACAGATGGTGAGCCGGAGCAATAGAGTATTCCAGGGCGGAATGTGGAGGGATAGAGATAAAAACGTACAATGATATTTACCTGGAGGCCCGCAGGAAATTAAAGGCCGCAGGAGTGGAGGACTTCAGCCTGGAGGCGCGTCTTATGATATCCGCCGCGGCAGGCAAATCCAAGGAAGAATTTTTAAGGGACATGAAACTCTATGCCCTGGGGGATATTGAGCAGCGGGTAAACGAGATGATAGAGCGCCGGTGCTCAGGTGAGCCGGTGGCCTATGTGCTGGGGGAGTGGGAGTTTATGTCGCTGCCCTTTAAGGTTGAGAAAGGCGTCCTTATACCGCGCCCAGATACGGAGACAATGGCTGAACTTGCCATAAAACTGCTGCAGTCCAGGACAGGCAGCGGCTGCAGGGTATTGGATCTGTGCTGCGGCACCGGCTGCATCGGCATATCCATAGCTGTGAACATAGCCGACTGCCGCGTGGTGCTGGTGGATAACTCCATGCGGGCGCTGCGTACGGCCAGGGCAAATGTGCTGCGGAACCACGTGTCGAAGAATACCACCTGCATTGAGGCTGACGCCAAGAGCGCGCCGCCCATGCTTCTGGGGAAATTTGACCTTATCGTGTGCAACCCGCCGTACGTTAAGAGCGGCGAGATAGACACGCTGGATACGTCGGTGAAGGACTTTGAGCCCAGAGAGGCCCTGGACGGCGGAAAGGACGGGCTGGATTTCTACCGGGCGATTATACCCAGGTGGAAGACGATACTAAAAGAAAGAGGCTGCATGATGTTTGAGTGCGGCGAGGACCAGGCGGAGGATATCTGCAAGATGCTCAGGGACGAGGGATTTGAGAGCGCGGCGGCCTACAGGGACGCACGGGGAGTGCGTCGGGTAGTCGCAGGTATAATATAAGGAGGAGCTTATGGCCGAGAGGAAAAGAGCGGCTGCACAGCCTGTAGCTGAGACAGCCGGAGACAATATGAAGAAAAGGGCGCTGGAGACAGCCATAGCGCAGATTGAACGGAGCTATGGAAAGGGCTCAATTATGCGCCTGGGAGACGGTATGCAGGTGAATGTGGAGGCGCTTCCGACAGGGTCCCTTTCACTTGACCTGGCCCTGGGCATCGGCGGGGTGCCAAAGGGGAGGATTATAGAGATATACGGGCCGGAGTCATCCGGTAAGACAACTCTGGCGCTGCACATAATAGCCTCCGCCCAGAAGGAGGGCGGCGAGGCCGCGTTTATAGATGTGGAGCACGCCCTGGAGCCGGCATACGCCAGAGCTGTGGGGGTGGACATAGAGAGCCTTCTGATATCCCAGCCTGACACCGGCGAGGACGCCCTGTCCATAACCGAGACGTTGGTGCGCTCCGGCGCCGTTGACGTGGTGGTGGTGGACTCTGTAGCCGCCCTGGTGCCAAGGAGCGAGATTGAGGGGGAGATGGGCGACTCATCAGTTGGAGTTGTGGCGCGCCTTATGAGCCAGGCATTGAGGAAGCTGGCGGGGACAATATCCAAGACCAACTGCATCGTGGTGTTTATAAACCAGCTCCGTGAGAAGATCGGCGTCATGTATGGAAATCCGGAGACCACGCCGGGAGGCAGGGCGCTTAAATATTTTTCCAGCGTGCGCATAGACGTGCGCAGGATAGAGACACTGAAAAACGGCTCTGAGATGGTGGGCAACAGGACAAGGGCCAAAATAGTGAAGAACAAAGTGGCCCCGCCCTTCAAAGAGGCCGAGTTTGATATTATGTACGGTGAGGGTATATCCCGTTACGGAGAGCTTGTGGATCTGGCTGTTAAGCTGGATATTATCGAAAAAGGCGGCGCCTGGTATACCTATGGCGAGACGAGGATACAGGGCAGGGACAGCATGAAGCAGTATCTGAAAGACCACCCTGACATCGCCGACGAGATAGAGGGGCGAATCCGCGCAAACGCCGTTAAGCTGATGACTCCCCAGGCCAAGGCCGCCGCAGTGGCCGCAGGCAGGGCAGTGGATATATCCGCAGAGGATTTTGAGGGCTGACGGTGCCTTTGAAGATTGAAGCCCTGATAAAATCCCAGAGAGTGGCCGACAGGTGGTACGTGAGACTGGAGGGCGGGGAGTCCATAAGGGTGGACACAGGGCTTATCGCCCAGTACTCCCTGTACTCCGGCAGGGAACTTACAGGGGAGGAACTGGAGTCCCTGAGGGAGAGCGCCGCCGCCTCAGGCTGCCGGGCCCGCGCCCTGCGTATGCTGGGGGCCAGGATGCTCTCTGAAAAAGAGCTGTATGATAAGCTCATAGAAAAGGGCGAGACGCCGGAGAACGCCTGCGGCGCCGTAAAGCGGATGGCGGAGCTGGGGTATATTGACGACGGCGAGTACGCCGCGGCGATAGTCAGGCGCTACAGCGGCCAGGGTTACGGCCTGGGACGGGTGCGCCAGGAGCTATATAGGCGCGGTGTCCCCAAAGAACTCTGGGAGACTGCCCTGCAGCAGCTGCCTGAGGACACCTCCGCCATTGACGGCCTGCTGCGCAGGAGACTTGGCGGCAGGGAGGAAGACCCCAGGGAGAGACGGCGGGCGGTGGATATGCTCCGCAGAAGGGGCTTTTCCTGGGAGGAGATAAAAAGCGCGCTTCAGAGGATGGGAGCGCCGGATTGCGAGGATTACTGATGGCAAAACTTTGTCTTGTTTCTCTGGGATGCGCCAAGAACCTTATAGACTCAGAGCAGATGCTTGCCCTTATGGATTCAGCCGGATATGAGCTCACCGACGATCCGGAAGAGGCCGACGTGGCCGTGGTGAACACATGCGCCTTTATAGAGAGCGCAAAAGTGGAGGCCATTGAAAATATATTGGAAATGGCGAAGTATAAGACCCAGGGAAAACTCAAAAAACTTGTGGTTGCCGGCTGCCTGGCCCAGCGCTATAAAGAGGAACTTTTAGAGGAAATGCCGGAAATAGACGCGCTTTTAGGCACGGGGAGCTACCTGGATATACTGAAAGTCCTGGATGCGCCGGGCAAGCCCTGCATTTTCGGCGATATAGACGCCACGCTCCCAGAGGCCGGTAGGATTGTGTCCACAGGGCCGGGCTGGGCGTATATAAAGATAGCCGAGGGCTGCTCCAACAGGTGCGCATACTGCGTTATCCCCAGCATACGGGGAAAGTACAGGTCACGGCCCATGGAGGATATCGTCACAGAGGCCCAGTCTCTGGCGGAGAGCGGCGTTAAGGAACTTATAGTAGTCGCCCAGGACCCCACCAGATACGGTATTGACCTCTATGGGAAAAAGTCCCTGGCGGAGCTTACAAAAAGGCTGTGCGCCATAGACGGCGTCAGATGGATAAGGCTCCACTATCTGTACCCTGACGCTGTGGACGATGAGCTCATAGATGTTATCGCCAATGAACCCAAGGTCCTCAAGTACCTGGATATACCTATACAGCATATAAACGACGGCATATTAAAGCTGATGCGCCGGCGCACTACAGGCGGCGAGATCCGTGCGCTCCTTAAAAAGCTCAGGGACAGGATACCAGGCGTGGTGCTGCGGACCAGCCTTATAACGGGGCTTCCCGGAGAGGGAGAGGCCGAGTTTGAAGAGCTGTGCAGCTTCCTGAAAGAGGCCAGGATTGAGCGGGCGGGAGTGTTCCCCTTTTCACCAGAGGAGGGTACGCCGGCCTATGGGATGGATAGGCCAGATACGAATACGGCCGTCAGCCGCGCCGAGAGGATTCAGGAGATCCAGGCCCAGATAATGGACGAGTTTAACGAGAGCCGCATCGGCAGCGTTACTGAGGTTCTGTGCGAAGGCTTCGATCCGGAAGTGGGCCTCTACGCCGGACGCAGCTTTGCCGAGTCGCCGGATGTGGACGGGACAATATGGTTTTCCGCTCCGGAGGCCGTCCCAGGGGAATTTTATCAGGTCGTTCTGAGGGGTGAACTGGACGGGGATATGGCCGGTGAACTGGCCTTGACGGAAGTGTAAAGGAGCTTTGCCATGAAGATGAATGTCCCAAACGTGCTCACCATATTGAGAGTGATATTGGTGCCGGTATTCTTTTTCTGCTTTTTTGAGAACGAGTACGCGGCTCTAACTGTGTTTATAACTGCCAGCCTGACAGACTTCCTTGACGGGCATCTGGCCAGGAAAAACGGTCAGGTGACCAACTTCGGCAAATTTATGGATCCCCTGGCTGATAAACTGCTGGTGACAACGGCCCTTATATGCTTTGTGCAGGTGGGGCAGATACCGGCATGGGCGGCCATAATAGTGGTAGGCAGGGATCTGGCGGTAGACGGGCTGAGAATGGTGGCGGCCTCCAGGAACATAGTTATGGCCGCGGGCTGGTCAGGGAAGATAAAGACTGGCGTTACCATGATCGCCGTGTGCGTGATGATTGTGTTTGGAGAGCGCGAGATAGTGAACCAGATCTGCGCCGGCCTTATACTGCTGCTTAATGTGGTCTCTCTGATAGACTACTTCCACGCCAACGGACGAGTGCTGATGGAGGGCGACGATTAAAAAAGCATTGACAGCCTGGCAAAGCCCGTGTAATATATTTGCGTATAACCGCTGCGACGGGAAAGAGTAACGGCAAAAAGGTGCAGCAAGAGAGGGTGTGCAGCAGCTGAGAGCGTACCCTGCGCCATTGCCGCCAAGTGCGTCCCTGAGCGGGAGGGGAGGAAATGCCCCTCCGTGCGCCGCGTTAAGGCAGTGGCCGGTGTCTGCCGGCTGAGTTATAAACGGGAGTGGAACCGCGGATATGCCGCCTCCCATGGGTAAAAGCCCATGGGAGGCGTTTTTTTGAGGCTGTCGAAAAGACCATGCGGCCTTTTTCGACAAAAGGCTGCATGGCTTCCAGGACTCAATGTCGTCACAAGCTCCGGCTTGCTCAACCATCCGTGCAAGCACGAATGGTCGAGCCCGCCGCTGCCTCTCCTCTCCCAGGAAAACCAGAGTTTTCCTGGGTTCCCAGACATTGTGGTCCGATCCGCCGTGAGAAGTGTCATTTCCAACGCGCATGTCGCCGGAAATGACGGATCCTGATTTTATTCCGTCATCTGCGGATTACGGAACTTAAGCGAGGCTTTCCATGAGAGGGAAAGTTTTTCCACAAGCTGCTTTTTTATCGGGGAGAGTGTATAATGTGTTTAAAGAATTAAAGGAACTGACCGCGGCCTACAAGGCCAGGGACCCGGCCGCCAGATCCACCCTTGAGATACTTCTGTTTTATCCTGGAGTGCGGGCCGTACGCCGCCACCGGCGGGCCCACTGGTGCTGGGAACATAACCTGAAGTTTCTGGCCAGGTTTATATCCCACAGGACCAGGAAAAAGACCGGCATTGAGATACACCCTGGGGCGCAGATAGGTCGCAGGCTTGTAATTGACCACGGCATGGGCATAGTGATAGGCGAGACGGCCCAGATTGGCGACGATGTTCTGCTCTACCAGGGCGTCACCCTGGGTGGAACCGGCAAGGACAAGGGGAAACGCCATCCGACTATAGGCGATAATGTGCTGATAGGCTCTGGAGCCAAAGTGCTGGGGCCCTTTACCGTGGGCGCCGGCAGCCGCGTCGCTGCGGGCGCAGTGGTGTTGGAAGAAGTCCCGCCTGACGCCACAGCCGTGGGCGTGCCGGCGAAGGTTGTGAGAATAGCCGGCAGGAAGGTGGATTACGCCTCAGAGGTGGATCAGATCCACGTGCCCGATCCGGTGGAGACGGAGATAAGCGAGCTCAGACGGGAGCTGGAAATATTAAAAGGATATTTGGACCGCCAAGCGGACCACGGGGAGGAAGAAAAATGAGAGTTTTTAACAGCGAGACACAGCAAAAAGAGGAGTTTGTGCCTATAGAGCCCGGCAAGGTGCGTATGTACGCCTGCGGCCCCACAGTGTATAACTACATCCACGTGGGCAACGCAAGACCCATAATCATGTTCGACGTAATCCGCCGCTATCTGGAGTACCGGGGATACCAGGTGAAGTTTGTCCAAAATTTTACAGATGTTGACGATAAGATAATTAACAAGGCCAACGAGGAGGGAGTCTCATCTTCGGAGATTGCCGAGAAATATATAAATGAGTACTGGATAGACGCCCACGGCCTGGGAGTCAGGGACGCCGACGTACACCCCAGGGCCACTCAGGTTATGCCGGAGATTATAGATATGGTAAAGACCCTTATAGACAAGGGCTTTGCATATGAGTCCCAGGGGGATGTGTATTTCCGCACCGCCAAATTCCCGGGATACGGACGGCTTTCTCACCAGCCAATAGAGGATCTGAAAAGCGGCGCACGCATCGAGGTCAACGACATTAAGGAGGATCCCCTGGACTTCGCTTTATGGAAGGCCGCAAAGCCCGGCGAGCCCAGCTGGGATTCGCCCTGGGGCGCCGGACGGCCGGGATGGCACATTGAGTGTTCGGCCATGTCAAATAAGTATCTGGGTAAGACGATAGATATCCACGCCGGCGGGGCCGACCTGATGTTCCCCCACCATGAGAACGAGATAGCCCAGTCTGAGGCCGCCAACGGCTGCAAATTTGTGGACTACTGGCTC
>CALXCS010000125.1 GCA_944386875.1 uncultured Oscillospiraceae bacterium
TAGCCCTGGCACTCCCGGGCACCCAGGAAGATGTCCCGCCGGCCGCCCTTTTCGATCATGCGCCGGGCGATGTTGTGGTGCTTATTCTCATTGCGGTCGCCCGCCAGCTCCGGCCGGTTGTCGTTCCACTCGAAGTGTGCCCTCACCTGGTAGCGAACATGCTTCAAATATGTGTAGTAGGCCAGGTCGTTGCCGCCGTGGTACTTGATGGGGCGGATAGCTTTGACTTCCGTCTGAATAGGCTCCAGGATTCGTACAGCATCTATATACCAAATAATAGTAGGTTTCCAATACACTGAGGACAAAATCCCCTTCAGCGCCTCATAAGTGGGCACCTGATAGGTGCATTTTTCGCCCCCTACGCGGGTGATGGGGTCGCTGAACAGGGCATAGTCCCCAGTGACCTGGAACTCCACCAGGTTGGAATGGATGGGTTTTGACATTTTGCTACACCTCCAATAATCCGGGATCGCCTGATTCCAAAATCAGGCCGGTTTCATCGCTGTAAAATTCAGGGTTCAGTGCCAGAACGGCGCCGTCCAGGTATGCTGTCAGGCCGTGCTGCTTTTCCAGCAGCTCCAGCTGGTACTGATAGAGGGAGACGGTGTAGGGCTTGGCCTGTTCTAGTAGTTCCTTTTGCTTTTTCCAATCCTGCCGGACGGCGGCAGAGCCCAGCTCCGCGATGATCTTGGCTCCCTCACCGTATGGTACCAGTACATCGGTGGTATCCTGGTCGAAGACCTGGAACGCAGCCCCAGCCTCTTTGAAGGCCTGGTGGAGGCCGAACTGCTCCATGCCGGGCTGCCCAGCGGCGTAGGCGTCGTTGACCGAGAGCAGGTCAAAGAGCGAGGGCTTCTTCTCGCGCGGATAGTCCTGAGCTTTGCCTTCCATGCCGCTATAAAGATTTTTGTAGTAACAGTTGATGGCAGCGTCAGAGGCCAGATCCTCATCAAATGCCTTCGGGTCGCGGCGAAAGGCGGAGAGCAGCTGCAGTGCGGCGGTCTTGGAATCCCGAATCTCCCGGAGCATGCTGAGGCTTTCGTCACTACAGGTGATCAAATGGACCGGTACCGGCTCTATAGACTCGCCGTTTCGGTTGCAGCGCCCGGCGGACTGTATGGCGTTGTCCATGCCTGCGAGCAGACGAATGACGGAGCCGAAAGAGACGTCCACGCCGGCCTCAATCACCTGGGTGGAGATACACAGGACCTTCGGCCCGCCTCTCCGGCTGCTCTCTAACGCCGTTTCCATCTGGGCGATAATCTCTTTTCGATGGGCTTGGCACATGGCGGCGGAGAGATGAAAGCAAAAGATATCTTTCCGCTGCAGATTCTGATATAGGAAACGTGCCTGCTTTTTGGTGTTGCAGACCACCAGCAGGCTGGTGACACTGTCCGTGACCTTCCGAGCAAAGTCCGAGACTTCTTCAAGCCGCCGCGCCCCAGCGTCCACGATGTGTGTCCGCCGGAAGGGGGCCCAGAGGGCCGGATCATAGGGAACCAGCTCATCCAGGTTACCTTCTATGGGGTGGACCGCCGCCTCCAGACAGGGCTGGGTGGCGGAGCAGAGTACAACCGTAGCGCCGCAGACATCGGCGAGAAAATTCATTGCCAGGTTAAATAAGGTAAGCATCCGGGGCGGCACCGTCTGGACCTCATCGATGACCAGGACGCAGTTACACAGGGCTTGGAAGCGGCGGATGCAGGTGGCCCGGCCGTCGAACAGTGTGTTCAGCAGCTGAGAAAGAGTGGTGATAATGCATGGTGACGACCAATTTTCGGCCATCAGTTCCTTGGGATCCAGCTCATTGCTGTCTGGATCCCGTTCCTGTCGGATGACGTTGGAGTGATGCTCCAGCACCAGGCTGTCGTCGCCGATATACTCCCGCAGGACCTTGGCGTTCTGATCCAGAATACTCAGCAGAGGAGAAGTGAAGATGATGCGGGACTTATTGTTCGCTGCGGCGTGGGCCAGGGCGAAGCGGAGGGAGGCCAGAGTCTTGCCCCCGCCGGTGGGGACGTTCAGTCGGTATATGCCGCCAGGCCTATCTGCCGCCTCCCTGCATCGGCGAGAGATCTCCCGCCGAGCCCGCTGGATGGGGGTGTCATGGTGAAGTTTGTCCAGCTTTTCCTCCACACGGGTCAGAATTTGGAGCCAGAGGGCTTCCCGAGGCTCCGGGAAAGTTATAGGCATGGTGCGGTGTTCATAGCGTGCCGTGTCGTAGCGGTCGCCTTCAATGACGGCAGAGAGTATCAGCCGGGCCAGTAGCCCTAAGTGAAACCAGATCTCTTCATTGCTGGCTCGCTGGTTAATCCGGTCGAAGATGGGTGATAGTTCCTGTTCCGCCTGATCAAACAACGTCTCTATTTCATTTATCCCTGCGCACTGCTCCAAGAAAGCGCTTAAGGCTTCATGATAGGAATTCTCGTCCCACTGGAGACGATGGGTAAAACCGAGACGATGGTTTTTATCCACGCAGTCGAACAGCCCGTGATGGGCGCCGGTGGCGAAGGCCAGCAGTTCTGCCGCCATATCCCGGTAGGAGTCAAAGGCGCCGGCGGTGTGGAAGCGCTCCAGAAAGAACCGTGCTGCGGCGTGGGTGTGGATCACGGAGCCCCGCTGCACCGGCTCGCCGGCTATGGCTTTTTCGAGATATTCTTTGTAAGGAGTGGTAAGCTTTCCGCAGTCGTGAAACAGGCCGGCGAGATATCCTGCTTTGGCAAGCCGGATGCCGCGTAGTCGCTCTGCGGTAATTTTCGCGGTATTCCGGCAATGTTCCGGTGCGGTCTGAATCTCAATGTTTCCGTCTGTATTCCTACGAAAATGTGCGGGATAGATCAAATCTGAGACCTCCTTAGTTGCTTTTTGTTATGTGCCTTGCAAAGAGAGAACATATGCGATATAATAACAGCGTCAAACGGCTTAAAGGCCGTTTGCGGATTTAAATATGTTAGGGTGTAAGCCCTGTAGGAAGAGCGGCGGACATGTAAAAGTCCGTCGTTTTTCTTTATATTAACATGTGATATATAGTGTGTCAATAGCTTGCACCGAAACATGAACATATAAGTTTTCCTAAAGCCAAATTTATACCAAATTCGGATTTAAAAGATACTGTTCCGGAGATGGTGGCAACCGCCACCATAAGGCGAGGATTTGAGCGTACAAACATGCAGGGATAGCCGCCGCAGCTATCCCTGCATGTTTGTACGGCCTTTTCATTTTTGGAAACATCAATTTACGCTTATCTTTTAAATCACCTGTAGTCTGGATCATTGTATGGGGTATCTTCCACACCTTGGCTGTTGAGCTTTTGAACCATATTGTTGAGAACGGGACGCCAGAGGTTCTGGAACCACTGCGTTTTGCCGAACCATCTGACAAGGGTGGGGCTGACGGCGTAATATGTACGGATAAACGCCCTGCCGTACCATGTAGGGGCAAGCGTGCAGTCGCGGAAACGGCGGAGAGTCCACACCTGTGGACAGTCGTAGGAACCGTACACTGCCGTAGCCACATAGCAGCCGCCGGAACCTACGGTTATTTCCGGCTGTACATAATCGGGCTCTGTCTCTTTGACTTTGGCGGCGTATGTGTCAACAGTGTTTTTTGCCGACTGTTTACTGGCGGAATTCATAAATTTGCTTGTTGCCACATGCTTTGATATGCCAAGCTTCCAGGCTTCGGCGGCCAGCTTTTTAGCGGCCTCCTGCTCCCCGAAGAATCTGGTGAGCATATCTCCTAAATAATAACAGGTGTTGTAGCAGGCTACAGCTCTGTTTATGAGCTCCTGAGTGTACTTATTCCGTATTTGAATATCAATGCCGTTATAGTGATTGACAGCCGCATTATGCAGCATATTGATAATATAGATTACCTTATTATATATTTCGGTATAATCGGCTTGCTGCTGCTCCAAATCAGGTACATTTTCAGTTATAAGCTTGAAAACTGAATCGATACAGTTATTTACAGATATTGCGGCGGATTGGATGTTGGCTATCTTGCAGTTCATAGCCGTATAATATACTGCGTAAAAGGCGGCTTCCCAACTGGAGGGATCCTCCTCCAGTATTCTATTATAATACTTTTCCGCCATATCGTTGTTGTTGTCATCCCTGGCGCGCCTGGCCAGCTGATATAAGTTGGAGAGCTTGTCGGAAGTGTCCACTTTAACCGTACCGGCTACCTCGACAGTCCCCTCGACCATCATCTTTTTGGCTTCTTCAACAGTGTATTTTGTGCCGCAGTCCTGGCAGACATACAGGCCGTCCTGCTTTACAAGGTCATGGCCACCGCACATCTCACATACTAAAGCTTTCATCTCTCAAACCAACCGGATATGTACCGGTCAACCTTTCTAAAGACTTTGTATATTATAACTATATATTACTGCAAAGCCAGTGTCAACATATGCAAATTGCATAGTATCAGTAACGAGGATATTGCGCGTGAAATATTAGTCTGATATAATGTACAAAACAAAAAACAGAGGTGCCAGATGGAAAGACGGGATAAGATAAATTATTACCTGGATATAGCAGATACAGTGGCGGAGCGTTCAACGTGCCTTCGGCGTATGTACGGGGCGATAATAGTGCGTGACGATGAGATTATATCTACGGGCTATAATGGCGCCCCAAGGGGCAGGAAGAACTGCGTCGACTTAAACTTCTGCAAGAGGGAGAACCTGAACATACCCTCAGGCGAGAGGTACGAACTGTGCCGGAGCGTGCATGCGGAGGCAAACGCGATTATATCCGCTGCCAGAAGAGACTGCATCGGCGCTACTATGTATTTGGCGGGCAGGGACGCAAAGACAGGGGAGATATTGACTGACACTACCTCCTGTTCCATGTGCCGCCGCCAGATAATAAATGCCGGAATAAGGACTGTCGTCTGCCGTACAGGAAAGGATACATATGAAGTGGTCCCAGTACGTGACTGGGTATTTAATGACGATTCAATTTAATTAAAAAGGAAAAAGCGCGGCGGGCGGCATCTGCTGTGCGATGGCAGATGGATTTAAACTGTCAAAAAACTTGCTGCTAATGCAGCACCTAATAAAAGCCACATATTCGTTCACTCCTTAAATTTAAATAAAAAAGGCCAGCGTTTGTGTAACGCTGGCCTACTACACAATAAAACGAAACCCCGGCGGGCTGATTTTATTTACGTCTATTTAATTTTTCCTTTTCTTTTACAAGTTCTATCGCCTCTTTTCCTGTTATGTGGTCGATTGTCATTTCCAACATACAAAGAGGCTCCCACTCGCGGCTTATGGCCTCATCACGGCTTGCGGCAGTATCTTCCGGCGCATATTTGACCGCCAGTTTTTCTATTGCTGCTCTCTTTTCGCCATCATCTTCGATTACCCGTATTTTCCCAAAAGCAATTACACTTCTGAAATAAGTTGTGTACTCCTTTGGCACAACTAAATCTTTATCAATCACACAAAACGACGCTTTTTCAGTTCTTTGAATCGCATCTATTTTATGACCGCTTTTTGCGCTGTGAAAATAGATTTTTCCGTCGTCATACACATAACTGATTGGGACGGCGTAGGGATAATCGCCGTCGCCCAAGAGGGCAAGCACACCGGATGTCCCCGTACGCAGAATATCCAAAATCTCCTGCTGCGGCAGTTCCTGCTTTTTTCGTCTCATCTCTCGAAATACCATATAGACCTCCATAAAAAATAGACGCTTATTTTTACTCCTTCCATGGCCTACTGGAGTAAGAATAAGCGTTTCTCGGCAGAAACATATTTTGTAATGAAGATATCACAGATCGCATGATAAGTCAATATGATTGCCAGGTTTTTCATTATCAATATAGTGAGCGGCATAGTACGCCCGATTTCAAATGTTCGCGGACGTATATGAGCATGAGCGGGAAGAATTACGGGAAAAACTGCCTGCTGATGAATGAAGAGGTTACAAATTTCGCTGCTTTATGAATGTTGCTGCTGAAGGGCGCTTTTATCTTTTGCGGCTATATCTGGAAAAGACGCGCTGCCCAGGAAATTAGTCCGCAGGCCGCAAGCCCAAAGATTGTTGGAAGGATGACGGAGACTGCGGTCCATTTTAGACTGCCGGTCTCTTTCTTTATAGTTATAATTGTTGTGGAGCAGGGCCAGTGCATAAGTGTGAATACAAGCACGCATACTGCGGTAACCCACGTCCAGCCGTGGGATAATAGGAGCCCCTTAAGGGCGGCGGTGCTTTCGGCGCCTGCAAGAGTTGAACCGGAAGTGTACGCCATTATCATGATCGGTATTACCGTTTCGCTTGCCGGCAGACCTAGAATAAAGGCGCCGAGTATAACACCGTCCATTCCAAAAAGGCGGCCAAATGGGTCCAGAGCCGAGGTGCATATTGACAGTATGGTACGGCCGCTTATAGTCAGATTGGCCATTACCCAGATAAGCAGTCCGGCGGGAGCGGCAACGGCGGCCGCCCGGCCCAGTACGAATATTGTCCTGTCGAGGAACGAGCGGAGAAGGATTTCCCCTATTTTTGGCTTTCTAAAAGGGGGAAGTTCAAGGGTCATGGACGAGGCCTCCCCGCGAAGCAGCGTCCTGCTCAAAAGGGCGGAGGCGGCAAGCGTAGCCGCTACACTGAGAACAAGAAACCCTGTTAAAATCAGGGCCGAGACAATATCGCCGCCCAGGCTGCCGCCGGTTATGAGAAACATGGAGATCATTGCCGTGAGTATGGGGAAACGCCCGTTGCATGGTACAAAACAGTTTGTGACAATGGCGACTATCCTCTCTCTGACAGAGCCAATGATCCTGCATCCCACAACGCCTGCGGCGTTGCAGCCGAATCCCATACACATGGTGAGGGCCTGCTTACCGCAGGCGCCGGATCGACGGAATCCTTCGTCGAGGTTGAATGCCACTCTCGGCAGGTATCCCAGGTCCTCCAGAAGTGTAAACAGAGGGAAGAAAATCGCCATGGGAGGGAGCATGACCGCCGTCACCCAGGATAGAACTCTCCACACCCCGTCGACTGCAGCGCCGATAAGCC
>CALXCS010000126.1 GCA_944386875.1 uncultured Oscillospiraceae bacterium
ATATGGAGAAACTTCTTGACTGCCGGATACACCTGTCCACATGGGTACGGGTCTCAAAAAATTGGCGGGACAGCGGAGCCAACCTGAAGACCCTGGGCTATACTGACGATTGAAGATAAAAAGCGCCGGATACATGAAAATATAAAAATATACTCTCACAAAAATGTGAGAGTATATTTTTATTAAATCTAGAGAGTCAGACAGTGGAATCTACCTGAAAAGCCAGAGAAACCGGCCTAATTTTCCAAAGTGCTCTTTAATTTTTCCCAGGTATGCCTGGCGTGCTCAAAATCCTGAGAGTGCTGGATTACCTTGCTGTTGTATTTCTCAAGTTCTATGAGTATATTTTCAAAATCGTAGTTGTTGAAATACGCACATACCCGCGGGATTGCCTTTTTTAGACGGCCGATTGTGTCTTCCATAATTGCCTGATAATCACTTCTGCGGGTTATGTATATATAGAGCGGTTTATAGCGGACCCAACCTATACAGGCGCGGTAGAACCGCTGTATAATGGCTCCGGAATCATAGAATGATACGTTGTGCAAGTCAGTTGGAAGAACCCCGTTCAGAAGCGTCCCGTACATGGAAAAACCGTCGTGGAAGGTGTAAGTGGGTATACGCTTAACTGTGTGTTTGTGAAGGCAGGTGCTGAGGAAGCTGTCCTCGCCTCGTGCGCCGGGAGGATTGTAAAACGGAAGGACTTTTGCGATGTTTGTGAGATTAAGTCCTAGATTTCCTCCAGTTATGAATTTGGCGTTGTTTTCCTCGGGCACCAATATAGGACTTCTTTCTACCAATATCTGTTTGTCGGCATAAGTTACGCCGCCGTTTTTTATTACCTGCAGGACGTTGTCCCAGGAGAGAATGTCGCTGCTCATTGATTCTACAAAATCTCTGAAAGTGGACTCATCTACAATGGAATCAAATTCAATGGACGGCAGTGGGGATATATATCCGCAGTGGTAGCCGTTTGTGATATCCGAAAATTGCAGATATTTTGTATGGCTTTCTATGACATGCTGGCCGCTCCACAGGGCGCAGTCGCCTGACTGGGTAACTGCCATGGGATACTCGTCGTCATCGAGGAATATGAGATAGTCCACATGTTCCCGCATTGCCTCAAAGACGACAATATTGCGCTGGATGGCATATCCGTTGCCGAAACAATTGTCTATCTCGCTTTCATTGATTACACCGTTTGACAACATGGATTTTTTGATATCCTCCACATCGTCAGGGCCTATAATTTTGATTGAGTAAAATGCTTGCCTTACGGAGCTCTCCACATTTTCGTAGTCTGCCCTGGTGGTGTTCATATATGACGGATCAAAAGCCACAAAAAGTGACAGCGCTATTCTCGATGACTCTAAAAATTTAGACTCCCGAAGGTGAAATATATAGGAACGCAGCACATTCTGAAAACTCGTGCGGCCGGTGGCGAAGCCTATGCCCACGTGTATTTTTCCATCTACCATTTATCTTTCCTTTCCGCGTATAAACGCAAGTGCTTATGCCATATTATAGCAGACATTAGTGTATATATAAAGTGAGGAACATCAGAACTTTAGGCAGCTTGAAGCTGTAGACGGGAGATGATATAATCTGGATGTTCTGTAGAATACTTTAAAGCAAATTTTTACCTCTCATATAAGGCCTCCGGCAGCAAAAAATAATTATGCCGGATATGAGAGGTATATATATGAAAAGTGAATCTTTTTGGCGTCTTTTCTGGGAGACGGGAAACATTGTCTTTTATTCCATATACAAGGAACTGGAGGCGGAAGAGTCTGCCTCAGTGCCGGCGTGATTAACCGGCAGAATGGGCGGCAAAAGCCGCCCGGAGGGGAACATGTACATAAAAACAACGGGCCTTGTGCTCAGGGAAACTGAATATAGGGAGTCCAGCCGGATACTTACGGTTCTTACGTCTACGGAGGGGAAAATAACGGTTTCGGCTAAAGGCGCAAAGCGCAGAGGAAGCCGTACCGCTGCTTCTACACAGTTCCTGGCCTACTCTGATATGACGCTTTTTTTTCAGCGTGACAGGTATGTGCTGACCGAAGCCAATAGTATAGAGCTCTTTCTGGGCATAAGAGATGACCTGGCTGCAATGGCCTTGGGATCTTATTTTGCCGAGCTTATGGAGACTCTTGCAGACGCAGACATGCCTAACCCTCAGATGCTGTCCCTGGTGCTCAACTGCCTTTACGCATTAAGCGAAGGCCGCTTGCCTAAAAATATGGTGAAATCGGGATTTGAACTGCGGGCTATGTGTTTGGCGGGGTTTGAGCCCCAGCTGGAGGCATGTCATATTTGCGGAAGAAGGGATATTGAATCTCCGGTGATGTCGCTAACCGGAGGAGTAGTGCATTGTTCAAGCTGCGCAAAAGGCCTTGCCCGTGGAGAAGTGCCGGTAACCTCCGGAGTTTTGGAGGCCATGAGATACATTATATCTTGTAACGGCAGACGGATATTTTCCTACAGAGCCTCTGAAGAAGTGCTGGTGCAGCTTGGAAAAGTCTGCGAAGCGTATCTGCTGGCGCAGCTTGGCAGAGGTTTTGGTACGCTTGACTTTTATAAAAGCGTCATTTAAGCGGGCACCGTGTGCAAGAAAGGTTTGATATAAGGCGGAACGGATGGTATAATATGCGTGCAGTGCCTATATAACTTAGGGGGATGCTGATGAATATAAACTTGGGGTTTGGAAACGGTGTACAGGAGATTGCAGTTCCTGATCGGAACTTGCTGGCAGTCCTTGAGCAAAACGAAGTTTCCGCTGATCTTACCGGAGAGGCTGAAGTGCGCAGAGCACTGGCTGAACCTATCGGTTCGTCAAGACTGCGGGAGATTGTAAAACCTGGCGAAAAGATAGCAATAATAACAAGTGACATAACGCGCCCAATGCCTACTTACAAGGTGATGCCGGCTCTTCTGGAGGAACTTGATGCCGCCGGCGTGCGAGACGAAGATGTGACCCTTATTTTTGCGCTGGGAAGTCACCGGCGCCATACTGAGGAAGAACAGCGCCGGCTTGTGGGTGATGAGGCTTTTTCAAGGCTGCGCTGCATAGACGGGGACCCGTCAGACTGCGTGCATCTTGGT
>CALXCS010000127.1 GCA_944386875.1 uncultured Oscillospiraceae bacterium
GTCACATCTGTTGTAACGCTATCGTAAACGGCGTTGGTCATCTGGCTTGCAATAAACCTGTTCCATATAAGCCTATAAAGCCTATACTGGTCGTTTGTAAGGCTGCTTTTTACCGTCTCCGGCGTCAGCGACGCATCGGAGGGACGTATCGCCTCATGGGCGTCCTGAGCGGAGTTTTTGCTTTTATAACGCCGCGGCCCCTGGTAATAATCACTTCCGTAGCGCGACGGGATTATCCTCCCTGCCGCGGACAGAGCCTCTTCAGAAAGGCGCAGGGAGTCCGTTCTCATATACGTTATAAGTCCAACTGTTCCTTCATCAGCCACGTCAACGCCTTCGTAGAGCTGCTGTGCAACCGACATTGTCCGGCGGGGCGTCATACCGAGTTTTCTGGACGCCTCCTGCTGAAGTGTCGAAGTAATAAACGGCGGAGCTGGGGAACGGGTCTTGTCCTTTCTCTTTACTGCAGTTACGACAAATTCCGCCTCTTTTACAGCCGCCTCTACAGCGTCAACCTGCTCCTGGCTGTTAAGTTCCCCTTTCTTCCCATTTGAACCGTAATACCTGGCCAAAAACTGGGCGCCTGAACTGTGGTGAAGCTTTGCATCCAGCAGCCAATATTCCTCAGGTACAAACGCCCTTATTGCCTCTTCTCTGTCCACAACCATCCGTGTGGCGACAGATTGGACACGTCCGGCAGACAGGCCTCTCTTAATCTTCTTCCAAAGCAGAGGTGACAGCTTGTAACCCACTATTCTGTCAAGCAGTCTGCGCGCCTGCTGGGCATCCACCAGATTCTGGTCTATCTGTCTGGGGTGCTGTATACTTTCAGATACAACTTTCTTTGTTATCTCATTAAATGTAACTCTGTACACTTGGTTATCAGGTATGTGAAGGAGTTCTTTCAGGTGCCACGAGATCGCTTCGCCTTCCCTATCGGGGTCGGTAGCCAGGTAAACGCGCTGGCTGCTGCCCGCTGCTTTTTCCAACTCCTTTATAGTATCTTCGCGCCCTTTTACCGGCCTATAGTCCGGTATAAAGCCGCCCTCAATATCGATTCCAAGGGTACTTTTCGGAAGGTCCCTCAGGTGCCCCATGGAGGCAGTGACTTTATACCCAGGCCCAAGATACTTCCCAATTGTCTTAGCTTTTGCCGGAGACTCAACTATAACGAGATTAGTTTTCCCTTTCGCCATTAAACCCGTCCATTCCTTTTACTACTCATAATTGTTCTTCCGATATGTCCTAAACAACACAGTCTAGTCAATAATAATAACATGCGGTGAGTAACGCTTGCCCGGCTCTCTGGACACTGCCCCTTTGATCTCCAAAACTGTAAGGCCCGACAGTACCTGCGCCGCAGTAAGCCCGCTATTTAATATTATATCATCCACATAGACTGTGTTCCCATTCATTGCTTCTATTATTGCAATCTCATTGGAAGATAAATCCCCTCGGTTTATCTTTAAGTCAATATAACCCTGCCCGTCTCCGTTGTCAATCACTTTCTTTGTATCTTTCTTCCTGTTAGATGCGGAATTTCGCTGATTTTCCACAAGTTTTTCAACCTGTTCCTTGTCTAACGGCACAAGTTCCTTATCAGTATCAATACCGCCTAAAATGCCGGCATACTCCTCCAGGACGTCTCTGCCCGAAAGAGCAACAGCCGCCCCCTCCCGCAGCAGTTCGTTTGACCCCCTGCAAGCGGCAGAGTCAGCATTACCTGGGACAACAAAAACATCTCTGCCCTGTTCCAAAGCTCTGGCAGCAGTTATAAGCGCCCCTGACTTAATGGGCGCCTCAATTACAAGCACTCCCAAAGAGAGCCCGCTTATTATCCTGTTTCTCATTGGGAAATGACGGCTCAGCGGTTCCGCACCGGGCGGATACTCGCTGACAAGGGCGCCAACAGTCTCAACATCCTGAAAAAGCCCCTTGTTAGCCGGCGGATATACTACATCCACGCCGCACCCCAGAACCCCCACAACTTTTCCATTCCCTCGAAGGGCACCCTGAGCGGCCGCAGAGTCTATTCCTTTAGCAAGCCCTGTAACGATCAGTCCTCCGCCTCTGGCAATCTCATACGCCATTCTCTCGGCCATGACGACACCGTAAGGCGTGCAGCTGCGCGTGCCCACTATAGCTATTGCCGCCCTCTCATCAATTGGCGGCAGTTTCCCTTTTACATACAGAAGCACCGGCGGATCATATATATTCTTTAGCCGCTCCGGATATCCCGAATCCTTCAATGTGACAATTGAGATATTCTCCCTTTCGCAGGCATCAAGTATCTCCCCCACCCTGTCCATGTTCTTATCGTGAAGCGGAGTGGCATCGCCTGATATCACCTGGCTATACTCCCAGTCTCTGGCAAAATATATATCTCTAGGCGATCCGAATCTATCAATGAGCAGTACTTTGTCCTTGGCGCTTATTCCCCGTAAAGACGAAAGCCATATCCAATATTTAAGCTCCGGCATTTTTGTCCACCTCACTCTCTACATTATAATAATGTATTATTTAAAGCTGCTTTCCGGTCATTTCCCACATAATTATAGATGCGGCAGCCGCTGCATTTAGCGATTCGCAGCCAGGGCTCATTGGAATAATTAATTCCCCTGAGCATATACTTAAAAGTTCCCGTGTGAGCCCGCGGCCTTCGCTCCCTATAGCGACAGCGCACCCGCCAAGCTCCACATCCCTTATGTCCCTGGCGTTCCGGCTTAAAGCGGCGCCATATATAGGCACCTCACGCCCTGCGCTTTCAAGTTCCTCCAGCGTCATCTCTCGTATCCTCTGTCTGAAAACAGCACCCATTGTGGCACGGACAGCTTTTGGGCTCCATGGATCTGCACATGCTCCGGTTAAAATCACATCTTTTATGTGAAAAGCGTTTGCCGTCCTTATAACAGTGCCCACATTGCCTGGGTCCTGCATGTTTTCAAGAATTATCGAGTTTTTTATATCGCCTGATAAGTTTTCCCGCGCCATGCCAACAGAAAATACGACAGGCTGCGGCGTTTTCAGCGGCGACACAGCCTCCAGGACTTCTTTCGTAACAGTAAATACTCTTGCGCTCTCAGGTATCTCCACCTGAATGTCTCCACACAGGAAAACCTGTCTTATATCTGCGCCCGATTTTACTGCCTCTTCAAGGAGTTTTACGCCATCGCACAAAAACTCCCCGGAGATTCGCCTGTACTCCTTGGAGACGCCGAGTTTCTTCATATGTACAGCTTTCTCATTTTTGCGGCTTGTAATATCCATAATTCTCCAACGCCTTTAGTTTAATATATTTTAATATTAATTATAAGGCGAGCTTAACCGCTTTGGTCAATCAGCCCGCCACATTGTCAAAATATCCAAACGCTTCAATATATTTTTATTATATCACTGGCATTTTCTGCACGCAACTATAATAGCTGGCACAGCGGACCGTCTTTGCTTCACTCTTTAGTATAAAACACCTGCAAACGGCATGTCAGCCAAAGCGGCAGTCCGCCTGCCTGCCGCTTTATTGTAATAAACAACAAATTTTAATATTAATTATCGGAATTTAATAGTTGAATTTAACAACAAAATGTTGTTTAATAACTTTATACAAAAGGCAATTGCCTTTTGTATCCTGTGCTATCCCAGGATGCTCCTATAACTTTTCACGAAAGGAGGTGTGGTCAGTCTCAGCCGCAGAAGCGGCTATCGCTCCGACAGACACAGCAAACCGATTTTGACAAAGAATAATAACAAGGAGATGATACGATGAAAAACGTGAAAAAGTTTTTAGCATTGCTTTTCTGCCTGGTTATGGTATTCTCTCTGGCGGCTTGCTCCAGCAGTGGAGATGAGGATGACACAAACAACAATAACAATTCAAACGATAACGGCAACAATGAAAATGAGGGTTCCGGCGACGAGGGCGGCATCACTGTCGCTGACAGGGAATTCCCTGTAGCCGGCGGACGAAATGTGGATACTCAGGTGGACAACGTGGTTATAACCATGTCCTCCAACTCCGTTAACGTAGGGCCTTTCGCCCCTGCTTCCCCCGGCTCCGTAGGTAAGGCAGAACTCTGGGCAAGGCTCTTCTGGCAGCCCTACACCGGCGCCCCTATCGAGGACTGTGTACCCTGGATGGCCAAGGGCTATGAGATAATTGACGATTACACCATCGAGGTGGAGATCTACGACTACATATACGACAGCAAGGGCAACCATATAACAGCCGATGACATCATTTGGAGCGGCCAGACCAGTCTTGAAATCGGCCAATTCGTCGATTAC
>CALXCS010000128.1 GCA_944386875.1 uncultured Oscillospiraceae bacterium
ACCAGGAAAATACCTAATTATAGAAGACGCACAGGCAGCCCAAAATGTATAATCACCCTCTTGGTGATCAATTGGTACAGATAAATAATCATAATTAGGATTATCCGTTTCTCCCATAGGCGTCACCGGTACACTTATCTGTGGAGACAGCTCAACAGTATCAAGGGAAGAAACCGTTTGGGACACTGCGGCAGATGCTGCGCCAGCTCTCAAGGGCGACATCGCATTGCCCTTTAAAAGGTATGATTCTTCCTCTGAAAAAACTATGGCCACCCTATTGTCTATACCATTTGTCTGGCTGTATTCCTCCACAAAATTTGTGGATATGTTCGCCTGCAATTCGCCGGCAGTATCGTAGTACGCCGCGCATGTCGCCACCCATTGGCCGTCCTCAAGTACCGGAAAATATCTGACTTCACTGGAACCTGACACTCCATCTTCCGTCAAAACGTATGTAGGTATTTCATCGCCTAAATATAAATCGTTGAAGTCCACATCCTCCATGCCGTAAAGCTCCTTCTCAGGATATACTCCGGCGGAGAGCAGTACTGAGGCCAGCTGTCTCACCTGGAGGACAAACAACTGTTCCGAGGCTTCCACGGCGTCAGAAATGCCTACGGCGCCTGCGGGGATAGAAAACATTGAGATAAGTACGCAAATTGTTAAAACGAACACTGCTGCTTTTCTTAGTTTCATATCGAAAACCTCCTATAAAATATTTATATTATTATTGTAAACTTTCCAGGTATTGCACGTAAACATTGAAAATCTTACTTATGCACTCATAATCCTACATGCAAAGAAACTTTGCGTTTTTTTGTCAAATAAATTTTGCACATGTCAAAAGTTTTTTGCAAAAACCATCATCTTGTCAAACAAAACAATTTTCTGCGGAGTAAGATTTTGATTATTGTGTAATATAATGATATGTCCATATATTTATTTTATTGAGCAGAAATAAAGTTTTCTTAAAAAAAGAAACGGCCTCTGGGATTTTCTCCCTTCCGCCGTTTCTTTTTTGGTTCATTTTAAACAGCCGTACCTTTTTTCGGGACAAAAAGCGAAGTCATATTGGCCTTTTCCAGAGTTAGAAGCCGCACCTTTTTATCAATACCGCCGGCATACCCTGTTAAGCTGCCATCCGCGCCCACGACACGATGGCAGGGGACAATGATCGAAATCTCATTATGTCCCACTGCGCCTCCTACGGCCTGGGCGGACATGTGTGGGACTCCCCTTTTTGCCGCTAAAATTTTCCCAATCTCCCCATAAGTCACGGTCTGCCCATAGGGAATCGTAAGCAGGATATTCCAAACTTCCCGCTGAAATTCCGTACCGATAAAATGAATGGGCACTTTAAAATCAGGCTCTTTTCCTGAAAAATAGACCTGGAGCCAGTTTTTCGCTTTGTCAAAAATGGGAACTTCCCGCTCCTGATATGGCTCTTTAAGGCAATTTGCAAAATACTTCTGGCCCTCAAACCACAGTCCGACAAGGCCGATATCATCAGCTGCCAAAAGGATTCTTCCAATTGGAGAATTGTAATAGCTCACACACTGCATATTAAATACCAATTAATGAATCATGCTTAAAGGCAGTCCCCAAGCCCAAGGCTTTGAGGACTGCCTTTAAACACTTATTTCTCCATATATACGGCCTTCATGCCCTTGTAGGTCATGTAGCAGTCCAGTTTTGCAACAATCTCATATGGGGAGTGCATGGAGATAACCGGCACTCCGGCGTCGATGGTGTCGATATTACGGTTGGCCATAAGCTTGGCAACAGTTCCTCCGCCGCCTTCGTCCACCTTGCCCAGTTCACCCATCTGCCAGATAACTCCGTTTTCGGCAAATATCTTACGTATACGTCCAACAACCTCTGCAGAGGCGTCATTTGAGCCGCCCTTACCTCTTGAGCCTGTAAATTTAGCAATACCCATACCGTAGTTGAGCTTGCAGTTATTGCGTTTATCTGAAACTTCAGGATAAGTGGGGTCAAAAGCATTAGTAACATCCGCAGAGATGCAGAAGGAACGCTCAAAGCAGCGCCTTATTTCCACACCCTGAGCGGCGCATATATCCTCAATGAAGCACTCGAAGGCTTGAGACTGCATACCGCTTACGCCCTGAGAGCCCACCTCCTCCTTATCTGCCAAAATGCAGACGCAGGTCTTCTCAGGTGAATCGATATCGAGTATGGCTGCCAGTTCTGCAAAAGCGCAGGATCTGTCATCATGGCCATATCCGCCTATCAGGGATCTGTCGAAGCCCACCTCTCGTACAGGAAGCGCCGGAACCGCCTCAAGCTCGGCAGAGAGGAAGTCTTCTTCAGTTATGCCGTACTTCTCGTTTATTATCTTCATAACAGTGAGCTTCACCCTGTCGGAGCCGTCATCATCTTTAGCAGGCTCGCTGCCGATGATGATATTCAGGTTTTCACCTGGGATAGCCTCGGAGAGGGTCTTTTTCATCTGAGAAGCAGCCAGATGCGGCAGAAGGTCGCTGATAACAAAAACAGGCTCACCCTCTTCGCCTCCAATAGAAATCTCTTTTACTTCACCGCTTTTTGTCACAACAACACCGTGAAGTTCAAGAGGAATCGCTACCCACTGATATTTTTTAATACCGCCATAGTAATGTGTCTTAAAGTATGCAACCTCACTGTCCTCATAGAGAGGAGCCTGCTTCAGGTCAAGACGCGGTGAGTCGATATGCGCTGCCCCTATCTGGCACCCATAGCTCATAGGCAGCTTTCCTATAACGGCAAGCATAAGGGCCTTACCCCTGACGCTTCTGTAAATCTTATCTCCCGGGTGGAGTCCACCTTCCCCGGCATACTCCCTGAATCCTGCCTCTTTGGCAAGGCGTATCCCTTCAGAGACAGTTTCCCGTTCTGTTTTCGCTTTTGAAAGGAACTTCATATACCTTGCGCAGTAATCCTCTGAGGCCTGGCGTT
>CALXCS010000129.1 GCA_944386875.1 uncultured Oscillospiraceae bacterium
GAGCTCCGGCTCCATTAGCCTGAAACACAGTTTGCTAGTTTCCGAAGTGTCTATCATCTGACCGATGGTTAAAGCGTACCCCATGCCTGCTTCAACCAGCATCGAGGCATTATAAACAAGATTAAAAGTTGCGGCAATATTGAGACGTTCAAAATAATCGCCAAACCATTGACGGAATTCGTTGACAGGTTTGATGCTTATGGCCTGCTGTGAGAATATAAGAGGCTTATCCAGCAAATCTTCCCGCCGTATTGTGACATGGCTGGCCAGAGGGCTATCTTTACGCATGAGCACATACCATAACTCCTTTTCTGGAAGAATCAGACTTTCGTATTTGTCTAACGTGTATGGCGATATCAGCACACCAAAGTCCAAAACACCTCTGTCAAGGCGTTCAGTAACATCCTGGTCATTTCCGCTGTGCAGATGAAAACGGATACCAGGGTGATCATTCTGAAGGCTGTGGGCTACTTCTGTCAGCAGATGAAGTACACGAGTCTCTCCGCATCCTATATAGATGTCTCCGCTTACACCTTTTGAATGTGAAGAAAATTCAACAAGAGCCTTGTCGGCTAACGTGACTATTTCTTCAGCGCGCTTGCGGAATCTAATCCCTTCAGAAGTGAGTTCGATATGGTGGCTTTTTCTTATAAGCAATTTTTGCCCAAGTTCATCTTCAAGATTGTGAATCTGCCTGGACAGGGTTGGTTGGGAGAGATGCAGAAGATTTGCAGCGGTCGTTATATTGCCCTCCATAGCGACAGCAAGGAAATAGCGCAATACTCGTAATTCCACTATATATCACCTCCTGCTAAATAGTATAATATTTCATGAAATGCTTTACAAGCATTTCATGAAATAAAAACAAAGTATTTGTAATTTCAGTTTTGATAGATTTATAATCCATTTAGAGGATAAATCTTTAAAATATACGGGATAAGCAACTTCTTATCCCGTATATTTTATTGCACCAGTTTTAAAATCTTGTTTTTTAACAAAACTTTGCAAACACCTTGACATGTAATTACCAGTGTGATAGAGTGAAAAATATGCAAAATACTGAGAAAAGAGGGTACTCCTATGCGTGAATTATACATGACGACAGACAATTTTGGCATCGTTGAAACGGGTATGACTATGGAGGAAGAGTTCAGCGCGATAGCTGAGCTTGGATTTGACGGGATAGAGCACCATCATCCCGCCACCAGGGAGATGGCCGACTGCCTGAAAAAATACGGCCTGAAGATGATACATTCGGAGCTGCCTTTTGGAGCACTTGACAGGCGCGGGCTCCAGGACGATATAGATATACTCCAGGAACTGGGAGTTAAATATGTGGCTGGATACACACGCGCCAGGACCCATGAGGAGGCGCTCCGGACTGCGGAGGAACTGAATGCTATTGGAAAGAAAGCCCACGAGTATGGTTTTAAGGTTTTCTTCCACAACATGGCTGCGGAGTTTATATTCGATAGGGGAGAGTACCTGATTGAGACTCTCCTGAAAAACACTGACCCGCTGTATGTGTGTTCCCAGCTGGACCTGGGATGGGTGGTGTGCGCCGGCGCCGACCCTGTGCCGCTGCTGAAGAAGTATCCCGGACGTTTTGAACTTATGCATGTAAAACCGTGTACAAAGATATACGGTATGAAAGCTGTAATTCCTCTGCCGGCGGCAGATGGAACACGTTCGCCTGAGGCTATGGAGGCATACGGCCGCATGTTCCACGCCATGCAGGGCCCGTTCACTGATTTGGTGCGCGACTATGAGGAGCCTATGAAAGTGGCGGAGAGCCTGGGATGCAAATGCTTTATCTATGAGAGGGAGCAGTTTTACAAGGATGACCACATTGCAGTTATGAAAGAGGATATTGAGGGCTTGCGGAAATTCTGGTAATACAGTTTGTATTTGCGGTATCAGAAGATTTTGTATCTTCTGATACCGCTTTTACTGTAAGCGGGACCCCAGGACAGTTCAGCGGTTTCGCCTGCAATAAAAAATCTCCTCCTGCGCCGCAGGAGGAGATTTTTTATAAAATTAGAATTTCACGGTCCTGGATGGAGCGGAAAAGGAGGAAAATGTAGCTTCCGCATCCTTCAGATAGTAGATAATAGTGTTCCCGTCCCCAGGAGCGTAATTTTTACGGAGATTGGGATATGCGTCCAGCATGTGTTCCTGGGCCTCGATGCGGGGATCCTCAACAAATGTCGCCGCAATCCGCAGCCATGTGCCGGTTTCGGCGTCGAAGGCGCAGATCTCACCTTTAGGATTTTCCTTGAGCTGGTGTGATACCGGCTTTGAGGCGCCGGTCTGGATACGCAGCGTGCCGTCATAGATGTCTACAGTTCCAAAGGGACGGACCCGAGCCTGGCCGTTTTCGCAAGTGGCCAGATAGTACGTTTTGCATTTCTTCAAAAAATCGAAAACTTCCTGCATTTTTAAGCCTCCTTAATTTACGGGACACAGCCCATTTATCAGTATAACAATTATACCATGCGGCGGCGGCTAAGCCAATACGGAAGAGCATATTTATCCATTTGAATACCGCTCCAGGAAATGCCTGGTGCGCTCCTCCTGGGGGCTCTCTATAACCTGGGATGGCGGCCCCTGCTCCACGATAACGCCTCCGTCCATGAATATCACGTAATCCGCCACGTCCCGGGCAAAGGCCATCTCGTGGGTGACTATTACCATGGTGGTTTCTTTGTCTGCAAGGCCCTTTATAACCTTGAGGACTTCGCCGGTAAGTTCAGGGTCCAGCGCGGAGGTGGGTTCATCAAAACACAGGATGTCTGGCCCCATAGCCAGCGCCCTGGCTATTGCGACACGCTGCTGCTGGCCGCCCGATAGCTGGTACGGGTAGTTGTCCATCTTGTCTCCAAGACCCACCTGCTTTAATAATTCCTTGCCCTCATTATGTATCTCTTCCAGAATATGACGCTTGTTTGCTTTGTAATCCGGACGCTCCTTAGAGAGCAGCTCCTTCGCCAGAGTTACGTTCTTCAAGGCGGTGTACTGGGGGAAGAGGTTAAAACTCTGAAAGACAAGCCCAAAGTGGAGCCGTTTCATCCGCACCTGGCTCTCCAACTGGGTGCTGGGGTCGGCGGCGTCAAAAAGCACCTGGTCATTTACGGATATTGTGCCTCCGCTGGGTGTCTCAAGGAAATTAAGGCACCTGAGAAGGGTGGTCTTCCCGCTTCCTGAGGAGCCGATAATGGCAAGGCACTTTCCCTTTTCCAGGGAGAAAGTTATATCCCGAAGGACTACTGTGCGCCCAAAGTTTTTTTCCAGCTTGTTTACACTGAGTATTGACATATTCCCGCACCTCCTCAGCTCTTAAAATAGTCCATCTTTTTCTCCAGCCATCCAAAGAGGAGGGTAAGGACGCCGTTAAATACCAGATAGTAAACTCCGGTGAAGAAAAGCGGCCACTGGAGTCCCGAATAGCCGTGGGAACCTTTTAAAAAGGCATAGCCCGCCCAGATTACCTCCTGCATTGAGATTATCCTGGCAATGGACGTGTCCTTTACAAGGGTAATAATTTCGTTGGACATGGGCGGAATGATGCGTTTTATCATCTGCAACAGCGTGACTTTGAAAAATATCTGACTCTTTGTCATGCCAAGAACCTGACCGGCCTCCTGCTGCCCCGCAGGTACGCCCTGTATTCCGCCCCTGTATATTTCAGAGAAATAGCAGGCGTAGTTGATGATAAAAGCGATAGCCGAAGCTGTGAACCGTCCGGCCTCGCCCCGCCAGGGACTTCCGCCTGGCAATATGTAGCCGGGTATATAGAATATAATAATGAGCTGAAGCATCAGCGGAGTGCCGCGGATTATCCACACCACCGTTTTTGTGAGATAACGCAGCGGTGCAATGCGGCTCATGGAGCCGAAGGAGACGACAAGCCCCAGGGGAATAGCCCCTGCAAGAGTTATCGCAAATAGCTTCAGTGTGACTAAAAAGCCCTGGTTCAGGGCTCCGATGACCGTCTGGAACATGGTTTTACCTGCCTTTATCTTATAACTGCGGCGCCGGCAAACCGGCCAAAAGCAGAGGAACGAGTCCTCTGCTTTTGATTTGCGAATGAAAGATTGCGATGCGCGTTAACTTACTGCTCTATAAGCGCCGCCTGGACGCCGTAAGTAGTAGCCAGCTCCGTCATAGTGCCGTCGGCATATTTCTCGGCAAAGAAATCATTGAGCGCGGCGGCCATATCTGACCCCTTGCGGAAGCCCACGCCGTACTCCTCGCTG
>CALXCS010000130.1 GCA_944386875.1 uncultured Oscillospiraceae bacterium
AGCCCTTCTTCCTCTCGAATCCAGTAAAATCAGGATCTACAAATGTACGTGTTATTTCTCTAGCACGGTCAGGGCGGAAGTTTGTGAATATCACTGAATCGCCTGGTTTTACCATACCGTCCTTGTCGCAAACAACAGGTACAACAAATTCATCTGTGGCTCCGCTGTCATATGAAGCCTGCATTGCATGAACAGGGTCAGGATCGTACTCGCCCTCGCCGCAAACTATAGCGTTGTAGGCTTTTTCAACGCGCTCCCACCTGTTATCCCTATCCATTGCATAGAACCTGCCGGAGACAGTTGCAATCTTGCCGACACCAATCTCACGGCATTTTTCTACGCACTCTTCAATATATTCCTTACCTGAGGAAGGCGGAACATCACGTCCATCCATAAAGCAGTGGATATAGACTTTATCAAGGCCACGGCGTTTTGCCATCTCAAGAAAAGCCCACGTGTGCGAATTATGGCTGTGGACACCGCCGTCTGACATAAGGCCCATAAGATGGAGCGCCCCGCCGTTTTCTTTAGCGGAATCCATTGCTGCAGCATATTCCTTGTTCTCGAAAAAGCTGCCATCACGGATCGAACGGGTTATCCTGGGCAGATCCTGAAACACAATCCTGCCGGCACCGATATTTGTGTGCCCCACTTCGCTGTTGCCCATCTGCCCGTCAGGCAGTCCGACATTTTCACCCGAGGCTTCCAGCTGGCTCCACGGACATTCCGCCAGCAACTTATCTATTACAGGCGTGTTTGCGGCGGTAATAGCGTTTTTTTCCGGATCCGGCTTATCAATGCCAAAGCCGTCCATAATAATTAAAGCAATAGGTTTTTTCATATTTACTCCTGATTTGCAGCATTAATTATTGCAGCGAATTTCTCTGGGGCAAGCGAAGCTCCGCCGATGAGTCCTCCGTCAATATCAGGCTGAGCCAAAAGCTCTGCGGCGTTTTTCTCATTCATTGAGCCACCGTACTGTATTGTGATAGCCCTGGCAACTCTTGCTCCGTAGAGGTTCCTGATCACTGACCTTATTGCGCAGCAAACCTCGCCTGCCTGCTCGGCAGTAGCAGTCTTTCCAGTTCCTATCGCCCATATCGGCTCGTAGGCAATAATCACCTTACGCACCTTATCCGCAGGCACGTTTGCCAAAGCAGTCTTCACCTGAAGATTAATAAGCTCAATTGTTATGCCCAGTTCCCGCTGTTCAAGGCTCTCACCGACACATATTATCGGCTGGAGCCCCGCATTCAACGCAGCATGGACTTTTTTATTCACAGATATGTCTGTCTCTCCATAGTACTGGCGGCGCTCTGAGTGGCCGATGATCACATACTTTACTCCCAAGTCCACCAGCATATCAGCGGCGATTTCACCTGTATAGGCGCCGCTTGGATTTTCGTTAAGGTTTTCCGCGCCAACTGCTATGCGGCAGTCCTTAAACACCTTAACAGCAGCTGGAATATCTACAAATGGGGCGCATATGACGGTTTCGCACCATTTTGCACGGGTAACCATGCTTTTAAGCTCATCAGCAAAAGGCTTTACATCTGACGGCTTCATATTCATTTTCCAGTTGCCTGCAATAACAGTCTTGCGATATTTTCTATTCATCCCAACGACACCTCTTAATTATTTGTCCAGCAGGCATGCAACGCCTGGAAGCTCCTTGCCCTCCAGGAACTCAAGAGAAGCTCCGCCGCCGGTGGATATGTGAGTTATTTTATCGGCAAATCCCAGCTGCTCGCAAGCTGCCGCCGAATCTCCGCCGCCAACGATGGTAACAGCGTCGCTATCTGCCAGAGCTTTAGCAACGGCGATTGTACCAGCTGCAAGTGTCGGATTCTCAAAAACTCCCATGGGGCCGTTCCACACCACCGTCTTTGCATCCCTAGCAGCGGAAGCGAAAACCTCACGGGTCTTCTCGCCGATGTCAAGGCCCATCATGTCATCAGGTATCTGGGTGGACAGGACGTTCTTAACCTCAATCTGTGCGTCAATAGGATCAGGGAATCCGGCTGCCACAACTGTATCTTCAGGCAGAAGCAGCTTTACGCCGTTCTTTTCGGCTTTTTCCATCATCTCTTTGCAGTAGTCTATCTTCTCAGCGTCAAACAGGGACTTTCCGATGCTCCAGTCTTTTGCCGCCATAAATGTATATGCCATTCCACCGCCGATAATCAGGGTGTCAACTTTATCGAGCAGGTTTGAAATAACATTCAGCTTGTCAGAAACTTTTGCTCCGCCAAGGATTGCAACAAAGGGCCTCTCCGGATCTGCCAGAGCCTTGCCCATAATCCCGAGTTCCTTCTCAATAAGGAAGCCGCACACTGCGGGGAGGTAATCAGCTACGCCGGCCGTTGAAGCATGGGCTCTGTGCACAGTGCCAAATGCGTCAGAGACATAAATATCGGCCATGGATGCCAGTTTTTTGGCAAACTCAGGGTCGTTTTTTGTCTCGCCCTTGTCAAAGCGAAGGTTTTCCAGCAGCATAATTTCTCCTGGCTTAAGTTCCTTTGCCATAGATGTTGCGCTGTCTCCAACAACATCCTTTGCCATCTTAACTTCCTGTCCCAAAAGCTCAGAGAGGCGTTTGGCAACAACAGCAAGGGAAAGCGCAGGGTCAAACTCACCCTTTGGCTTGCCCATGTGAGAGCAGGCAATAACAGCAGCATTGTTTTCAAGGAGGTATTTTATTGTTGGCAGGGCAGCCACTATTCTCTTGTCGCTGGTAATTACCCCGCCCTTAAGGGGAACGTTAAAATCGCAGCGCAACAGCACTTTTTTGCCAGACACATCGATGTCTCGAACAGATTTCTTGTTATAGTTCATCGTTCATTCTCCTTTTATTTGATACTTACTTTGAGTTATTCGCTTTAATATTGCATCTTACAGGTTTCTTGAATCTTCCGCCATTTCGCCGGTCCCTTTAAGCCCTTGAAATCCCTGTTGGCGCAATGCCTCATAGCAAATTACCGCCACAGTATTGGCAAGGTTCAAACTTCTGGCGTCTTCCCTCATTGGTAATCTGACACATCTGTCGCTGTATTGCTCTCTGAGAAACTTGGGGAGTCCCGCAGTCTCTTTTCCAAACAATATCCAGCAGTTATCTTCGAAATGAGCGTCAGTATACGGTCTGGGAGCTTTTGTCGTTGTGAGCCACAAATCCTCGTTTCCATGCAAAGACAAAAACTCATCAAGATTTTCATATACTGTGATATCAACCATCGGCCAGTAATCCAGCCCAGCCCTTTTAACTGCCCTATCAGATATATCAAATCCCAACGGCTTCACAAGATGCAGCCTGCTCCTGGTCGCAGCACATGTCCTGGCAATATTCCCAGTATTCATAGGAATTTCCGGCTCTACAAGAACAATATTGAGCATCTTGCACCTCCAATAACCTTCTTATGTATTTTATATCCTGTTCATCGATATTTCAATATTAAAAGCAGAAATTTTCCCAAAAATTTCACTAAATTGCGAACATTTTTTCAATGTTCTTTTGTTCCCCATACATAAATGCAGCAAAATATGAACTTGACCAAAAAGAACGCGGCTTATAGCCGCGTTCTTTGCATTATTATTCCAAAGGAAAATGTTCAGCAGATATTCACTTATCGTCTTCCTTACCGTCATCAGAGTGCTCTTCCGCATCCTGCTGGGGGGCACACTCATCGTCCGCATCCTGTTCCTCTTCTTCAATATCCACCTGTATGTCCGGCTCGTCGTCGATATCAATATGCGCAGCTTCTGCTTCAGCTTTCAAATTCTCGAGTTCCTCCTGTTTGGAGGCAATTTTTTCTAAGGACATTTCAATTTCCGTCTCTGTCTGGGCAAAATCAGGGTCTAAACTTCCCTTATATTTGTTGTAATAAAGTTTACCCAGCTCCTGGTACTTGCGGCGCAGAGAACCCCTCTCGCCGGCAATATCCGCTTTGAGTTTCGCCTTTCTTGCAAGGAACTCTGCTTTCTCTGCAACAAGCCTCGCCACTTCAGCAGATTTGTCTGCTATATTTCCTGCAGTTTCCGCAGCTTTCTTTTTAAATTCGTTAAAATCAAATCCTGCCATTTTAATTTCCTCCTTATATCCGTTTTACTCTAAGTATTTCCGTTTTCGCTGTCGTCAGCCTCATCGCCGCCGTAAGAGGCCGCATCCTGGTCTTCGCCTCCCGCGTCGCCGTCTGTATGTTCCTCTCCGCTCTCTTCAGCAGATGATCCTTCCGCCGCTCCGGATGCACCATCTGTCTGGGCGCTCTCCTCATCCTGTCCTTCTGATGTCTCAATGCTGACAACCGAAGCTGCGGCCTCCTGGGCCAGTTTTCTATTTACAAAAAGGTCCATTGGATTATGCTGAACTCTGATCTTATTATACAGCAGCAGCATCAGGGACACAATAAGAGAAATTGCAGCAACCAGCTGGGAAACTCGGATACCGGTGTTGAACAGGTATAAGCTGTCTGTACGCAATCCCTCGATAAACATGCGTCCAAGCCCGTACCAGCCTAAGTACATAAGAAAAACCTGACCATCGTATTTTCTCTTTTTGGAAAGGAAATGTATAAGAATAAACCCTGCAAAATTCCAAAGTGACTCGTACAGGAATGTGGGATGTACATATATGGTCTCCCCATTTAAAGTAAGGCCCATGCGGCAGAATATATCAGTCTCATAGCCATAGGCTTCCCTGTTTATAAAGTTTCCCCAGCGTCCTATGAACTGTCCTATAAGAAATCCGATACATATAAGATCGAGAAATGCCAGTATGCTGACTTTCTTATGCTTTGAATATATTATGAGCGCCAGGATTGCCCCAAAGAGCACCCCGTACATACCAAGTCCCCCGTCCCTGATATCAAAAATCCTGGACAGATCATTCTGGTAAAGTTTCCAATAAAAAATCACATAATAGAGCCTTCCGCAGATTATCCCCAGCGGAACTCCCAAAAGGATAACATCCAGTATATTGTCAGGGGTAAATCCAAACTGTTTTGCCCTTTTTGAGGCATAAATGACCGCCAGTAAAAAACCAGCAGCAATTATTATCCCATACCAGTATACTCTGAATCCGCCAATGCTGATATAATTGGAGGGATTAAATGAAAAATCTCCCAGCATTGGGAAAGATATTGCAGCCCTAGACATCTTTCTCACCTCTCGCACATCTTACAGTTGAAATTGCCAGGAGCTCCGGCCGGAGGTACTTCGCCAGAAATCTCCGTACGTCCTCCGCAGTTATACTCTCAAGCACATCAACCGTCTTAAAATAATCGTATCTGTTAAAGCCAGCTACAGTTACATTATAGCATATATTGTCAAAGGAATTCAGTCCGCGTATCTCATGCCCATACGCCGACCTCTGCCGTCTTGCAAAGAATTTCTGCTCCACGCCCGACGTTACAAGGCGTTCCGCCTCATCCAGCACTCTGAGGCAGACTTGTTCAGGGTTCTGGCTTTCGCCGCCGAAAGACAGGAAGGACACCCCGGCAGTAGATTCAAAATCATAGTAGAACGTATCGTTAACAAGTCCTTCAGAGTACATCCGGTTGTACAGCGGAGAGCCCCTGCCCATGAGAACGCTTAGTGCCAGTGAAGCCGTGAGCTCGAATCTGAGCATATCATCTCCGCTGAGTCCTGCCTTTGTCTTTGCACCTGCCAGGAAAATCGGCGCCCCCACTTCCATCTCTTTCTCGAAATGCAGCTGATTTGGATACTCTCCCCCAGCATCGCCGTAGTCGCGTCTGGCCGGAGGTAAATTATACTCAGGAAGTATTTTAAAGGCAAGATCTCGGATCTTCACAGGGTCGATATCGCCTACAGCGACGAGCACCATGTTGGAGGGTGTGTAAAAAACGCGATGACAATTATAAAGCAAGTCCGGATCTATTAATCTGATACTCTCCACAGAACCAGCAACAGGGTCCCTTACTGGGTTAGAGTCATAGAGGTTCCTGATTAAGCCGTAGTATACCGCATAATCAGGCTCATCTTCCACCATCTTTATCTCCTGTGAGATTATGCCCTGCTCTTTTTCCACGCTGTCTTTCGTAAAATAAGGTGTAGACACGAATTTTAGAAGCAGTTCCAAATTCTCATAGAACATATCCGTACATTCAAAATGATACGCAGTCATATTTGACGCCGTAAAAGCGTTGGCAGACGCCCCCCTGCTGGATAGCGTAGTAAGCGCGTTCTCTCCGCCTTCGACGTCAAACATCTTGTGCTCCAAAAAGTGCGCCACACCTGCGGGCGTCTCTATCCAATCCTCTGAAAGCATAAACTTCCGATCTGCTCCGCCATAGTTGGCAGCAAAAAACGCCATTTTCTTTCTGTAGCCGGGTTTAGGCACCACGCACAGCCTCAGTCCGTTGGGCAATTCATCGCGCCAGGCACATTCGCCTATCTTTCCGTACTCAAAAAGTTTAAGCATTATCGTCCTCCCCTGTGAGAAAATATACGCTGTCCAATTTGGCGCAGTCCGCTATCTTCGCCACCTGTTCCATTGTCACCTCTGAAACCATCGGAACCAGATCAGAGGGATCTCCTGAAAGTCCCAATATGCTTTCGTCAAGGTACAAACTCTCCAGGCCGCCCGGTTCGTCCAGAGCCGAATAGATAGCCGTTATAACAGCTTTTTTAGCGCCTTCCATCTCAATAGGGAGTATCTCTCCATTTTTCACAGATTCCAGCTGCCGTTCAATCTCTGAAAGTGCCTCATTATATTTTGAAAACTCTATACCTGACGACACTCTCATAATGCCCTTGAGCCTGTCCACCCCTGAACTCGCGTAATAGCAGAGAGAAAGCCTTTCCCTGACATTCATAAAAAGTTTTGACGTAACTGCCCCGCCGAAAACTGCGTTGAACACCATAAGCGCAGCGTGGTTAGGCCGGCGCATTGCCTCACCGAGCCTATATCCCATTACCAGTTTGCCTTGCGTCACGTCCATTTTCTCAGTCAGGTATTTGACAGGTTCCGTCCACTCTTCAGTTAAAAGTTCCGTTGTCGGCATATTGTAGGTTTCTACCCTCGGAAGTGTTGCCAAAGCCCCCCTGATCACCTGTTCAACATATTCAGGCTCTGCGGCTCCACAGTAGAACACCTGTATGATGGATGATGATATGAGCTCCCTGTAGTGGCGGGTCAGAGAGTGGACTGTTATCTTCTCTGCATCATGGAGAGAGCCCAATCTGCTGATTCCGTAGCGCTCTCCTTTGAACATCATCTCAGTAAGGCGCATTGACGCATACGTCCGTTTATCATTTATTTCCGCTTTAATATCGCTTATAAGGTTCTCCCGCTCGCTGTCCACATATTCCGCCTTCAGCCTGCCCCCGCTGGTGGCAGGCTGAAGCAGCATCTCCCCCATTAAGTCCGCAGTTTTTTCCAGTATATTCCTGCCATCTGGTAAAAACGCATCGTCTGGGAAATCCGCATAAAAGCCGATACATTGGAGTTCCCCCTTTTTTCTGAGGGCGGGTTCTATGCGAACTCCGTACATATCGTCCAGCTCCGCCGCTATGCTTTCCATATCAGGGAGCCTGGCTGTCCCTCTTCTGAGTACGCTGGGCAGCATTGCGTTCATAGCAGCAGTCTTTTTGTCCAGCTGTGTTATTAATGTCATTGAAAGACAGCCAGTCTTGAATTTTTCAGCCTTAACACATGTCAGGTTCACTCCGCGCATTATCTGTTTATTATAAACTCTCTGCACGAAAACACCTCCGACGCAGCCCAGAAGCCGCACAAATCATTTTACGTGTTAGACATTATACTACACATTTCCTGAAGTGGAAACAAATTTATTGTAAATCTTCATATGATATCCATCTGGGTCATACTTTTTTCCATTTACGCTTATATCGTATCCCCCTGTTGTCGGCTTTATCGCTACGTCAAGAGGTTCCAAAGTCCCATAATACTTAACTCTGCATTCTCCCCACTTCTGAGGAAGAGAGGGCTCAATATACAGCTTTCCACCGCGTACTCGAAGTCCCAGAAGTTCTTCCGTTACCGCTCTATAATACCATCCTGACGAGCCTGTATACCATGTCCAGCCGCCCCGTCCTTCATGGCCTTTTGCCGAGTATACATCCGCTGCTATTACATACGGCTCAACTTTATATTTAGCCTGTTCCCTTCCGCCAGGTGCCAAAAACTCCAACATTTCAGCGCCACGCAATGCCTCGCCCGACCTTATAACCGCCATTGCCAGCCAAATAGCCCCGTGAGTGTACTGACCTCCATTTTCCCTGAAGCCTGGGGCGTAGCCCTTTATATAGCCGGGCTCGCTTTTACCATTGTCAAACGGAGGTTCAAAAAGTTTCAGCACCCTGTTCTCCGTATCATAAAGTCTTGTATAGGCCACGTCCAACGCTTTCCTACATTTTTCCGAGTCTGCTCCGGCAAACAGCGCAAAGCTCTGGGATATGGAGTCTATCTGACACTCTGCGTCATCAGGCCCTCCAAGGGTTTCTCCGCTGTCATAATAACCTCGGAGATACCAGTTCCCGCTCCATGCTCTCTGAGCCGCGTCCAGCAACGTATCAGCAGTCCTCTGAAACCGCACTGCAGTGTTCTGTTCGCCTTGCCGCCTGCACAAACCGGCAAGCCTGCTTAGCACAAGAGATCCAAATTGGGTAAGCCACACGCTCTCACCGCGGCCTCCGCTCCCAACTCTGTCCATTCCGTCATTCCAGTCGCCGCCGCCCATAAGCGCAAGTCCGTGGGGTCCCGTACCTCTTCTTATAAACATATCTGCCGCTCTTACTGCGTGGTTTAGCAAGGTATCCTTATCTGAAGATATCTCTGGGCACTCATACCTGTCATGTTCATCGCTGTCCAAAGGGCGTGAAATCAGATAAGGCGCAGTCATCCTGCATATGCCATGATCATCTGTAAGTTCAACGTATCTGCACAATGAATACGGAAGCCAAAGCAGATCGTCTGAGCATCTGGTCCTGACACCTTTGTCTCCTGAAGGCCCTGGGTGCCACCAGTGCTGCACATCCCCATCAGTATATTGATGTCCACACGCTCTTCGTATCTGTTCTGCAGCCGTTGACGGATCGCTTGCCATAATAGCGCATACGTCTTGCAGCTGATCTCTAAAGCCAACAGCGCCTCCATTCTGATACAGCGAAGTCCTGGCCAGTATTCTGCAGGCAATAGTCTGATACAGCGCCCATCCGTTAACGTACTCATCTAAAATGCTGTGTCCTGTAGTGATCTCAAGCGGCTTCACCTGAGTGCGCCAGAAATTTTTTGTCTCCTGCAAAGACCGCACTGCCTCTTCCCAAGAGCAGAGGCCGCGCAGCTGGGCTGTCCCTGCGCATCCTGAAACTATAACCGTCTGTTCGCCTGGGACTAGGCGCATTGCAATACATCTGGGCCCTGCTATATCATTGTTAAACTCTCCAGTTATTACGGAGTTTCTTGAAAAGCATGTGTCATATGGCTCACTGGATGGAACAGTCCTAAATACTGTGTCACTGTATTCCCCGCACAAGTTTCTGGCGCACAAAGCGCCTTCCTCTCTCCATACTGCAGCCGTGTTTGCGAGGCTGTTATTGCCTCCCATGCTCACATCGGTATAGTACTCCAGCAGCCAGTTATCAATTGCTCCGCGCAATTCAACCATGAGCACCCTGGCCGGCATGCCGTCCGGTACAAAAGCCGTCACTTTTGTCCGTAAATTTCCAATTTCCCTCTCCCAGGAGGCCCATCCAAATCCATACTTTACCAGCGTCCTACGCCCGTCCCCTGACGCAAAAAGCGATACTCTCTCTCCATTCCGTACAAGTTCCAATCTCTCTGTACCGTAAATTGTCATCGGATCGCACAGCCATCTGTTTATTTTCATTTCCCTGGAGTTTTTGTACCACATATACCCTGTACCGGCCTCAGTAGCAAGGAACCCAAAGTCTCTGTTGGCCATCACATGGCTCCAGGCAACTGGAGGCAGCATGTCGTTGATGGCCATTATAAATTCTCCGTTTTCACCAAACTTGTAGGCAGCCTGTTCATTGCCCCTGGCATATTCCGGCCTCGGGAGAGGGAACGCACTGCACCGAGCCGCCTCATGGTCAGATCCTCCAACATCCATAAAAACATCGGCTAATGCCTCTACGGCCTCCCAGTCCCTGTCCCCTGTGTCGATAATATGGACGCCTCCAGGCGCTCCTATCATCCCATCTTTTCCTATCTGCCTTAAAAGTTCCTGCACCGCTGTGCGCTGAGGGCTCCTGTAGTCTCCGCCGTCTGTCGTAATCACTGCCAGGTCAAAGGAGACACCATTTTCCAGGAGAAAGCCATAGTCCCGCACCGCGTCAAGCGCTTTGTCGATCTGTTCGCCTTCATTGATCTTTACCGCCAGAATTGGTATATCTCCAGATATGCCAAACTTCCACAAGTTCTCGCGGCTCCATCTGCCAGTCTCCAAAATACTCTGCCGTCTTTGTGAACCGCTCTTTACAAACATAAGATCGCGTGCAAGAGATAAAGCCCTGCGCATATCAGATACCCTCAAATCCAGCATTAAAGCCGAAGCGCTTATCCTGCTTATGGTCTGGTTTTCATTGTATTCCAGCATCCTTTTCGCCGCAGCTGCACATTCATCTCTGGCATATCCTGCAGCCAGCGAAAGCATAACCGAACATCTTCCGCCGCTGAACTCGATAGGTATTATGCAGCTTATGCGCATATCAGGCGACGTCTTCTTAAATTCCCCCACATCCAGTGGATTGCCTCTCTCTCGTTCTGTTATACACCGCATACTCCTGCTTGACGCAATGGCCATAAATGCCTGGCCCTTATTGCCCGAGAGCCTTCTGCGTATAAGCAGCGTTCCTCCGATCATCTCCGCTTCAAGCGAGAGCTTTGAAAATGACGGATGGGATTCATAATCTCCACGTTTTTGCAAGACAGGTTCAAAAACACATATCAGCTCACATTCACCATTGGCTTTTCCTGCCGCAGTTATCTCTATCTTTCTCAATTCGCCCTCGCTCGCAGGCGGCACTATGGTCCTGACTGACGTGTTAATGCCTCTCCAGGAAGCCGATATCATGCCGCTTCCATCTCCAAATTCCCAAGAGTATTCCGTATCTCTTGAAAAGTACGGGGCCGGCTGCAAGGGGACAATTCCGTCGGATGTCTTCAAGTAAAACTCCAGTCCTCCTGCCCCATCGGGCTCCTCCTGAAAGCGCGCCATTTCTATTTGTCCCCACCGAGACCAGCTTTTGCCGCTTTCAGTAAAAAGAACATGATATTTCCCATTTGACAGAGGCAGACACCTGGGTGCTATGGCATCAACTTCTCTGCCTCGCTCTAAATATTCTGAGTCCTCATGTCTGCTGGGCTTTTCAGGCACGTCCCTGGGCGGCTGTCTCAGCACAATTTCACCGCAGGGCACTCTCTCCTCCAGCAGCTCTGAGTAAGCGGCCATACATATGTCGCTCATAAATCTGCGCGGCATAATGTCTCCACACAGCAGATTAGCTATTGCAGTCAGGCTCATACCCAGGTGGTGCGCCATGTAGCTTCTCACTATCTCGCACTTTTTGCCGCTCTGCCTTGACGGAGTATAATCCACCGCTTCATAAAATCCGTATTTCCCCGCTGCTCCTATATCCGCCAGTTTTCGCAGGTTCTTCACAGCGCCCTTCGTATCCAAATTCAGCGCCAGAAATGATGAATACGGTGAAATTACAACCTCCGTTCCCATTTTCCGTTTCAGAGCCAGTCTCTGTACGCCATGGGCCTTGTACTTATAGGAGAGGCCGGGGTCAAAAGCGTAGTAGGCGCTTTCAGATATTCCCCACGGTATTCCCTGATGGGCTTTTTTCTGTGCATATATGCAGAACTTTGAACTCTCAAAAAGCAGGGAATCGTTGTAGCATGGCATTATGAGGTTTGGCATAAGGTACTCAAACATCGTACCTGTCCATGAAACCATGCCGCTGAAGTTGTCCTGGGATACGAGAGCTCTGCTCAACCTTCTCCAATGTTTTCTCGGAACTTGCCCCGAAGCTATTGCTATATAGCTCGTCGCCCGTGCCTCGCTAGCAAGGAGATCGTACCACCCCTGCGTAGCCTCGCCCTTGTTTATATCATACCCGATATAAAATAGTTTCCTCTTCTTATCAAACAAAGTACCAAAGTCCATTGAGTTCACAAGTATGCCGCAGCGCTTGGCCTCCATCTCTCTGCCGGTTTCAAGAAAAGCCTGTTTTAAAACTGTCAGACACCCTGCCAAATTCCCGCTGTCCACAGTTGAGACATATTTAGGCTCAAGAGGCTCGCACGTCCTGGTGTCATACCAATTATAAAGATGGCCCCTCCACTTATCCAGTTTTTCCACCGTATCCAGCATCATAATTAAGAGCTTTTCAGCTTTTGGCCATTCTATAATACCCAAATCAGCTGCAGACAGGAGAGAGAGCATAGCCAGGCCGATATTCGTCGGCGAAGTCCTGTGCGCCGCGCCTGTTGCAGGTTCCTCCTGTACATTATCAGGCGGCAGATAGTTATTTGCTTTTGTAAGGTTATCCTCAAAATATCTCCATATATCCCTGGCACAGGATATAAGAAAGCCCTTGTCGGCTTGCGCCACTTCCTTTGTGCGGCGTGTCTCCCTGCTCAATGCCCAGGCATATGCTGGGGCAAAAATCCATATGATTCCCATCGCTGCTGCTGCGGCATACGGTGAGAGCATGGCTACCAGCAAACCGGAAATCGGACAAGAAGCCAGTTTTAAATAGTTTACAGCCACTGTATTTCCGTACTTACGTTCTGCCTCAGAGGAAGTAACCCAATTTAACATGTTCCTGTGAGATACGGTCATCCTGTATACGGCGCAGCATATCGCCTTAAGCTGATTCCACGCCTCGGCTGGTATCAGCATTAGCCGTATTGCAGTCTGCATCATCCCACCTGCGACTCCCGATATAATTGCCGACTGGTACCTGGCCTTTGTGCGCCCGTCATGCCGTATTATCATCTCTGCCGATGTCAGCAGCAGTCCTGAGGCATGGGCAGCAATTGCTATTACAGCCGCCCAGGCAAATCCTCTGCCCGAAAACACCATTCCGGCTACCAGCGCGGCAAAAATCATAACAGGTACCAGGCTCCGCCGCAAATTGTCGAATATTTTCCATCTGTTTATATCGCCCAGTTGGTTTTCAATAAGCGCCCCGCTCCGCACTTTAACTCTATGCAGCATCCAGCGTATATTCTGCCAATCGCCCCTTGTCCATCGCTCCTGACGTGAGAAATATGAGGTCACTTTATATGGGTATCCGTCAGTAAGCTCTGTATCGCTGATATACGCGCATCTGAGATATGCGCCTTCTAATATATCGTGGGACAGGACTGTGTTGTCGGGAAAAGCATTCTCAAGCAGCCTTGCATACACCGGTACATTTATAAGTCCTTTTCCCATAAATGTCCCTTCACCGAAAAGATCCTGGTAAACATCTGACACAGCGGCATTATACGGGTCTATCCCTCCCTGTCCTGCAAATATACGTGTGAAATCAGATCTTCCGGCTGCCTTCAGCTCAGTTGAAACTCTTGGCTGGAATATACCGTACCCGCTTACAACCCTGCCTCTCTTTTCATCGATCTCAGGTACATTCAGCGGATGGAGAGCAGCTCCGATCATCTCCTTTGCACTGCCGGCTGTAAGCCTTGTGTCGGCATCAAGTGTTAAAATAAAATTTACACCTTCAAGCTCTTTTTTATTACCGGCAACTACTCTCAGTGTGCTCTTTTCACCAGACAGCATTTTAACCAGTTCTGATATAGCCCCTCTTTTCCTCTCCTTTGCCATATATCTGCCGTCTGCCTCGCAAAGTTCCCTGTTGCGAAGCAGTAGGAAAAATCCTCCGCCGTATTTCTCATTGACTTGCTTTACTGCGTTGGCAGCCTGCTCTACAATTATCCCATCACTTTTCTCATGTTCTGTTGCCGCCTCTCCAAAGTCAGCGAGTATACCAAAAAGGAGATTCTTTTCAGTATCGCGATTTAGAAGACTGTATTCTTCCAACAGCCTCGTATATTTCTCCCCTGACTTTTCATCGGTTAGCAGTGCCGAGATCACACAGATAGTCCTGCCGCTTTTTGGTATCCCCTTTTCCAGATCTATCCGCGGAATGCGCTTGGGCTTTACTATCCTGAGGCAGATATAGTCTGTCATGTTTTTAACAGCCTCTGATACCGGTATTAAAAGCAGCGCTGGTATTACAGGAGTTTTAAGCAAAAATCCCGTAAGAACCGTAATAAACAGAGAAATCAGGACTATTGAAGATATATATCCAGCCCCAGTCCGTTCTTTCCGATTCTTACCCAAGGGTTTTACAAATATATAGTAGCCGACATGTTTCTCTTTTCCCGAGGTACATAGTCCGACTACAGTCCTCGCCGCTTCGTATTCGCCTATCCCAGCTTGTCTGGCAATATTCGCCAGAGTTCTTCTGTAGTTATAACGGGTCTCCTCATCCATAAGGGGATATATACCTGCCGGATCTTCAAGCAGAGCGTTCTCGACCCTATTCGTTTTCTCTATAATATCTGAAACATCAATCTGTGAAAGTAGGCGGAGAGACGTAAACACATTTTTCAGAAGCACGGTCTCTTCTTCATTATCAAGTCCTAAACCATCCCACCGTTCCGGCAGGACATTGCACAGAAACGATACCAGTTCCAGCTTCAGAAATGCAGTGAACAGCGAAAGCTCTTTCTGCGACAGCTCGGCTGTCTTCTGATACTCAGTTAGAAAAACCTGTATATATTCCGGAGTAACTTCTCCCTTGCCAGCTAGAATTAACACTTGAGCAGCTTCAGAAGCCGCTGGGCGTCTTCTGCCGTCATCCATCATCGGGAACTTTCCTGCCCGTTTTATAGATTCTATCCCGTCTTTTCCCTCTCGCTCAGCGATATACCAGTTGTCAGAGAACCACTCCGCCGCCTGTGACAGCCCCGCAGCGTCAGACGGAATTTCAGCTAATTTTGCTTTAAGCCGCCGCAGAGTCCTAAATCCCTCATCAGCTAAAACTCGTCCGCTTACATTTCCTCTTATATTTACGTTTGCCGCAGTGCTCCTGGCAGCCTTTTCAAGATTTCCTAAGTTCAAACAGGTCTTTGCATCTTTATCTGTCACGAGAATCTCCTCACAGTTAATTACTATTTAATCTCGGTTCTTCCAACCGTATCCATTTCATTTTCCCCATTGGCTGTTTCAAATATTCCTTGACAAAAGGTATATAAGAAGCTATAATCCTGCTGTAAAGTAATTCTACTTTACAGAAAGGCCTTGATATGGCTGATAAGACGTTAGAGATGACACTCCTTTTTGATTTTTTTGGAGATCTGCTGACTGAGAAGCAGCGGGAGTATTTTGATTACTATTACAATGATGATCTATCCCTTTCTGAGATTGCGGAGCTAACCGGCATATCTCGTCAGGGGGTTCGTGATATTCTTCTCAGAGCCGAGTCTTTACTATGCCAATACGAGGAAAAGACCGGCGTTGTTGAGAGGTTCAGACAGATGCAGAGGCATCTGGAATCGTTGGAAAAAAAGGCGCAGGAGCTTGCGTCCATAACCGAGGGCCGCGCGGGCCTGTTAGCTTCTGAGATCGCCGCCGGTCTAAACGAGTTGAAAGGCTGAATTATGGCATTTGAATCATTATCTGAAAAACTCGGCGCCGCTTTCAAAAAACTGCGTGGCAAAGGACGTCTGTCTGCATCAGATATAAAAGAAGCCATGCGCGAAGTCCGTATGGCGCTTTTGGAAGCCGACGTCAGCTATAAGGTAGTAAAAGATTTCATTAAGTCTGTCAGCGACCGTGCTGTCGGCGCAGATGTACTTGAGAGCCTCACGCCGGCTCAGATGGTAATTAAAATTGTAAACGAAGAACTGACTGCCCTTATGGGCGGGACAACCGCAAAGCTGGCAACTTCTTCAAAAGGCACAACAGTCGTTATGCTGGTAGGGCTTCAAGGCGCCGGTAAGACGACAAACGGCGCCAAATTGGCTGCGCTCCTGAGAAAGCAGAATGGCAAGCGACCCTTACTTGTGGCTTGTGATATTTACCGTCCTGCTGCAATCAAACAGTTGGAAACTGTGGGAAAACAGCTGGATATCCCCGTTTTTCAGATGGGTACAGAGAATCCCGTTGACATAGCCAAAGCTGCCATATCTCACGCGAAAAAGTACGGCAATGATCTGGTAATTCTGGACACGGCCGGTCGTCTCCACATAGACGAGCAGCTGATGGATGAGCTGAAAAACATTAAAGCTGCGGTTGAGCCTGACGAGATACTCCTTGTTGTGGACGCTATGACAGGTCAGGACGCCGTAAACGCTGCTTCTGCCTTTGATGAAGCACTTGGTATAACCGGAGTAATGCTGACGAAGCTGGACGGCGACGCCCGCGGCGGCGCTGCCCTCTCGGTAACGGCCGTCACCGGCAAGCCAATAAAATTCGCCGGCATCGGCGAGAAGCTCG
>CALXCS010000131.1 GCA_944386875.1 uncultured Oscillospiraceae bacterium
CAGGGCGGCGGTGAGGCTTACGAAAAGCGGCAGGATCGGACTTATCGGAACTAAGGCGTCCATCGGCAGCGGCGCCTATGACAGGCGTATAAGGGAGCTTATGCCGCAGGCGTTTATTATCAAAAGCGCGTGCCCCCTTTTTGTACCCATGGTGGAAGAGGGCCGGATTAACGACGGGGATCTGGCTCTGGACACAGTGGCCAGGGAGTATCTGGCGCCAATAGTGGCGGCGGACGTAGACACCCTGATTATGGGCTGTACCCACTACCCGCTTATAAGCCCCACTATACAGCGCATAGCCGGCGCTAAAGTCAAATTGGTTGACCCCGGCGAAGAGACAGCCAGGGCCCTGCGCCAGAGGCTCCAGGCCGAGGGGCTGCTCAGCGGAAAGACAGCCGGAGGTACATACAGGTATTTTGTTACAGACAGCGCCGACAGCTTCGCTGAGACGGGTTCACTTTTCCTGAATGCGGAGATAGACGGCAGCGTAGAACAGATATCACTTGAAGATTTTTAGGGACGGGATTATGAAAAAAGTCATTATTTCCATCAAGGGACTTCAGGGAACCGACGATGAGGGCAACGATATAGAGCTGGTGACGGACGGCACATATTCGTATCAGCAGGACAGCGTTGCGTTTGAATATATGGAGAGCGAGCTTACCGGCATGGAGGGGACCCGCACAGAATTTATGGTTGAGGGCGATCAGGTGATGATAACCCGCAGGGGCACTGTAAATATGCAGATGAGCTTTAAGGCCGGGGAGAAATATTATTTTGCCTATGATACGCCCTACGGCAACATGATGATGGGGGTTAACACACAGAGTGTGCTGGCGCGCCTTGATGAGCGGGGCGGCAGCCTTATAGTGCGGTACATCATGGACTTCGGCAACGCCATGGTCACCAGGAACAAGTTTGAGATATACATAAAAGAGGCATAAGCAAGCGGGAGGAAATATGGTAAATCTTATAGATTCGGCAAAGACACAGATAGAGGAGCTGCTTAAAAGGGCGTACGAAAAAGCGGCGGAGCAGGGAGTGCTCCCAGCCGGGGTGACCCTTAAAGGCACCGTGGAGATACCAAAGGATACCTCCTACGGGGACTACGCCTCATCGGCGGCCATGGCTGCTGCCAGGGAGGCCCGCATGGCTCCGGTGAAGATAGCACAGGCGCTTTTGGATAACGTGGACCTGGAGGGCACCTACTTTGCCAGCGCGGAAGTGGCCGGAGCAGGCTTTATTAATTTCCGCCTGGGGCCCAAGTGGTATGCTCAGGTTATCAGCTCTGTTGAGGAGGAGGGCGCCGACTACGGCCGCATTGACGTGGGCCACGGTGAGCGGGTGATGGTGGAGTTCGTTTCGGCAAACCCGACAGGCCCAATGACAATAGGCAACGCCAGAGGCGGCGTCCTGGGGGACACGCTGGCCTCAGTGCTGGACAGAGCCGGTTACAGCGTGTCCAGGGAGTTTTATGTAAATGACGCCGGTAACCAGGTGGACCTTTTCGGCAGGTCCATTGAGGCCCGCTACCTGCAGATATGCCTGGGTGAGGACGCCGTTGAGTTCCCAGATAACGGCTACCACGGCGACGATATAAAGGAGCTTGCCGCCCAGATACACGCTGAGCACGGCGATAAATATGTATCTATGCCGGAGGAGCAGCGCAGAGCGGAGTTTGTCTCCTGGGCGCTGCCCAAAAATATCGAAAGGATGAAACGGGATCTGGAGAGGTACGGCATCCGCTTTGACACATGGTTTTTGGAGTCGTCACTCCACGAGAGCGGGGCCGTCAGGGACACCGTGGACATGCTCACGAAAAACGGCCTGACCTATGAGAAGGACGGTGCAGTGTGGCTGAAGAACACACTTTTGGGCGCCGACAAGGACGAGGTGCTCAGAAGATCCAACGGCTTCTACACATACTACGCCGTGGATATAGCATATCATATAAATAAATTTGCCGTCAGAGGCTTTGACAGGGTTATCGACGTCTGGGGCGCAGACCACCACGGCCACGCCATCCGCTTTAAGGCCACCTGCTCAGCGCCCTGTATACCCATCGACTCTGATAAGCTGGACTTTTTGATAATGCAGATGGTGCGCCTTGTGCGGGATGGGGAGACTGTCAAGGTGTCCAAACGTACGGGCAAGGCCCTGACCCTGGCAGACCTTTTAGACGAGATATCTGTGGACGCCTGCCGCTTCTTCTTCAACGCAAAGCCCGACACCCATCTTGAGTTTGACCTGGGGCTTGCAGTAAGGCAGGACAGCGACAACCCTGTATACTATGTCCAGTATGCCCACGCCAGGATCGCCAGCCTCTTAAGGACCCTTGCCCAGGAGGGGTACACCGTAAAGCCCGCCTCCCAGCTGAACCTGGAGCTGCTGACCGATAAGACGGAGCTGGAGCTTATCAAGGAGATATCCATGCTCCCAGAGGAGATAAAGCTGGCCGCCAGGGACTATGACCCATCCAGGATCAACAGGTATGTCATCGGCCTTGCCGCCAAGTTCCACAAGTTTTACAATGCCTGCCGGATAAAAGGCGAGGCACCGGAGCTTTTGGAGGCGCGCCTTAAACTTGCCGAGACGGCCAGGGCGGTAATTGAAAACAGCCTGGCAATAGTGGGCGTATCTGCGCCTGACAGGATGTAATGGGGCCTCAGGCGGCGGGTATCAACTGCACTTGCGGGGGCCTTCCCCAGAACATGATTGAAACCTGCGCCGCATTTTGGATTTTCCCCTGTGCCTGAATTTGATAATGACATTTTTATATAGTAAGGCCGCGGCTTATGCCGCGGCCTTTACTATATCTGAACGCAATAATTATGTTTTTTCCGAAGCGTCCGTGGACAGGTGGACGTTTAAGTGATTATATGTCATGGTGACGCCGTGCCTGTCAAAGGAGTCGCGGATATTCTCCATCAGTGTAAACTTTGCCTTCATAAAGCTGCCGGTGTCGGCCCAGGCCCAGATGGAATACTGTATGGAGCTGTCGCCATAATTGGATATCCCCACCACAGGCTCAGGGGTTTCACACAGCCCAGGAGTGCCGGCTATGGCCTCGCCTATGGCCAGCTTTACATTTTCGGTGGAATCGTCATATGAGGCGGATACTGTTATATCTATCCGCCGCTGGGTGTTGGCGGAGAAATTGGTCAGGGTGGAGGATGTGACCGTCCTGTTGGGAATATGAATCGCCTTGCCGTCTACGGTGGTCATTACGGTGTAGAAGAGGCCCACGGAGGAGACAGTACCTGAGGTCGCGCCCATCTCAACATAGTCGCCCACAGTGAAGGGCTTGGTGCTGAGTATGGTCATGCCTGAGAACAGATTTTCAAGGATTGTCTGTACCGACAGCGAAAGCGCCAGACTCACTACGCTGAGAAGCGCTACCAGCGAAGTCATGGGGACGCCAAGGCTGTCGGCCACCACCAGAACCGTGATTATCCACATGGCGATGCCGGCGGCAGAGCACAGGAAGCTCTTTAAACCCTTCTCCATATGGGTGCGGCTTATGGCCCTGTTGAATATCCTCAGGACAATCTTGCGGACCAGGACGCATATCAGCAGCAGTATCAGCGCGGAGCACAGCGTAGCCAGGGATATATCGCCTATACGTATATTT
>CALXCS010000132.1 GCA_944386875.1 uncultured Oscillospiraceae bacterium
GACAGTGCAAGAATGGATTTTGTCACTTCCCCAATAGCGCTGTCCTGACATCCTCTACAGTGGGCGCTATATACTTTACGCCCGCCTCCCGAAGCTCCGCCTCGTCGCCGTAGCCGTAGAGGACACCCATGCAGTCCATACCGCATTGAGCGGCGCCCTCGGCGTCGTAGCGCCTGTCGCCTATCATAAGGCAGGTGGACAGATCATCAATACCCTCATGGGACAGGATGTGGCGTATAACGTCCGCCTTTGTGTTTCTGCCTATGGACTCGTCCGAGCCGGAGAGGAAGGCGAAATATCCCGCTATGCCGAAGTGCTCAGCCAGCCCCTTTGCGGCGTGGGCGGCCTTCGTTGTGGCCATGTATAGGCGCAGACCTGACTGGGAGAGGTCCCTTAAAAGCTCAGATATGCCATCATATAGCTCAGTTTCAAAGAAGCCCTTTTCGTCGTAATACTCCCGATAAATTGATATGGCCCTGGCAATTTCCTGTTGGCCGTGTATATTGAAAAAAGTCTCAAAGGAATAGGAGAGGGGAGGACCCATAACCTTCAGGAAATCTTTCCGCTCCGGCACGGGTATCCCCAATTTTTCAAGGGCATATGTAAAGGAGTTTAGTACCCCCGGGTCAGATCTGGTTATGGTGCCGTCCAGATCAAAGAAGATATTTTTGTAATTATTCATCGGTATCACCTAAAGTTTTTCCATGAATGAGCCGGCAGTTTTCAGCATAAGACGTTTTTCGCCCACTGAATTGAAGTTCACTGTTATAAGGGCGTCGCCCGGCATCGAGGTGTAGGCTGTCACTGTGCCCTGACCAAAGGCCTTGTGCTTTATGCTGTCGCCGACTTTAAGCTCCAGAAGCTTCGCCGCCGGCTTGGGGGCGGAAGAAGCGCCGCCGACAGGGTGGGCGGTATGTGGCTGCCTTAAAGCCCGTCCACGACCTTGAGCAGAGCGCTGGCTGTAACCGCCGCCATATGAGCTGCCCGCCGGAGGACGTGAGTAGCTCTCCATGCGCTGATATTCCATGTAATCCTGATCCGGTACACGCTGGTAGCTGCCTCGGTAAGAGTCCTCGGGGCGGTCAATGTGTTCCTCCGGTATCTCGTCTACAAAGCGGGATATGAGGTTTGAAGAGGTGCGTCCAAAAAGCATTCTCCGCCTGGCGGCAATCAGGGTGAGCTTCTGCTTTGCCCTGGTAAGAGCCACATAGCAGAGCCTGCGTTCCTCCTCCATCTCATCCTGCTCGCCTATTGTGCGCAGAGACGGGAAAATGCCGTCCTCCATGCCGACTATGAACACCCAGGGAAATTCAAGGCCCTTTGCCGAGTGAATTGTCATCATTATGACGCTCTCGCCGGAGTCCTCAAGGCTGTCCAGATCGGTGTACAAGGCGATTTCATCAAGGAATCCGGCAAGTGTGGGCTCCTGGACGCTCTCCATGTAGCTTACAATATTACTTTTAAGCTCTCTGATGTTATCCACCCGGGAGAGGGCCTCGTCTGAGGTGCCCAGGGCTATGATATAGCCGGTCCTCTCCAGAAGCAGGTCATAAAACTCATCCAGAGGCATGGACTGGGCGGCAGCGCGCATGTCCTCCATCATATTGTCAAAGGAGCGCAGCTTCGGAACGGCGTTTTTAAGCTCAGGGTACATATCACAATTTCTGATAACTGCCGAAACCGGTATGCGCTCCTGGGCGGCTATGGTCCGCAGCCGCTCTATGGTGGTGCCGCCGATGCCCCGGGGAGGACTGTTTATTATACGTAGAAGGCGCAGATCGTCCTCGGGATTTTGTATGGCGCACAGATATGAGGTCATATCCTTTATCTCGGCTCGGTCAAAGAATCTGGTGCCGCCAACTACTCTGTATGGTATGCCGTTGCGTTTCATGGCGTACTCAAGCCGGTTAGATTGGGCGTTCATCCTGTATAAAACGGCAAAATCGCCCCATTTCATGCCGGCAGACCGGCCGCCGAGAATCCTGGCGCACACGTACTGGGCCTCCTCGTCGTCGCTGTCGGCAAGGTATAAGGTGAGCCTGTCCCCGTCGCCGGCTTTTGTCCAGAGCTCCTTGCCCTTGCGGCCCATGTTGTTTTTTATTACGGCGTTGGCAGCACCTAAAATATGGCCGGTGGAGCGGTAATTCTGTTCCAGCTTTATACAGCGCGCATTTTTATAGCGCTTTTCAAAGGACAGGATATTTTCAATTGTCGCGCCGCGGAACTTATATATGCTCTGATCGTCGTCTCCCACTACGCATATGTTGTCGTAGCCGCCGGCCAGTGTGCTGGCAAGCAGGTATTGGAGATTACTTGTGTCCTGGTATTCATCCACCAGCACGTATTTGAAGAATCTCTGATAGTAGGCGCGTACGTCCTCGTTTTCCAGAAGCAGACGGACAGTACAGAATATAAGGTCGTCAAAATCAAGAGCGTCGGCGGCGCGCAATCTTCTGTCATACTCTGCGTATGCCCGTGCGATTACCTTTTTCCTGGGATCGTATCCGCGTTCCGCCTCCTGGGAATATTTTTCTGCAGTCAGCATATCGCCTTTGGCGCGGCTGATATAACCGAGAACAGTTTTTGGCGGAAAAGCTTTGTCGTCGATGTTCAGCTCTTTCAGTATGCGCTTCATGATAGAGACAGAATCGTCAGTGTCATATATTGTAAAAGAACGGGATATCCCGATTGACTCGGCGCTGCGCCGCAGTATCCTGACACAGGCGGAGTGGAAAGTCATTGCCCAGATATCCTCAGCAACGGTGCCTAGCATGGCGGAAAGTCTGGACTTGAGTTCTCCCGCCGCCTTATTTGTAAAGGTAATGGCCATAATGCGCCAGGGCTCTGCCGGCTCTAGAGCGCACAGCCGGCGGGTGCCATCGTCCAACTTCCCATCAGGAGCAGAGGCGAGATTTATAATCTTCTCCATATCCTCAGGGCGGATGTCCTCAGGCACATCTTCGGAATCTGACGCCCTGCCGTAGCGTATCAGATTTGCAATCCTGCTTATGAGCACGGTGGTTTTGCCGCTTCCGGCGCCGGCCAGTAGCAGCAACGGGCCTTCAGTTGAGAGTACAGCTTCCAGCTGTTTTTCGTTAAGGCCTGAAAAATCCCGGGCGATGAGTTCACGCCGGGCCTGTATATATTTTTTATATAAATTATTCATTTCCATAGCCATTCGATTATACAACACCGCCTGAGATTTTTAAAGATGAAATAAGACAAAAAAGTGATGGGAGCCCCGGCAGGCTCCCATCAGTTGAAAAAGAGGATAAAATGAAAAAGGTGAATAAATCTTTCACGGTACCTATATTACATTGAAACTTTTAAGTAAAAAACATAAAATTATTTCAAAAGTATTAAATTTTAAATTTTTTTCAATTTTATTTTCAGCTAGTCAAAAGCAAAGCCGTACCAACCAAGGCCGGTATCCGCCTCATCGCTTAATGAGAGGCCGGATATCATGCCAAAAGGCCGTCCTTCCTCGCCTGGACGGACAGGGGTTCTGTATGAAAAATCCCGACGTCCAAGTGCCCGAGCTGTCAGCAGAGCCGGCGTATGGAAGGGACCGCTGGGAACAAGTAATTCCTTGATGACAAGTCTTCCTTTTATGATCTCGGCTGCTGCGGCGCATTGGACACCTCCTGCAATTACAGAAAAAAGTCCGCCACCGCTTTCAAGGCACAACTGCTCCTGAAATTTCATAGATTTTATGGAAAAATCAATGTAAGCCCTTCCCTCCAGTAATTTCCTGCGCAGCTCCAGATATTGGGCGGCGTCCACTGACACCGCGCTGCCGTAGGCCAGAACGCCGGAATCGGAACTGGAGGAGTCGTATGAGTAGAAATAATCCTTGTATCCTGCGCTCCTACGGTAGTATCCGAAAAGAGAGTACTCTGCGGGACATATGACGCCCACGGCGCCGCCTTCATTAGAGAGCTGAGCCGCGGCACGTATAACTGAAGCCCCAATTCCCCAGCCTCTGTGTTCGGGCGATGTGGAAAAAGCGTAAACGCACCTGCATGGCCTCCGGCTGCCTTCCGGAGATACAAACTCCCCAAGCTCTACTACAAATGCGGCAGATACGATATTTCCCAGTTCCTCATATACAATGGTGCGCTCAGGGGTACACATCTGCTCCATAAATGAATCTATGTACTCATCACTGTCCCCAAAGGATGTGCGCCACAAATTGCGAAGCTGTTCTCTGTCCCCTGAGCGTGCCTGTCTGGTACTATATTCCATTACTCCCAAATAGCAGTGTACTTATCCACCATAAACACAGGCCGATAGGACTGCTTTGCCTTTCTAAGATTTTCTATGCCCATGTCCTCTTCCCTGTTTATATAGGTGAGTCCGGGATATTTTTCCAATAGGTATTTGGCAAACTGCTGATTGATTATTGAGTAGCCGCCGTTTACGCTTGCGCGGGCTTTTTCAAAATGGGTTACGAAAGTGTCGGGGGATATAAGCTCGCCCATGGTGAAAGCCACAATCTGACCATCGGCCCATACAATGCCGCCGTCATAACCGGCTTCAAAGTATATATCGAAGGCGTTGCGCATAGCGCGTATCTCGCTGAGGTAATCTACGCCCCTTTCGCTTTCAGCCTCTATAAACCAATGAGAGGCAAAATCATGGCAAGAGTGGATATTTTCAGGGGTTATTGGTTCAAAGCTCCATTGGTGCTCGGCCATGAATCTGTTTACGTGGTTTTTCTTGGCGTGAAACTTCTTGCCGGAGAGATTGGCCAGATCCGATGCCATATATACATAGTCTGAGCTGTCAGGATTTGTGGAAATGACAGGTTCAGAACGGAAAAACGTATGGACTTGGGATAGAAGAGGCCTCGTTATGCTGCGCATAATAAAGGGGCTGCCGATTGACCTGGCGTCCTCCGCCATAAGCTCTATTGCCGGACGGATATCTCCGCTGCCAACTGGGTAGGCGTACATGCATTTGCCGCCAATGCACAGGCGCATTACAAGCCTGTTGCCAAGTCGTGCAATTTTCGGAGCTGTGCTGTGACTCCAGCAGTATATATTTCCAAAACTGTAGTCGGCGCAGTGGAGGTTGCTTATGGAGGCCAGTTCGTATATCCACTGCTTATCGCTGACTTCGGGTGATCTGAATTCTAACATAGAGAATACTTACGTCCTTTTTTATTTTGTGTCATTTACCATATGTCTCAGGGCAGACGGACATTATAAGTTCCTGCAATGATTTCAAGTCCTCGAAAGTAGAGGGCCTGCGGCTGGGATCCCGCAGCAGTGCCGCAGGGTGGTATAAGGCCATATAGTAAACGCCGTCTTTCTCGAAAACCTGACCGTGTTCCTTGGAAATTTTAAAATCATCTTTTATAAGAGTTATGGCTGCGATTCTGCCAAGGCATACTATTATTTTCGGAGACACGAGGTCGATTTGCGTTTTCAGCCAACCTATACATGCGTCCCGCTCGGTGCCAAGAGGATCCCTGTTTTTTGGCGGACGGCATTTGACTATGTTTGTTATGTATATGTTCTTCTGGCGGCTTAAATTAATAATTTTCAGCATTGTGTCGAGGAGCTGGCCGCCTCTGCCTACAAAGGGCTCACCCTGCAGGTCCTCGGTTTCTCCAGGCCCTTCGCCTATAAACATGACCTGGGCGTTTTCCACACCGGCGCCGAATACCAGGTTTGTCCTGGTCTCACCAAGACCGCACTTCCTGCAGAGCTTACATTCGTCATTTAACTGGATGAGAGTCACAGATATTACCTCCCTCATTTTATCCTGATAATCTGATAAAAAGTATACCACACCATAGTAAAAAGAAAAATAGGAAGGCATATTTTATCTGCGATAAAAATGTATGTGGGCTAAAATGTGAAAGGAAGAGAAAACAAATTATGTACCGCCGCCTGAAAAAGTTCAGACGGCGGTGCAATTTAGCTTTTGTCCCCTGGCTTGAATATGATTGAAACGATGAGACCGAAAAATATTGCCGCGGCAATTCCGCCGGCCGCCGCTGTGAGCCCGCCGGTCAGTGCGCCAAGCACGCCTATCTCATCTACGGCTTTACGTACTCCCTTCGCCAGCAGGTTACCAAAACCGGTAAGAGGGACAGTGGCGCCGGCGCCGGCCCACTTTGCAATCGGCTCATAGAGGCCTATACCACCAAGTATAACGCCGGCAACCACATACGATGTGAGGATCCTGGCAGGGGTGAGCCTTGTCTTATCAACCAGTACCTGACCTATTAGACAGAGAAGCCCGCCCACTGCGAAAGCCTTTATATACTGCAGAACTGTCTCCATGGAATATGCCCTCCTTATTTATTTGGCGGATTGCCCTGGAAGATGCCGGCTTATTGACACAGCGCAGCAAATTGAGGGTATGCTCTCGCCCTGGAGCGTTGTGGTGGGAGACAGCAGCGCCCCTGTGGCGGCAAAGAGCATCTTCTCCCACCGGCCCTCCCGCATACCGTTTAGCAGATAGCCGCACAGCACGCTGGCGCTACAGCCGCAGCCGGAACCGCCGGAATGGACATCCTGGGTATTCTTATCAAATATCATAAGGCCGCAGTCTCTGTGATTTTTTGATATGTCTGTCCCGTCTTTTTTGAAGAAATCTATCAGAATGTCTGAGCCCACTGCCCCCAGGTCGCCGGTGACTATCAAATCGTATTCGCCAGGCGAGATGCCAAGATCGCTAAAGTGGGTGCTGAGTGTGTCATATGCTGCGGGAGCCATTGCAGCACCCATGTTTGCAGCGTCAGTAATGCCCCAGTCCACTATTCTCCCAGGGGTTATGTGCGTTATATAAGGCCCAGGGCCGCCGGCAGCAAGAACGGCGGCGCCGGAGCCGGTGACTGTCCACTGGGCTGACATCGGCCGCTGGCCTCCGTATTCAAGAGGAAGCCTGAACTGCCTCTCCGCTGAACAGAAGTGGGAACTGGTTACGGCCATGGTGTGCTGGGCGAAACCGCCGTCCAGACACATTGCCGCAAGAGCCAAACTCTCAGCCATTGTAGAGCAGGCACCATATATACCGAAAAATGGTATGTCCGTGCCGCGGATCCCGAAAGAAGAACCGGAACATTGACTCAGCAAGTCGCCGGCAAAAACATAGTCTATATCGCCCGGCGACAGAGAGGACTTTTTCAGCGCCGCCTCGAGAGCGGCTTTTACCATGGCACTCTCCGCTTTTTCCCAAGTCTTTTCCCCAAACAGGGAATCGCTGTTTATTATATCGAAGCTGTCCCGCAGAGGCCCTTCTCCCTCTTTCTTTCCGACCACGCAGGCGTGGCCCAAAAATGACGGAGGAGCCGATAGAGCAAGCGTCTGCCTGCCCACATGCTTTGTAGCCATATCCAAATCACCTGGCCTTTTATTTTGCTTTTATGGTGTGCAGTTTTAAAAGAAAAATTCAAAAGTGCCGAATTATATGTAAAAAGCAAAATAGTAAAATGCCGGCGGCGCCATATGCTGGAACAGGCGCTGCGAAGGAGCACTGCCGCGGCTGTATCCGCTTAGGAGCTGTTTGCGCAAAAAAGCACAAAAAAAGGTCTGTAATGGACAGAAAATTCGCCTGTGGGCGCGTTTACTTTAAGGAATGTCAATGATATAATATATAAAAACTGTCACACTTACTGTATTATTCCCCGGAGGACGTACATATGCCTTTGACCTTGACGGACGCCTGTGAGACGCGGGTGCATGTCCAGGATGATTTTGATCTGAAGAAAATTTTTGAGTGCGGTCAATGCTTTCGCTGGAATTCAGAGCCAGACGACGGTTCGTATATCGGCGTAGCAATGGGCAAGGCAGCCAGAATACGCCGTGATGGAGATGACATAATAATTTCCGGAACTGCAAGCGACTGGGCGAATATCTGGAGCGACTACTTCGATATGGGCAGGGACTACAGGGCTCTCCGTGAGAGTGTGTGCATAGACGATTACATGAGAGCGGCTTCCGACTTTGGGGCAGGAATAAGGATACTCAATCAGGACAGATGGGAGACGCTCTGCTCATTTATAATATCCCAATGCAACAACATACCAAGAATAAAGAAAATAGTTGAGACTATGTGTACGTGCTTCGGACAGGAGACGGAATTGTCTGGGAAGACGTTTTACACTTTTCCCGATGCTGGAACCATAGCCAGATTGGAGGAGCGGGATCTTTCACCGCTGCGCTGTGGATACAGAGCGCCGTATATACTTGCTGCGGCAAGAGCTGTGGACTCAGGGAAACTGGACCTGGAAGCACTGTCAAAAAGCGACGCCGCCAGCGCCAAGAGGACGCTTATGAGTATGCGGGGAATCGGCGAGAAGGTGGCAAATTGCGTGATACTTTTTTCGCTGAGGATAGGCAGCGCATTTCCAATAGACGTTTGGATGAAGAAAGCCATTGCCCAGCATTACCCTGACGGCTTTGACCCTGAAGTGTTTGGGGAAAATGCAGGGCTTGCCCAGCAGTACATGTTCTATTATCAGCGTTCTGGGATGGCAAATTGAAAGTCTTGACATGCCGATGCCGCTGTGATATCATACGCGAAATAATTTGGTTATATTTTAATGTGGGAGGTAAAGACGTATGGCATTCTTTTTTGAGGAACCCTCTCGGACATTCAGCGAGTACCTGCTTG
>CALXCS010000133.1 GCA_944386875.1 uncultured Oscillospiraceae bacterium
CCACTTGGTGGGGCCGCTCGTAAGAGTATGCGGTCGGCAGACCGTTTCACCGCGCCTTGAGGCGCGGCCAATATTATCCCCTTATAGGGGGAGAGCAGGCCACCCGTTTTACGGGTGGTCCTGACTAATTTATTCCTTCTCGAAGGCGTCCTTACCAAGACCGCAGACTGGGCATACCCAATCCTCAGGGATATCGTCCCAAGCGGTGCCGGGCGCTATGCCATTGTCAGGATCACCAACGGCGGGATCATAAACATACCCACAGGGGCATACGTACTTGTCCATTTTCAGGGCTCCTTTCAAACTTCAATAAAAATCTATGTTAAAGATTATTTGCCAAAGTAGCGATCAAGCAGACCCTTGAGAGCCTTGCAGTGACGGGCCTCGTCCCTGGCCATCTCGTGGACGGTGTCGTGGATGGCGTCCAGACCGTTCTTCTTTGCGCAGGTAGCCAAATCAACCTTGCCCTGGGTTGCGCCATACTCGCAGTCAACACGCCAAGAGAGGTTGTCTTTTGTGGTGGCTTTCATATTGGGTTCAAGATCTTCACCCAGCAGCTCAGCGAATTTAGCGGCATGCTCGGCTTCCTCATAGGCTGCTTTCTCCCAGTAGAGACCGATCTCAGGATAACCTTCACGGTGAGCAATACGGGCCATGCAGAGATACATGCCGACTTCGGAGCACTCGCCGTTAAAGTTAGCCATCAACTGATCAAAGATGTACTTCTTGTCATCTTCACTGATGTCAGGATTATTTTTCACCGTGCTTGCGTATACGCCGTATGTATGCTCAGCTGCAAGGGTGATGCCCTCTTCCATCAGTTTGAACTTGGAGCCGGGAACTCCGCACTGAGGGCATTTCTCGGGGGGGTTCTCTCCCTCATAGACATAACCGCATACAGGGCAAATCCATTTCTTCATGTTAAGATACCTCCAAAATAATTTATTTGATAACTAAAGACTATTGTAATGTATGATAAGCCGTATTTCAACAGGCTTTATCGCTGTTCGAGAGACACTTTTTACAGATACCCCTGAAAACCAGTTCGTGCCGGTTTACTTTTGCACCCAGGGCATTCTCAGCAATAATATCAATTTCACGTCCGCCCGCTATTTTTACATCTGACACATCGCCGCAGACTTGGCAGATAAAATGCGAATGTGACGAGAGATCGGCGTCATACCGTTCCTTTGAATCCACTACAGCCACCCGAACCAGTTCACCGCTCTCCATAAACGAGGCGATGTTCCTGTAAACCGTGGCAAGAGACAGATCGGGGAACTGGGGCTTTAATTGGGTATATACCCATTCGGCTGAGGGATGAGAGGTAGTGGAACGGATAGCCTGGAGAATAGCCTCTCGCTTTCGACTGTACCGTTTCATCTATAACTCCTTAATGCTAATAATTATCATTTGTATTTTTATTATAGCACGGAATTTTGAAATGTAAAGAGTTTTTTTAAAATTTATTTTTATTTTTATATTTATGCTGGGCAGACTGCGGGAAATCCGTTCAATGATGTATATGTTCGGCAAGAACATGAGCAATATATGCTATAGCTTGAATCTGATTTTACACTGATTCTGAGTTAATTGTCTCCTTGAACAAATTGGAGAGGTATGGTAAACTATATTAGATCAACGCAGTAAAGGAGGCAACTTGGTGCCAATTGGCTCAGATAACGACTTAAATAAGAGACTGGCTGTGCTTATTGACGCGGACAATGTGCCTAGGGGAACTATTAAAGGGATAATTGAGGAAACGGCTCTCTACGGTACTCCCACGATAAAGCGTATTTACGGTGATTGGACCAGTCCTAACATCTCGGGATGGAAAAGCTCGCTTTTGGAAAATGCTGTTACACCCATTCAGCAGTACAGCTATACTACAGGCAAAAACTCTACTGATTCCGCCATGATAATTGATGCCATGGACATACTATATTCTGGAAAAGTGGATGGTTTTGTCCTGGTATCCAGCGACTCGGATTTTACCAGACTGGCCATACGGCTGAGGGAAGCTGGAATGATGGTTATAGGGATGGGAGAAAAAAAGACCCCTAATCCTTTTATTGTCGCTTGCGACAAGTTCATATATATTGAAGTTATACGTCAGCATTCCGCTGAGAGCTCAATTCTAGGTGACTCTGACGAGTATAACGGCGCCCATCAGGACGGTGCTCAGAATCCTTCAGGAGAAAAGAAGAAACAGGGTAAGCAAAAGGGAGATAAGAGTGAGAAAATCCTCAGAAAAGTAGAAAAACTTATTGCAGAGTCAGTATCTGACCTATCCAGTGTTTCCGGAGACGATGGAGACGGATATGTTTTCATGGGCGAACTGGGGAACCTTATATTGAAGAAGCAGCCTGATTTTGATTGCAGAAACTTCGGATACAAGTCGTTAAGCGCATTGATTAAATCAATGGACAGGTTTGAAGTTGACTTCAGGCACACTGCGGACCCGAATATCAAACATCCGTATGTAAGGGACAAGAAGGCATAATATGTTTAAGAAGAAACGGCGGCGCAGATTCTGTTTTGCAGCTGTGCTATTTCTAGTTGCTTTTTCGGTTGCTC
>CALXCS010000134.1 GCA_944386875.1 uncultured Oscillospiraceae bacterium
TTTTGGCACCCCCGGCTGGGTTCGAACCAGTGGCCTGTCGCTTAGGAGGCGACCGCTCTATCCAACTGAGCTACGGGGGCTTATACAGAAAATATTCAATTTTCGGGTCCAGCCGGATTCGAACGAACTGCCGCTTAGGAGGCGGGCCCTCTATCCTGGTGAGGTACGGGGGCATTTCCAAGGCACATGCCATTTTAACCTTTATAGGAACGTATGTCAAGAGAAAATCGGTAATTAGACTAAATAAGACTGATTGGAACCGGCAAATATCTAGACAAGCCCCTCTGTCGGGCGTTACAATATACATTGTATGATATTTTCGGAATTACTGGGGACAGTTTCGTAAATATAACCTTTTTGGTCTGCACATACACAATTTAATAACGGAATGGAGGTGTGTTGATCCGGATGATACACGTATACTATGCCGCCGCAATTGTTGCGGCGCTTGTTATTGCCTTCTTCGCTGGTATCGCATACAGAAAGCGCGTCTCGGAACGGGAGATATCCAGCGCTGAGGAGGAGGCCAAGAGGATCATCAACGACGCCATAAAAAACGCCGAGAGCAAAAAACGCGAGGCGCTTTTAGAGGCAAAAGAGGAGATACACAATAACCGCACTGAGTATGAGCGGGAAGTCAAGGAGCGGCGCAACGAGCTTCAAAAACAGGAACGGCGCCTTCAGCAGAAGGAAGAGAACCTGGACAGGAAGACAGAGGCCCTGGAGAGGAAAAATGAGCAGGCTGCCAAAAAGATGGCAGAACTGGATCAGGCGAAGGAAGAGATCGCCGCAGTCAAACGCAGCCAGCTGGAGATGCTGGAGAAGATTTCCGGATATTCAATTGAGGAGGCAAAGGCCTACCTTATTGCCAATATTGAGTCGGAGTGTACTCACGAGGCGGCTATGAAAATCAAGGAAATCGAGGCCAAGTACAAAGAAGAGGCGGACGAGCGCGCCAAGGAAATTATCGGCCTTGCCATCCAGCGCTGCGCCGCAGATCATGTGGCAGAAGTCACAGTCTCCGTGGTTCCACTGCCTAATGATGAGATGAAGGGGCGGATAATTGGACGCGAAGGGCGTAATATCCGCAGTATCGAGCAGCTTACAGGCGTTGACCTTATTATTGATGACACACCGGAGACCATTACGGTCTCGTGCTTTGACCCAATACGCAGGGAGATTGCCCGGCTTGCACTGGAAAAGCTTATCACTGACGGACGCATTCACCCGGCGCGCATAGAGGAAATGGTTGAAAAAGCCAGACGCGAAGTGGACGCAACTATTAAAGCCGAGGGTGAGAGGGCGGTATTTGAGACAGGAGTGAGGGGACTGCACCCTGAGCTTGTAAAGCTTATCGGACGTCAAAAATACCGCACAAGTTATGGACAGAATGTACTGAACCATTCAAAAGAGGTCTCATATATATCCGGACTTATCGCTTCCGAATTGGGCACAGACATTGCCACGGCAAAGAGGGCCGGACTGCTCCATGACCTTGGCAAATCTGTTGACCACGAGATGGAGGGCTCCCACGTCCAGCTGGGCGTAGAGCTTGCCCGCAGGTATAAGGAGAGCGAAGAGGTAATCCACGCTATAGAGGCCCATCACGGCGATGTGGAGGCCCATTCGCTTGTGGCGTGCATTGTCCAGGCGGCGGATACGATCTCCGCAGCAAGGCCGGGCGCCAGGCGGGAGAATATCGAGAACTACATCAAACGCCTGGAGAAGCTGGAGAACCTGACAAAGTCCTTTAAGGGAGTCGATACCTGTTATGCTATTCAGGCTGGCCGAGAGATACGCATAATGGTCAAGCCGGAGGAAGTCAGCGAGGACGAGATGGTCCTCATGGCCCGGGAGATAGCAAAGAAGATCGAAGCCGAGCTTGAGTATCCAGGACAGATAAAGGTCAACCTGTTCAGGGAGACAAAAGCGGTGGAATACGCAAGATAATTGCCCATTGCAGTATTCTGCAAAGTTATGACGATGTACAGATCAAAGGTGCTGCTTTAATTCAGCACCTTTGATTTATTTTTGAATATTCTGGGGAGATTTTAAAATGCTTTGGCTGCTTTTCGCTTTTGGATCCGCGTTTTTTGCTGGGATAACGGCTGTGCTGGCAAAGATAGGCATACAAAATGTAAATTCCACGCTGGCCACAGCCGTAAGAACTGTTGTAGTTCTGGCTTTTTCCTGGCTTATGGTATTTATTGTAGGTTCCCAGTCCCAGATAGACGCTATATCCGGCAGAACCATGGTATTTCTTGTGCTGTCTGGGCTCTCCACAGGGGCTTCGTGGCTGTGCTATTTCCGCGCCCTGCAGTTGGGTGATGTCAATAAGGTGGCGCCGATAGACAAGTCCAGCACGGTGCTGACCATAATCCTTGCCTTTATATTTTTGGGGGAGCCTGTCTCTGCGGCACAGATTGCAGGAGTTGCCGGCATAGGGGCCGGGACACTCCTGATGATAACCAAAAAAGAGACGGATATTGCAGATAGAAAAAACAGTAAATGGCTTATATTTGCACTACTGTCGGCAATATTCGCAAGTCTCACTTCAATATTTGGTAAAATTGGAGTAGAAGATGTGGAGTCAAATTTGGGTACGGCTATAAGGACGGTGGTGGTTCTGGCTATGGCCTGGCTTATGGTATTCGTATCGGGAGAGCAGAAGGGCATTAAGAGTATTGGCAAAAAAAGCTGGCTTTTCCTGTTCCTCTCGGGAATTACCACAGGCCTCTCGTGGCTGTGCTATTATCGGGCGCTGCAGGACGGGCTTGCCAGCGTTGTGGTGCCCATAGATAAACTGAGCATATTGGTGACGGTGGTATTTTCGTGGCTGATACTTAAAGAGCGGCTGGAGAAAAAGGCCCTGGTGGGACTTCTTTTGATATTGGCCGGAACCGGAGCCATGCTGGTCTGATGTTCAGACTGCTATGAATAGGCGTGTACATACATGAGCTCACACAGAAGTCTTATCTCTGACATGCTTTATTTCTAATGAGAGTTCTATTGTGAATAGATGCTGAAACCAGATAAAAGGGCCGACGGTGCAAAAAGCCGTCGGCCCTTTTAAAGCATATGATTTAAGGATGGTTTACCACTCCTATGAACAGCGGCAGCCCGTCAATACCGGCTATGGCAAAGATGAAGGGTCTATCCAATATGAAGTCTATCTCATCTTCAGGAGAGGAACCGTAACCGCCAAGCATTAATGTTACGGTGAAGGCGGCTGCGGTAAGCCCCTCCTCGTCAACAGTTACCCTGGCGGCATGCTGAGCATCGCTGAGCCATACGGGAATATCGGACTTTTGAAGAAGAGGCGAGAAGTCGGCTGATGCCGGATCTGTCACGTCCGTCACGCCCAGGGCGTTGAGGCAGTCCTTCAGACCGACGCTCATCGATATATCGAATTTCGGCATTGACAGGTTAACGATGATGTCGTGCCGGACGTTGGGCCAGTCTGAACCGGACATGATAAAATCCATTACAGCATCCCCAGCCAGAAGCTCATCGGGCGCAATGCCCTCATCGGGAAGGATAAGGTACATGGCGCCTCCCTCTTTAAGGTCCTGGATTACGGCTCCAAAGCCTTCTCCCCAGTAATAGCTGGAGGATAAAGAGTTATTCATGAACGGGACTTCAATGTCTCCCTGGGGAGAGTGGAATACATCATCCTTGGTGAGCTCTTCGTTGAATTCAGCGGACCACCTGGCCTTCAGATACACGGTGGAGCACAGGGAAAGAACGGCGTCGCGGCTAAGTTCTACGCCCTCCACGTAATCTGAGAGGAGCCCGCCGGTCTGCTCATTCAACCAATTTTGCAGTGCCGCGTTCATTTCATCCGACCCCAGATCGCCGGAGTAGGATGAGGCGTAGTAGGTGTCGGCCAGCGTTTTGAGAGTCTCCATGTTGTAGCCCAGACTGTCCTGCAGCCACATGGAGTTTGCCAGGATGCAGGTATAGGCCCCGTCGTCGCAGTACGAGGCATTCCATATGGAGGAGGCCTTTTTGCGGAGGTCCTCAATGCTGTTAACACCCAAAAGGGATAGTATCTGCTGGCGGGTATTGCCGTCAGTTACCTCGGATAGCATGGAGAGAGCCATATAGATGCTGAGAGGGGAGTATACGCTGTTTTCCTGCCCGCCCAGCAGCTGACGGGCGGTGGATGAGAAGAAACTATCAAGACCGTCGTCATATCCCGCCGGCTGGTCAAGCTGACGGGACCTGTCCCGCCGCCAGCTGTCGTAATCGCCTGAATCCCCATAGTATTGGGCCATCTGGGGATACTGGGCCTCGTATATGGCGGCGGCGTCGGGAGTTCCGGATGCAAAGTACAAAGCCGCGCCTGCCAGAATTGCCAGTGCCAGAACTGCCGCTATTGCATAGGTCCACTGTGGGCGCTTCCTGACCTGGCTGCTGCCGGTATCTTCCGTCGCGGGCGATTGCCTGGTTTTACGAATTCTGCTCTTCATATTATTGACCTCCTTTGCTGCTTTTTGACGAACAGAGCTGGACGAAGCAATGAAAAACTAACGTGTGAACCGTGCGCTGAAAGCGACCGTAATTGCCTTCTATATTATAAGACGATAAAAAGCAATATAAAGTTGCGTATATCAAGGAAATGAGCGGCATGTTTGTTGGGGAAAATGTATATCTTTTTTGTGTATTGAAATTATGATATTAGGAGAAATGTACGAAAAATTTTACAATATTGTATGTGTGAGTTTAACCTTTCCTGACAAATATATTGATAAACTGTGAGTAATCGTGTATATTGGGAAAGTCAAAAAATGAGCCATAAGGTGATGAAACATGCCTGATAAGAATAAAACTCCAAAATTTAAGAAGAACAAACCTGGAAGGCGCATACGGACCATGAACGCCTACACTGGTTTTACCCCATTTATTATGAAGACCAGAGGCGACGCCTCCAACTATTTTAAAGACTCAGTAGAGATACGCGCAGCGGAAAAATATCTTCGGGAAAAAAGGGCCCAGGGATATAAAGGAGCCGGTATGCTCCACATGTTTATAGCTGCGTATATCAGGGTAATAAGCCAGAAACCGGCGCTTAACAGGTACATAACAGGACAGAGGGCATACGCCAGGAAGAACATTGAGGTGGTTATGTCCGTAAAAAAAGCCATGGCTGAAGATGCGGGCGACACATCCATAAAGGTCATATTTGACCCGCGTGACACATTTGTCGATGTCTATAAAAAGATGAACGACGCCATAGAGCATGTTAAGGCGGGGAATGAGACTGCCACCGGCGACACAGCGGACGTACTTATGAAAATCCCCAGGCTTTTGCTTAAGACCGCGGTGTGGTTTTTGAATGTTCTGGACTATTTCAATATGCTGCCCCAGAAGCTGCTGGACGCAAGCCCCTTCCACGGCTCGATGATTATCTCAGACATAGGTTCCCTGGGCATACCTCCGATATACCATCACCTCTACAACTTCGGCAATCTGCCAATATTTATATCCTTCGGCATAAAGCGCAGGGCCTGGGAGCTTAACTCCAAAGGCGAGATAGAGGAGAAGCGATACGTGGACTTCACGATAGTCACGGACGAACGTATATTGGACGGGTACGGATATGCTCAGGGCTTTAAGATGATGAAAAACCTGATTCTCCATCCGGAACAGCTTGACGTGCCGCCGGAAAAGGTAGTGGAAGATATACCGTGAGAAAACGGTAAGGCCCGAAATTATGCGGGAATTAGTCTTATTTGCTTGACAAAACAGAAAATCTTAGTATAATTTAATAGCTTGACACTTTGCGTGTCATATCCTTGCTTTCGCATTGGCGAAGGCCATAAGTCCAAAAGGAGGTGCAAGAAAATGGCAAAGACTTCAGCCAACTACGAGCTCCTGTATATCATTGACCCAGATAGGACTGAGGAGGAGACTGCCGCTCTTGTTGAGAGGTTTAAGTCCCTTATCGAAGCCAACGGAACGGTCAACGAGGTGGAGGAGTGGGGCAAGCGCAAGCTTGCTTATCTCGTCAACGACAAGCCCGAGGGCTACTACGTGTTGGTAAGGTTTACTTCAGACCCCCAGTTCCCAGCCGAGCTGGACAGGGTTCTGAGAATAACCGAAGGCGTAATGCGTTCACTCATCACCGTGGCAGCTGAGTAAGGGAGGGTTACCATGCTCAACCACATAGTGCTCATGGGGCGGCTGACACGCGACCCTGAGCTGAGACGGACCCAGAGCGGTATCGCCGTAGTCAGTTTTTCCCTGGCGGTGGATCGGGATTTCGCTTCCCGTGACAGCGGTGAAAAGCAGACGGACTTTATAGACATCGTGGCCTGGAGAAATACAGCGGAATTTGTGGCCAAGTATTTTTCAAAGGGCCGTATGGCGGTGGTTAGCGGACGTCTGCAGATACGCGATTGGACAGACAGAGAGGGCGGCAAACGCCGCAGTGCCGAGGTGGTTGCGGATAATGTCTACTTTGGCGACAGCAAACGCGACGGAGACTCGGCGGGCGGATACCAGCGGCCATATTCTGAACAGCCGGCCGGCGGGTATAGCCAGGGCTACACGCCGACAGTTACCAGTTCGGATTTCGCAGAGCTCTCCGATGACGACGGAGATCTGCCCTTCTGATTTTTACGACGAGAAACACACTTAAAGCGTAAGGAGGCTTTACAATGACTAACGAGAGAGAGGCAAGGCCCTCCCGCCCCGGTCAGAACCGGAAGCGCAGGAAAGTCTGCCAGTTCTGTGTTGACAAGTGCACACATATCGATTACAAGGATACAGCAAAGCTGCGCCGCTATCTTTCTGAGCGCAGCAAGATTCTGCCCCGCCGTGCAACCGGCACATGCGCCATGCACCAGAGGCAGCTGACCTCCGCCATAAAGGCGGCCCGTCAGATCGCCCTTTTGCCATACGTAACTGAGTGATTACAGTTTGCGAAAAAGGATAAAATGTTTTTATAGCACGCAGGAACCGGCCATATGGCCGGTTCCTGTGTGCTATTTTGCAGTTACGAGAAGCTCCGCCGGGGGCAACTTATAGATTTTAAGCTTAAATAAGCTTTCGGTCAGCTGACGGATTGTCCTGTCAGTATATCAACGGATGTAGTATCCCAGGAATACTTTGCTGTGTCCAGCTGGGTAAGGGCGAACCGCAGGAATCCGTATTCAGGGGACATGCCCCTGTCGGAAGTGGCGTCGAACCACAGCCACTGCCCGCCTATATCCGCTATGTTCCACATGTGGTTTTCTGAGAAGTAGGAGCCTGTTACGTTATAACACTCGATTCCCGCCATCTCAAACAGGAGCTTGACGGCATTGGAGTATCCGCCGCATATGGCAGTCCCGTCCCTGAGGGCCCCCAGGGCTGTCTGAGAGGCATAGGGCATGGAAGCGGGGTCGGAGTAGTAGAGCTGATCATATTCCACATTGGCGGTTATATAGGCGTATATTGCCTGCGCCCGCTCCATAGCGGTCATATCGTCGGTGATAAGCTGCGGGATGAGTTCGTCTGCCAATTCCTGGGTCTCAGCGAGGGCTGAGAGGCAGTCCTCCACTGTCAGCCCGTAGGGAGCGGAGTATGTTATGGCGGTGGCGTCTGAGTTAAGAGAGCACAGAAGCCATCCGCCGCCAACTTGACGGAGGGCGGAGTTCATCTGGTCCGGCTCCGGCTCCCTGTTGGTTATCTTAATTTCCACCGGATTTCCGCCCGTGATATGATCCTGAGCTACTGCTATAAGCTGGTGTATCGACTCCACCTCCACTCCGTCAAACCCTTCCGGGAATGTTCCGGTGGCGTAGGGCATATAACTGAAGGCGCATATGAGGGTATCTCCCTCAAGATCGGCTGATAGGCTGTATGCCACCTTCAACTCAGGCCGGTCCGCAGTGATTGCGTAGTATATGTTGAGCACGTCAATTTCCGGTGATGAAAGGCCGGCTCCGGATATATCCATAGGCAGGGGCTGCTGAAGAGATTCCATGGCGGAGACCAACAGGGCTTCAATTTCATCATTGTTGGAGACGCGCACGGTCTCGTCGGGACTGCCGCTGCCCTGGGAGCCGTCAGGCTCCGATGTATCTCCTGCATCACCCCCGCCGACTGTGCTGTCAGGGGTATCCGGCTTATTTTGACTGTCCTGGATATCTGAATCGCCGGGAGTGTCCTGATCGTTGCCGGCGCTGTCGCTCTCAGAGCTGGGGGCCCCGTCGACCTCGCTGCCATCTGGGACTCCTGGTGTGGATGATTCTTGCCCATCTCCATCTGATGGAGAATCCTGGACTATCTGGCCGCCTGAATTATCGGACAGGCCATCGGAGCCATCATCCCCCCGCACAGGCGGCTGGGAGTCCTGGCCTGCGGAACAACCGCACAGGAGTGCCAGCGCTGCCGCCAGCGCCAGAGCCCAAAATTTATAAGACAGCCTCTTTTTCATATGCCTGACTCCTCTCTGCCGTCCTCTAAAAGGCCGTGAAGCATTACATACACCTGCATCCTGCACAATTTTTCGTGTTCGCTCAGCAACTGCTGCGGCGGGACGCCGGATATAACGGCGTCCTTGAAACGCAGGTTGAAGAAATCCATGTACATCCGAAAGCCGAGTATGACGGAATCCAAATCAAAGCACGGGCGGAGGCCGCCTGAAGTGAGAAGATTCCGCAGGACGGATATGTTAAGCTGGTCAAAAGGTGTTCTAAGGGAGGCTATTTTACAAGCCAGCCCCGCCGGCGGGGATAGAAGCGCGCCGGAGAAGATCCCCAGGTACAGGGGGTTATTGGCAAAGAAATCCATACGTGCATCAAACCATGCTGTCAGCTTATCTGAGATGCTGCCTGAGAGAGCTTTTGCCGCACGGCTCAAGAATTCCGTGAGCTGATTAAAACACGTCTCAACACAGCTTAAGTACAGCTCCTCCTTGTCGGAAAAGTAGTGGTATATAAGCCCCTTTGAAATATTGTTCTGGGAACAGATACTGTTTACAGAGGCCCCTTCATAGCCGCTTTTGGCAAACTCGGACATGGCGGATATGAGAATCCGCCGCTTTGAGACGGCGCCCTTTTCTGATATTTCCACACTATCACGCCTTTCAAAATTGACCGATAGGTCTATTTCAGGATAATAACATAAGTTGACCATCCGGTCAATACATAAATCCGACGGAAATCGGGGACATATACGCACATAATCCTGCGGCGCCGGAATACTTATTTGCAGGCGGGAAATGGTTAAACTTTTCTTAACTGTATTTCCAAACGGCTGCCGATGGGGTACAATATATAGGAGCGATAAAATGGCGGTGAGACGCAGTGGTGAAAAGAGATTATCAGAGGGACATGGAGGCGGAGATAGAGGCGCTGGGAGGACGCAGGGCCTCGCTTATGATGCACGCCTGCTGTGCACCCTGCTCCAGCGCAGTACTGGAGAGGGTGGAACCCTATTTTGAGACGTGCCTCTATTACTACAATCCGAACATCCAGCCGGAAGACGAATATGAGAAACGCCTTCGGGAGTTCCCAAAACTTTTGAGGGCGTCAGGTATGGAGAAGTCCGTGGAATTTATCTGCGGCGACTATGAGGAGGACCTTTTCCTGGGGGCTTCATCCGGCCTTGAAAATGAGCCGGAGGGCGGGGCCAGGTGCCCCAAGTGCTTTGAGCTTAGACTGAGGGGCACTGTCAGGGAGGCGGCAAAGAGGGGATTTGAATATTTCTCCACGACGCTGACTGTAAGCCCCCACAAAAATGCCGCTGTCATCAACAGCATTGGCGAGCGGCTGGCATCGGAGTATGGGGTGAAGTGGCTTCCGGCAGATTTTAAAAAGAGGGATGGATATCTAAGGTCGATACGTCTCTCAAAGGAGTATAACCTGTACAGGCAGTGCTACTGCGGCTGCCTGTTCTCGGCGGTGTGACGCTTCACTTTTTATATTGCGTATGCTAAAATACCTGCGGCGGATTTATACCAGGCCTGAAAGCGCCGCCGCGCTATTGACTGTACGCCGGTATCTTTGGGGACTTTTACCGCCGGCGCATACGCGGAGCGGATGATGCTGCAGCTGCCTTAGTAAAACTGATTTTTTCCATAACGATAAAACGAGAAGCGCAGACAGAATATATAGGAGGCGGGTATGAAAATAAAAAAGGCCGTTATTCCTGCGGCGGGACTTGGCACTAGGATGCTTCCGGCCACAAAGACGGTGCCCAAGGAAATGCTGCCGCTGGTGGATAAGCCAGTGATACAGTATATTATTGAAGAAGCGGTAGCCTCGGGCATAGAGGATATACTGATAGTTACAAATAGATCCAAGTCGGCTATGGACGACTATTTTGACTACTATCCGGAACTGGAGACAAGGCTTATAAGCTCCGGCAAGGAGGAGCTGGCCCATGTGGTCAGGTCCGTGGCGGACATGGCAAATATATTCTATGTACGGCAGAAGGAGACTCAGGGCCTGGGTCACGCTGTTTGCAGGGCAAGACGCTTTGTGGGCGACGAGCCCTTTGCGGTTTTGCTGGGCGACGATATAATGATGTCGGAAAAACCTGTCCTTTTGCAGCTTATTGAGGCAGCAGAGAAGTATTCCGGAAGCGTTGTAGGCGTACAGCAGGTCAGCGACAAGGCCATATCCAGCTATTCGTCTGTGAAGATGCGCCATATTGAAGGGCGCGTCTATGAGGCCCTGGATCTTAATGAGAAGCCCACTTTCCAGGAGAAATTCTCGAATTTTGCGGTGCTTGGGAGATATGTGCTGACGCCGGAGATATTCGACATACTTGAACACACCGCCCCGGGCAGAAACGGTGAGATACAGCTGACAGACGGCCTTGCTCAATTGTGCAAAATTTCCAGGATGCTGGCTGTGGACTTTGAAGGGCGCAGGTATGACACGGGAAATATGAAGGGCTTTTTAGAGGCCACCGTGGATTTTGCACTTCAGAGTCCGGAAGTGGGGCCGTGGCTTCGGGATTTCATCAAGAGAAAGGCGGAGAACCTTTAAGAAGGGGGTACTTTCATGGGACTTTATCAGTTGGCGAGGCGTGTTAATGCCAAGCGCAAGGCATTTATCAAAAAGCAGGCTGGGAAAATAATGTCGCCTGTCCGCAGGATAGAGAGGGTGTACCCGCCAAAAGACGGACGCTTCGTGGCGATGACATTTGACGATGGGCCCGACGCGCTTGCCGTTGAGGGGCGCGATGCGGGCCTTACGGACGTAATATTGGATGAACTCCGGCGTTGGGGCGATAAGGTGACATTTGATGTCATCGGGTCCACGGCGGGCAACTATCCGGATGAGAAAGGCGCCGACGGCACCTTTATGTGGAGCGGCAACTCCTACGATCACTATCCGTGTTTCGGCATGGACCAACTGGCGGGAGCCAAGAACAGGCCGGAGCTGGTGGAGAGGATACTGTCAGACGGGCACGAGATATCTAATCACGGCTCCACCCACACACTGTTTGGAAGGATGAGGGCGGTATACGGCGCGAGGCACCACTTTGAGACGCTTCAACAGGTAATCGGCGACCTGGATGATCTCCACGCCTATATGCTTGATAAGTTCGGCTATAAAATGCGGCTGGGGCGCCCAGCCCACTATATAGACCATATTCCCGACGGCTCCGACGCCTACGATGCATACAGGGTTATGGGATATAATTATATGGCCGCCAGTTTTGACGGAGCTGGATGGCAGCCCAGGGATACGTATGATCTTGAGGTAAGGGACATGGTGGAACCGCTGGCCCGTGCTCTTGAGGCAGATCCTGACGCCCTGAACGGCCAGATAATATTTCAAAAGGACGGCTGCAATATGGCTAGGCGCACGCCAATTGCCGATGCGCTGCCGCAGCAACTGAAAATATTGCATGATCTGGGCTACAAAGTGGTGAGCGTATCGGAGCTTATGGAGATGTCGCCCTTTGAGGATATGGATCCATCTGTCCCAGCGGCTGCAGCGGTAAAATACCTTCTGGGGCGCGGACATACGGTTGGGTATAAAAACAATACCTTCGGTGGCGAGAAGCCCATAACGGAGGAGGAACTCTATATTATGCTGGCGCCGCCCCAGGCCTTTCGGGAGAAGAGGCATATGGGGCCAAAGGATCTATATCTGGCAGCCAGGAAGGCCGTGAGGCTTGACATCGGCGGAGCCTCCGGAGGCGATATAATCAGGGCGGCGGAGTCTGCCGGAGCGGAACTGGGAGAGCTTGCTATGGCGATCAGGGATAAGAAAACGGTCACAAGGCTGGAGGCCGCTCCAGCCGTAGCCGATATGGTGAGGGCGCTGGACAAATGAAAAAGGCGATAGTCACGGATATGGGCTATAGGATGGCCCTTGCTCCTGCCAGGTGCCTTGCCAGAGCCGGCTACTGTGTGGTGGGGGTGGAGACTGACAGCCAGCCGGAGGCTCGGGTGATGGGATTTGCCTCAAAGAGCCTTGCGTCACATAAGCTGCTGCCTGGCGGGGATATGGCAGGCGGGCTTCGGGAACTGTCTGAGACGCTTTCGCAGGATGGAGAAAAGCCGGTGATAGTCCCAGTCGGCAGACAGGCGATAGAGGCCCTGAGATGCGGCGGAATGGAGAAATGCCTGGACTTTATAATACCAGGCAGGGAAGCTGTCGCCGCCGCAGACGATAAATGGGGACTATATAAGCTGGCGCGTTCGCTGGACTTGCCGGCTCCATTTACTACGGCGATTTCCGAGTGGGGATCGTTGGAAGAACTTGTGCAGGCGGCTTTATACCCGTGCTTTGTGAAATTCAGGAATGGAGAGCTGCTGGGGCTCAAACCCGCTGAGAGGTACAGGATAGCGGAGAACCCAGAGCAGCTCAGGGAGATATATCCCAAAATGGAGGAACGGGACGCTGACCCGATAGTGCAGCAGGTCTGCCCAGGGCGCGATGTAGGCATAGCCGTCGTGATGGACAGGGACTGCAGGATGGTGGACTACATCTGCTATGAGTCACTGCGGGAGTACCCTGTAAGCGGCGGGCCCACATGTCTTTGCAGGACTGTGGAGAGCCCGAAAATGGTGGAGTACGCAGGACGGCTTCTTAAGGAGATAGGGTACACGGGAATAGCCATGCTGGACTTCAAGGGCTCGCCTGAGGAGCCGCAGCTGTTGGAGATCAACCCAAGAATCTGGGGCAGCGCAAATATATGCGACGTATCATACTCAAGCTTTTTTGAGAGCTACGCCAGGGCAGCGGCGGGAGAGAGACTTCCGGAACCGTCAGCGCCTGGCTATCAGGTGGGAGTGACTATGCGCTTCTCACCTCAGGATGCCGCTTCGTATATCGGATACTTAAAATGCGGAAGGCCGTTTTTTAAGACCACCGCAGAGTACGTGCGGACGGCTTTTGATACCTCCATACGCAACGGGGTAAAAAAGCGCGGCGATATGGGGCCTCACAGACGGTACATGAAGGGACTTTTCAAAAGGGTGATATAGAGGGCGGCACAGCATCAATACTGTGCCGCCCTCTATATCACATAATAGGACAATTTAATTTTAGGGATGTAATTTCCATTAAAACTGTGTATAATGTGTATAATTAGTATGTGTGCAGGGCTGTGATGCTGCGTTAGGGGACTGGTATGAAGAGTAATAAAAAAATGTTTATTGCCGCGGCAATTACAGTGGTAGCCGTATTCCTGGTTATTCATTATTGGGATGCCGCTGCAGGACTTGCGGGTGTTGCGTTCCAGGCGGCCCAGCCGCTGTTTCTGGGCTGTGCCATGGCCTATATTGCGAATATACTTATGAGCTTTTATGAGCGGCACTATTTTACAAAAAGTAAAAGGCCTCTTGTGCGCAAGAGCGCACGGCCGGTTTGCCTGCTGGGCGCCCTGCTGACCGTTGCTGCAGTTTTGCTGGGAGTTATCCGGCTGGTGCTGCCGGAACTGGCGGAATGTGTGACCATAATAGTATCCCAGGTTCCGAGAGCCGTTGATTCAATCGCCGCAGCGCTTTACAGGAGTGGTATATTCTCCCAGAAAGTAACTCAATATTTGCAGGACATCGACTGGCAGGGGCTTATTGAATGGTGCGCCGGTATTTTGACACGTGGAGTGGGAGACGCGGTAACTTTTGCCGCCGGCGTATTTTCCTCATTTGTTACCGCTCTTGTGACAGTGTTTATAGGGCTGGTGTTCGCTGTAAATATCCTCCTGCGCAGGGATAAACTGAAAGAGCAGCTCTCAAGGATGATAGGAGTATACCTTCCGGAGAAATGGCACAAGAGCGTTCTCCACCTGCTGAATACACTTAACAAATGCTTTCACAGCTACATTGTGGGACAGTTTACAGAGGCAATTATACTGGGCGCTTTGTGCGCACTGGGGATGCTGATCCTGGGATTCCCGTATGCTGCCATGACGGGGGCTGTTGTAGGGGTGACTGCACTTATACCTGTCGCCGGCGCATATATAGGAGGCGCCGTGGGATTTCTTCTTATCCTCACCGTCTCCCCGCTGAAGGCTGTGCTGTTTATAGTATACCTGGTTATTCTCCAACAGCTGGAGGGAAACCTTATATACCCGAAGGTGGTGGGCTCCTCTGTTGGACTTCCTGGGATTTGGGTACTTGCGGCTGTAACGGTAGGCGGAGGTGTCATGGGCATATTGGGCATGCTTATCGGAGTGCCTCTGTCGGCAACTGTTTACCAACTTTTGCGCGAGGATATAAACAGGAGAGATAAAGGGCACGCATTTAAAAACGCAGGCGGCGATGATGCAAAAGACGCCCCTGCGGAGAAATGACGCAGCAGCTTTAGCTGCGGCGCAGGCAGAGTAAAAAAGCGCATCCGCAAACTTTTGTTTGCGGATGCGTTTTTTTGCACCATCTTATGCTTTTTTCTTTGAGTATATTGCCTTCAGGGCGAACAGCGTTCCCAGAGTCAGTGCAATGCCTATTATAAGGCATATATAGACGTTCTGTATGAAGCCTGCCAGCAGGTAATTTACAAAACATATTATGCCTACAACGCCGGCGTACGGCAGCTGGGTGGCCACATGGTTCACATGGTTGCACTGGGCTCCGGCGGAGGCCATGATGGTAGTATCGGATATTGGGGAACAGTGATCGCCGAACACGGCGCCTGCCAAGCAGGCGGATATCCCGATGATAAGGAGCGGACTTCCGGCATCGAACACCGTCATGACCATCGGCACCAGGATGCCGAATGTGCCCCAGGAGGTGCCGGTGGAGAAACTGAGAAGACATCCCACCAGGAAGATTATCGCCGGCAGCAGGGAGAACAGCGCGGATGCGGCCCCTGAAAGGGCGCTGTATACGAAGTAACTGGCGCCAAGCAGGCCGGAGGTCATGTTCTTCAGGGCAGTGGCGAGAGTCAGGATAGTAATTGCCGGAACCATTGCGGTAAATCCCTGCGGTACGCTCTTCATGGAGTCCTTGAAGTTGACAACCCGGCGGAGCCAGAAATATATTAATGTAAAGATAAGGGCAATCAAGGAACCCCAGGGGAGAGCCACAAAGGCATCGGTGTTGCCGAAAGCGCCTACAAAATCATTGTAGAATTCACTTGAGGCATCCCAAAAACCGCCCACGTAGAGAAGCCCTGCAAAGCAGGTGATTATCAGCACGACAACAGGCAGCACCAGATCTATAACACGGCCTCTGGGGCTGTGGGGCACATTTTCCAGTTCCTGGTCTACCCGCTCGCCTGTTGTGTACAGATCCCCGTTAAGCTGAGCATTCATCTCGTGGAGCCGCATGGGGCCGTAGTCGAACTTCATAAGGGTTATCGCTATTATAAACACAAAGGTGAGCAGCGAGTAATAGTTCCAGGGTATCGCCTGAATAAAGAGCGTTATCCCGTTGTGCCCATCTTCAACCACACCGGAGAACGCAGCTGCCCAGGATGATATTGGGGCGATCATACACACAGGCGCGGCGGTGGCGTCAATAAGATATGAGAGCTTTGCCCTGGATACCCTGTGCCTGTCGGTTATAGGCATCATAACTGACCCGACTGTGAGACAGTTAAAATAGTCGTCTACAAATATAAGTACGCCAAGTACGAAAGTTGCCATAATAGCGCCTACGCGGCTTTTAATATTTTTCTCTGCCCAGCGGCCAAAGGCGGCAGAGCCGCCGGCCCTGTTTATCAGAGCTACCATTATCCCCAGAAACACCAGGAACAGGAAAATACCGGCGCTGTCAGATATGGCTGCGACAAGCCCATCGTTGACTACTGCGTTGAGAGCGCCGACAGGGCTGAAGTTTGCGTAAAACAGGCCGCCCAGAAGTACGCCAATAAACAGTGACGAGTAGACTTCCTTCGTAATTAGAGCCAGGACAATGGCGACTATCGGCGGAAGCAGCGCCCAAAAAGTAAATGCCATATTGCTGGTGGAGTATATGACACCGCCCCCTCCGCAGGTATCACATTCTCCGGTGCCGTCGCAGTCGGGGCACACGGTGGAATTGCCTGTTGCCTCTGGCGCCGGAGCTCCTTCCGCCATAGCCGTAACTGACAGCAGCGTAAAGGCCATAACCAGCACCAGGAGGACAATAAGTGCTTTTCTGTGCATTTGTAACGATCCCTCCATTTTCAAAAACACGGCAAAAGGTCTGCGAGACTCCTGCCGAAAGATACATACATTATTATACAAATGTATAACGGTGTCAACGACATGTCGGTTTTTGAAGCCTAAAGTAAAAATTAAAATTTTTTTATTTGGTGAAACATTCCGGAGGATAACTGCATTATTAAGTTGTAAGGGGAGGGAAACCCCGAAAATGAGTAAAAACTTCAAGCCAAAGGAGAGAATGACATGAAGGAAAAAATAAAAAACACATGGAAGAAGATTTGGAAGCCTGTTACCATAGGCGTCGGCGCCGTAGCCGCAGCTGGAATAATAGTAGCGGTTGTCGCCAATACGCTCTTTATCGGCGTTGATGAGGCAAAAGAGATAGCATCCAGCTATGCAGGCGTCACCGGAACGGTGAGATACACTGAGGCGAAGCTTGACTGGGGCGATAAGGTGTACGATATAGAGTTCATATCTGACGGCGTGAAATATGAGATGGAAGTTGACGCTGACTCAGGGCAGGTTCTGAAATTTGACTATGAGGGACGGCCGCTCACAGGGAATAATTCAAGCGCTGGAAACGGCAGCGCAAATACTGGAACGGCCGGCAGCAGCACAATAACAGAGGACGAGGCCAAGAATATAGCTCTGAACCACGCGGGAGTAGCAGCGGCAGATGCAAACTTTGTCAGGGCGCACCTTGACTGGGACGATGGCAGGCAGGTATACGACGTGGAGTTCTACTCGGGGAACAACGAGTACGACTATGAGATAGACGCAGCCACCGGAGAGATAGTGAGCTACGACTACGATGCGGAGCACTACAGCCGCCCCAGCACGGGAAACGGCAGCGCAAATACTGGAACGACCGGCAGCAGCGCGATAACAGAGGACGAGGCCAAGAACATAGCTCTGAACCACGCGGGAGTAGCAGCGGCAGATGCAAACTTTGTCAGGGCGCACCTTGACTGGGACGACGGCAGGCAGGTATACGACGTGGAGTTCTACTCAGGAAACAACGAGTACGACTATGAGATAGACGCAGCCACCGGAGAGATAGTGAGCTATGACTATGATGCGGAGTATTACACAAGTCCGAGCTCCGGCAGCGCAGGTACTGCGGCAATTACAGCCGATGAGGCGACCAGCATAGCGCTCAATCACGCAGGGGTATCGCAGTCGGATACTTACGGACTCCACACTGAGTTTGACCGCGATGACGGCAGGATCGAATATGAGGTGGAGTTTAAATACGAAGGCTATGAGTACAGTTATACCATTAACGCGTCCGATGGCTCCATAGTGGAGTACGACAGGGAACGCGACTG
>CALXCS010000135.1 GCA_944386875.1 uncultured Oscillospiraceae bacterium
GAACATCTGGTATGGGTAACTTCTATTCATATCTTGGTTTTCGGATAGGGTTTCTTTACATCTGTAATGCCCAGCAGATAGTCAGTGCTGGTATGGTAGAAAGAGGCCAACTTGATCAGTATATCGGTGGGAATGTCCCGCTTACCGAGTTCATAATTTGAGTAGCTTACCTGAGTGCACTGCAGATAGCTGGCAACATCCTTCTGCAATAAATCTGAGTCCTCCCTCATATCGCGTATTCTTCTATACATTTCTGTCTAACTCCTTTCGTGGAAATAAGGTTTACACAGAAAGTATAGATAAAACAATTTGTTATTTCATCTGGGAAAACAAATTGTTATACATTAAATAGTAAATTAATACGAGTGGCAAAGAGAGAATGTTTTAATTGATTTATTGTTCAGACTATGTTACTTTTAAAATGTATTTGTCAAATCTCTGGCAGAAGATAAAAATGTGCTTGACTGGCTTCAGCTTGATGATGTTACAGAAGGCGCAGTGCATAGGAATAGAATATATAAATTTAATGTTTTGAACTGGAGGGCCTTATGGAAGTAAAAAACTGGATATACGACGAATTTCCAGAATATACTGATACGCCTCCCGAGGCGGTACGCATAAAAACCTCCGGAGAAGAGATATTTGTAACATATCTGAAAGATGTTGAATACGCTGTTGAAGATGAGGTTCATCTTCATTTACAGATATTGAAGCCGTCAGTTAGAAATGATACAGAGAGAAAATATCCCTGTATGGTATATGTTCAAGGTTCAGCCTGGGGTGAACAGAACGTCTATGCTGAGATGTGCTCGCTGACAAACATAGTAAAACGTGGGTTTGTGGTGGCAGTTGTCCAGTACAGGCACTCCGGACAGGCGCCCTTTCCAGCGCAGATACAGGATGCAAAAAATGCTATACGCTTCTTGAGAAAGCACGCTGATGAATTCAATATTATGCCTGAGAAAATGATTGCTGCAGGCTCTTCTTCAGGCGGACATACTGCAGTTTTCTGCGGACTTGTCAGAGACGGGGAGGAATTTGATAAGAATCTCTTCCCTGGAGTGTCCGCGGAAGTTAGCGGGATAGTCGACTATTACGGAGCGGTGACGCTGATGATGGAAGATGGGAATCCCACTACGATTAATCATAAACTTCCAGATAGTCCTGAAGGTAGACTTATGCGGGCTAACTTAAGGGAGCATCCGGATATCGCGGCAAAAGGTACCTGTGTGACCTATATAACTCCTGAGGTTGAAATACCGCCTGTACTCATTCTCCATGGTACAAAGGATATGGTCGTGAACTGCAAAGAGAGCGTGGAGCTTTACGAAAAATTAAAGTCCTGCGGTAAAGATACTAAGCTCTATCTCATAGAGGGCGCCAACCATGGCGGAGGGGAATTCTGGACAGATGACATGTGTGATATTGTTGCCCAATTTATGGAGAGATGCTTTGTAAAGTAATTTTGGAGGGGGAGACATGACTCGCGTTTACATAATTAGACATGCTGAAGCCGAGGGAAACTTGTACAGGCGCATACATGGTCAATATAACTCAAATTTGACGGCGTTGGGAGTTAAGCAGCTAGACGCTTTAGAAGAACGATTCAGCAATATACAAGTTGATAAAGTGTACTCCAGCGATTTAAAACGCACAATGATGACGTCTACTGCCATAACCCGCAGCCGCGGCATTAAAGCGGAACCGGTGAGACAGCTCCGTGAAGTGTATATGGGCAGATGGGAAGATCTGGAGTGGGGCAATGCGGAGAAATATGATAGGGAGCAACTCGTTTTATTCAGTATTGACCCAGCCAAATGGAAGGTAGACGGCAGCGAAGGCTTTTATGAGCTCAGAGATAGAGTTTTAAAAGCCGTGCTGGAGAAATCATCAGAGAATAAGAATAAAACAATAGTACTAGTATCACATGGAGCAGCTATAAGAGCTCTGACATCTGCTATACTTGGATTGCCGTCAAATGAAATTCAAAAGATAAAGTACTGCGACAACACCGCTGTAATGGCATTGGATATTGAGGGGGAATCAATTGACATTCTCTACGAAGGGGATGATTCCCACATTACAGAAGAATACACCAGATTCAGACGTCAAAGCTGGCATAAAGACGGGGGACAGGGACTCGACGCCTCAAATCTCAGGATAGAAACGGCAAGCAAACAGAATATATTAAGCGCGAAGAACTGGTTCCCAGATGGTGCCTGGGATAACATCGAAAGAGATTCTGTTAGTGCGGCTTTCAAAGGAGACGAGTTTATTGGGCTTGTGGCGGTTGACATTTCTCAGGATATTGGTAAAGGAATCGGTATTATAGATCTTTGCTGCTTTTCTCCAGAGTGGAGAGAAAAACGATACTTACCACAGCTTATTGGACGAGCTGTGTCAGAATGCCGCTCTGCCGGACTGAACACTTTAGCGCTTAGCCATGCTAACAAGGATGTGGTGGATAAATTCCTGCATCTGGGATTTGAAATTGCCGACGGAGGCGCAATAAGCTGCTTCCTTGACTTAACCGTGTGAGGAACACGTGACTTTGCGCCAGCTCAGATTTTAGAAACTCCGAGCGCGATTGTGGGCATTTTGCTCAGTCATATTTTTGATTTGGCAAAATGCCTCAACTCGTTTTGAGAATGGGATAAAATAAGACAAATATTTGCAAATTTTTATATATTATAAGATTTTACATAACTATTACTTATTTTTTCTTGACATAAATATTGAGTAGGTATATTATTTAATCGATAAAGTCCGGTAGGTAAGGCTACCGAAGGGATATGGATTGCTGCCGCGAAGTGGTGGAGACACCATAAGATGGTTTGAACAGGTCGTGTCGAAGCACAAGGTACGACATAATGCAGTTTCACCGCCCTTTGGATGCTAAAGCCAGTTACGGTGCAGATGTTTTATCGTTTTTGTTCCGCACCGGGTTGCCGGTGCTTTTATTTTGACTTTAATGTGAGGTGAAAAGAATGGATGCCGGCAGTAGTAATGGCACAGTTGGCCGAAGTATAGGCAGAATAGTCGTTCCTCTGGCGCGTCTATTCCTGTGCCTCATTCGCTGATATTTGACTGTGCCTTGCTCTACTTTGAATTTTCAATTGAAAGGAGACAAGGTGTGATGGGGAAAAATGAAACAATTATGGCTGCTACCATCGAAGCGCTTATCGATGGTAAAAAGTATTCAACGCTGAAGGACATTTTTATTACGATGCAGCCAGCAGACATAGCTATTCTCTTTGAATCGATTGATGAGAATAAGCTACCTCTTTTGTTCCGGCTCTTACCTAAAGAGCTTGCAGCAGAGACGTTTGTCGAGATGGACAGTGACGAACAGGAGCTGCTGATACGCGGATTCTCAGATGCTGAGCTTAAAGCTGTAGTAGATGAGCTTTATGTGGATGACGCAGTGGATATCGTCGAAGAGATGCCGGCTAATGTTGTAAAGCGCATATTAAGACAAGCTGATCCGGATATGCGTAAAATGATTAATGAAATCCTCAATTATCCTGAGGATTCTGCCGGCAGTATAATGACGACTGAGTATGTTAGCCTGCGTCCGGATATGACGACGGAAGATGCTGTAAAGCGCATTAGGCGTACAGGAGTCGACAAGGAGACCATTTATACTTGCTATATCACCGATAATAATAGGAAACTTCTTGGTTATATTACACTTAAATCCCTTATTTTGGCAGAGGATAATACCGAAATTTCGGAAATAATGGGCACAGACATTATTTCTGTTACGACTACTGATGACCAGGAAGAAGTGGCAAATACTCTGAGTAAATATGATCTGTCTGCAGTTCCGGTTGTAGACATGGAGAACAGGCTTGTAGGCATAGTTACTATGGATGATGCCATGGACGTAATAGAAGAAGAAACGACGGAAGATATGGAAAAAATGGCAGCTATAACGCCGTCTGATAAACCATATTTGAAGATGAGTGTTCTTGAGCTGTGGAAGGCCCGCATTCCCTGGCTGATGCTTCTGATGATTTCAGCCACTTTTACAGGTATGATAATATCTTCCTTCGAGTCTGCGCTGGCAAAATGGGTGGCGCTGACTTCATTTATACCTATGCTTATGGATACAGGCGGAAACTCGGGAAGTCAGGCGTCAGTAACAGTTATCCGTGCGCTTTCTATTGGAGAATTAAAGTTAAGTGATATTTTTAAAGTTGTGTGGAAGGAGTTTAGAGTATCTATCCTCTGTGCTGTGGCTTTAGGTGTTGTAAACTTCTTTAAGATTCAGCTTGTTGATGTAATGATTCTTGGAAATAAAGGAATAACAATACCGGTTACACTTGTTGTGTGCATAACGCTTGCGCTTACCGTTGTATGCGCGAAGCTTGTGGGCTGCACATTGCCTTTAGCTGCAAAAAAACTGGGATTTGATCCGGCGGTTATGGCTAGTCCGTTTATAACTACGATTGTGGACGCAATATCTTTGCTCATATATTTTGAGACAGCTGCAATACTGCTTGGACTGTAATTTAGTTTCGCTTGGAAAACAGAAATACTGAAATGTGATTTTTAGATTGACTCAAAAACCACACGTGACTCTTAAAAGAGTCACGTGTGGTTTTTAAACGGTGAAGCTATTTTTTACTGATATCATATTTTGATGGAAGTGACAGTGTTATTAAAAATTTAACCGGACCTACACAGCAGGTCCGGTTAAATAAAGGCAAGAGACTACTTGCCAAAATGTGGTGCGCGAGGCGGGACTTGAACCCGCACGTGCGTAATGCACACTAGAACCTGAATCTAGCGAGTCTGCCAATTCCACCACTCGCGCGTATCGTGATGACTATAATACCATTCATATACTCCAATGTCAAGGAATTTTATTATTGATTCCGCAAATAATTGATAACTATTAATATTTTTGTGATTGCTGAATTTTAATTGAGAAGTGGGCGAAAAAACAACAAAGCGTTTGAGAGTTGCATAAGCGGTATTGAGATATTAGTAAAAGGCATATATAATATAATCGCTGCAGAGCATAAAATTAATAATTTTCGGAGGGACACAATATGCCAGACTGGACGAGACTAGAAGAAATCAATAAAAAATTTGAACCAGTAAGAAAACTGTTCGGTCCAGAAAAGCGGAAAGCGATATCCGTTATGGAGGACTGTGTGAATTATCCTCTTGATGACGTAGTGGCATTGACAAGATTGCTCAGGGAAATAGAAAATGGCACTATAGATAACGCCAAAGAAAAAATACCTGAATTCTCAAAAATGCTGGATAAGATTGTTCCAGTAGACAATCCAAAAGAGCGCATATATTTGTGGCCTGATGGTAATATGCCGGCAGAGACTGACTACACAGACCATGCAGACTATCGTTATAACCACGGTCCGGATTTTAAGCCTTATATGATTGAGATGCTTGTAAATCAGGATGTGACGCCAAAGGGGGCAATACTGATTTGCGCAGGAGGCGACCATGGAGATGCAACTGTCCCCGAGGGGTATCAATGCGCCATGGATTTTAACAGCATGGGCTATCAATGCTTTGTGCTTCTAAATAGGACAAATCACAATCCCTGGACATCAAGAGAAGCCGGTGCAGACGCAGCGCGCGCCATGCGTATTATAAGGAAGAGAGCGGATATATACCGGATAGGAGCAGATAACATAGCATTTGCAGGGTTCTCCAACGGCGGGCTTACAGGAGAAGGCCTAATTGAAAACTTTTCCGGCGAGAAGAGCATAAAGATGATTTTTCCTGACTATATACCGGACGAGTTAGATAAAATTGATGCCACGCCAAATGCCTTCCTTTGCGTATACGGACCTCGTTTTGTCGGTGACAAATTCAATTATGATGGAGTAGTATATCCTCCAACGTTTTTTGCTGTGGGGCGTGAGGACACGGCTATGGATAACTTGAATTACACATATCCTGACTTGATTAGGCATGGGGTGGAGGTTGAAGTACATACATTTGCCGGCGTACCCCACGGACAAGCCGGCGCAAAATTACTGGACGGATATGTTAAGTATCCAAATTTCGAACTATGGCTGACCTTGGCAGATACATTTTTACAAAATGTATTTTCAACTGTACAATAAAAATAATCTGAGATATTTTGCTTTCTATAATAAAAATGGTGGTGTGCTTTGAGTGCAGCATCATTTTTATTTTAGGGCTAAACGTTCATCCTGAGTCATTAGGGATATGGAACCATATCTGCCGTCATATCCAGGAGAAATTTTGACTTGTCCGCTGCGAACTCTGCGTACGCCTTCGGCGATAATGGCGCCAGCGACTATCTCAATATCTGAGATAGGACATTGACGCAATATATATAATTCTGGACCGAGTTCAGCGAGAAGGTGTTCATACACAGCATTTGCTTTTTTTCCTGCAACAGGCCATCCGGTTGAGACCGATATAACTTCAATAAGCGGCAATAGCTTTACAAAAGGATGCGATTTTTCAGGGACAGCGCCATACGGGCGATCAGCATATGACTCGACTTGATGGGCAACGCCTATAGTTAGCTTTTTCCCGCATACAGGACATATTCCGCTATACCTGTCTGCTTCCTCTGGAGAGAGGCATACATTACAGCGCCTATGTCCATCCATATGGTATTTACCTTCTTCAGGGAAAACTTCAATAGTGCTCTCCAGTCCGTTGCCTGTGCGGATTGCTTGAATTAATGCTTTGTATTCAGGCTGACAGGAGAAAATACTGGCTTCACGTCCCAGCTTTGATGGAGAATGTGCGTCAGAGTTGGATATTAGGCTTAGCGAGTCCATCTGTGATATGCGCCAATTCATAGAAGGATCCGAAGAGAGACCTGTTTCAACAGCGTGAATATGATTAGCTAAATCTCCAAAGCATTCTTCCATTGTTTGAAATCCAGAAAAAGAACCAAATATGGAGAAGTGCGGAGTCCAGACGTGTGCTGGAATCAGTTCGGCTTCCGGAGATACAGACAAAGCAATATCCAATAAATCGTGTGAATCTAGTTTTAGTATAGGACGTCCGTCAGAATTGATATTTCCAATTTTATCAAGTTTGACAGATAATCTGTCGGCAGCCTCCAGAGAAGGTAAGAGTATTAAGTTATGTACTTTTCTTGTGCGGCCATGGCGTTTATATATGCAACTTACTTCACCGGAGACTATGAAATAAGGTTCGCATTTTCCGGAGACAATGCTAGGTAGGGATAGGCGCGGCTTTAACCTGTACTTGCCCTCTCCAGATAACTCCAGCTGCTCTTTAAGCTGAGCGCGCCAAGCGGGGTGTGTAAAGTCGCCGGTTCCGATAATTGAAATGCCTTTTTGCTTGGCCCAATAATCGAAGTGCGCTGCATCGCAGCTTTTGCTTGTAGCTATGGAATAGTGAGAATGTATGTGCAGATCGGCTATAAACATATTTTACCCCGCAAAATAAAGATTAAAATGATTATAATATGCAGTCGAATATGTTGCAACGAATAAGTCTTATTAAAATTAAATTTAGTTAACGTAAAATTGCACAATATTATAGAGATTAAAAGTAAAAATTTTTGCCAAACGGAAAAAAATTAGAAAATACAAACTTTTTATGCTTTTTTCCGTTTTCTGCACTTTTCAATTCAGGCTTATTTGAGATATAATCAGTTGGGGATAAACTCACTGACACCCCCAATAAGTTGTGTTATATTTAATGAGAAAGAGGTGTTAGCCTTGTTAGAACTTAATAAAGTGACATGGAGTGCCCCAGAGGGAACAGCGGTTCTGCGGGGTATAGACCTGACCATTCCGGATAATAAGCTTATAGTTATTACTGGACCTAATGGTGGCGGTAAAACTACGCTTGCCAAATTAATTGCAGGGCTGGAAAAACCAGGATCTGGAAAGATTCTGCTTGATGGACAGGATATAACTGAACTGGATATAACGGAGCGGGCAAAGCTTGGAGTGAGCTATGCATTCCAGCAGCCAGTTCGCTTTAAAGGGCTTACCGTTTCTGATTTGTTAGAACTGGCGGCTGGACGCAAATTGTCTGAGCATGCTGCCTGCGACTATCTGTATAAGGTTGGACTTTGCGCAAAAGACTATATTAACCGTGAAGTTAATGCTACTCTTTCAGGCGGCGAGATAAAGCGTATTGAGCTGGCTACAGTTTTGGCGCGCCATACGCGGCTTTCGATTTTTGATGAGCCTGAAGCGGGAATAGACCTTTGGAGCTTTAATAATTTAATTGATGTGTTTAAAGAACTTCAACAATCACTAAATGGCTCAATGATTATAATTTCCCACCAGGAGCGCATACTGTCAATTGCCGATGAAATCGTTGTGATTTCAGACGGTAAAATTACTGCAAACGGCGCTGCTAACGAAATTATGCCCCAGCTTCTTGGCGGAGATGTGAGTTGTGAGAAATGTCCTAAAATAGAAATTCAGTATTATGGTGGTGATAATTAATGAATGAAATAACACGAGAACTACTAAAGGCTGTATCTGATTATCACGACGGCTATACAGACGCATATAACATTCGTGAAGATGGCTGCTGCGTTGGCAGAAAGTCAACAGAAAATATTAAGATTGAGACTAAAGAAGACAATCCTGGGCTTGTTATACGCATAAAACCTGGTACAAAGGGTGAGCGTGTGTCTATACCGGCGTGTGTTACCCATGGCAATGTAGATGACGTAGTATACAATGATTTTTATGTTGGCGAAGGCGCCGATGTGCTGATTATAGCGGGCTGCGGAGTACATGTTGAGACTGGCGAGCCGGCGAGGCACAATGGTATACACAGGTTCTTTCTCGAAAAAGGCTCCCATGTAGTGTACCAGGAGAAACATGTAGGACGCGGGAGAGGGCTAGGAATAAAATCAATAGATCCAGTGACAGAGATTTATTTAAGCGAGGACTCGTGCCTTGAGATGGATTCCCTACAACTAGGCGGTGTTGACAGGACAGTGAGAAAGACATCTGCTGTTGCAGAAAAGGGTGCAAAACTTATAATCCGTGAGAGAATACTTACAGACGGTGATCAGCAGGCAAAGACAGATTTTGATGTTGAGATGAATGGTGAAGGCTCAAGCGTTAACCTTATTTCAAGGTCTGTAGCGCGTGGCAACTCATACCAGCAGTACCGATCCAGGATTGTGGGGAATGCTCCCTGTGCAGGACACTCCGAGTGCGATGCAATAATCGCAGATAATGGACGCGTTGATGCTGCGCCGGAGCTTACTGCCAATGATGGTGATGCGGCGCTTATACATGAGGCGGCTATAGGTAAAATTGCAGGAGAGCAAATTGTTAAGCTCCGTACATTAGGATTGACTGAAGAGGAAGCAGAAGCTAAAATTGTGGCAGGATTTTTGAAATAAATCGAGTGTGCATGAAATAAGTATTTGAGGCCGAAGCATCGGCCTCAAATACTTATTTAGTATAATGGAAGTAAAAATATGTTGGAAATGATCGAAGTAAAAGCGGATAATGATAGATGCGTCAAAGAACTCAGCCAGATGGCATCCGCTATTGTAAAAGATTACTATGACCCTATAATTGGGCCAGAACAAAATGATTATATGATTGACAAGTTCCACTCTCCAGACGGAATAGTAGAACAAATACAACATGGTGCTCGATATTACATAGTGAGAGATACCGTAAATGTGGGCTTTTTTTCATTCTATCCGAAAAATGGAAAGATGTATCTGAGCAAATTCTATGTTTATAGCACGGTCCGAGGGAAAGGATATGGTCGTTCTATTTTTGAGTTTGTAAAATCAAAAGTAATGGCAGAAGGGTACAGCGCAATATTTCTGAATGTGAACAAAAATAATAGCAACTCAATAGCTCTATATGATCATTTGGAATTTAAAAAAGTTGCAGATGAGAAAAATGATATTGGCAGAGGCTACTATATGGACGATTATGTTATGGAATATAGAATTAGAGATTAATTAGCTAATTTGAATGTGTATTGTACACCGCCTTAGTGAGCTGAATAAAGTGTAAACTGCCCCTGGCTATTGCCAGGGGCAGTTTACACTTTAAAGAAATCTTTAATTGTTATAGATATGGAAAGCTTTCTTGTTTAATTCAAGATACTTCTCCTTACGTCCAGAGAAGACTTTCTCCAGGACGTGCTCACAGGTATCCATTGACATTATACCCATTGACCGCATAAAAGCCCCAAACATTACGACATTGGCGGCACGGGTATTTCCCAACTGTTCTGCGAGCTCAATGGTGGGGACATATATAGCCTCCACATCGGTCCGGCTGGTCTTCTGTTCAATAAGTGAGGAATTTATAAAGAGCTTTCCACCCGGCTTTACAAGTGATTCAAACTTAAGCAAAGACGGCACATTCATTACAACGACAGCGTCCGCTTCGTATATAAGTGGGCAGCTAACAGGTTTGTCATCAGAGACAACGACTGTGCAGTTAGATGTTCCGCCACGCATTTCCGGACCATAAGAGGGGAGAAAGGTAACGGGTTTATCCTCAGCCATAGCAGCATATGCAGTCATCTGTCCCATCAAAAGCACGCCTTGACCGCCAGCGCCAGCAAAAAACAGCTTATTTGTCATAGGTAAGTCCCTCCGGTTCCTTAAAAACTCCAAGCGGATAGTACGGTATCATATTATCACGGAGCCATTTGATTGAATCTGACGGTGAAAGTCCCCAGTTGCTTGGACAAGTAGAGAGAAATTCAACAAGAGCAAAACCTAATCTTTGTTCTTGAACAGCGAAAGCCTTGCGAACAGCCTTTTTAGCTGCCCTCACATGGGCAGGTGAATCTAGGGCAACGCGCTCAATGTATACAGCGCCGTCTATAGTGGACAGCATCTCAGAAATGCGTATGGGCTTACCCGCCTGCTCAATCGTTCTGCCTTCAGGGCTTGTTGTTGTCCGCTGACCAATAAGTGTCGTTGGCGCCATCTGACCGCCGGTCATGCCATAAATGGCGTTATTGATGAAGAACACGCAAATCTTTTCACCACGGTGCGCCGCATGCACAATCTCTGCAGTTCCTATTGATGCCAAATCTCCATCGCCCTGATATGTATAAATCAGCTTATCCGGCTGGGCACGCCTTATTCCTGTTGCAACGGCAGGGGCGCGCCCATGGGCAGATTCAAGCATATCGACATTCATAAACTGATGGGCAGTTACAGAACAGCCAATAGAACCTACTCCGATGGCGTCGCCAAGCTTGCCCATTTCTTCAAGCGTTTCCATTATAATGCGGTTTGCTATACCGTGGGTACAGCCGGGACAGTAGCTGGTACTGACCTCGGTCATTCCCTTTGTATATGTAAATACAGGTGTCATTTTGATTCCTCCAGTATGGTTTTTGCTTTTTCCACTACTTCAAGGGAGGTGGGAATCATACCGCCGGTGCGGTGGATAAGTTTAACAGGAAGACGCCCACATACGCCTAATCTTACATCGTCGATCATTTGACCCATGGAAAGTTCGGTGGAAATAACTACTTTGGTAGTACCGAAATCTATTTTATCGAATGCTTCAAGCGGGAATGGCCATATTGATATTGGACGGATCAAACCAGCCTTGATACCTTGCTCTGAGAGAATTTCCATAGCCTCTTTGCAGAGACGCGACATCGTACCGAATGCCACAAAAACAATATCGGCTCCATCCAGGTCAATTGTTTCATACCGGACAAGCTCTTTCTCCAGACGGTGATATTTTTCAAAGAGCTTTTCAACGTGCTCCTCCAGAGCCTCAGGCTGAAGGCGAAGAGACTTTACAACAACACGCTGCTTATCGGGCTTTGCATTGTAACCAGTAAGCGCCCAAGGCTTATACTCGGCTACCTCATCAGCAGAATACTGCTTTTTTTGTTCCGGCAGTTCGACAGGTTCCATCATCTGCCCGAGCATACCATCAGCCAGTACAGCCACAGGGTTTCTAATCTCATCGGCCAGCATTGGCGCTTCATAAAGTATATCAACGGCCTCCTGAATATTCGCAGGAGCAAATGTTGGAATCCTATAGTCGCCATTGCCACCGCCGCGAGTCATCTGGTAATAGTCAGCCTGACCTGGCTGAATACCTCCGACGCCGGGGCCGCATCTTGATACATTTAGAATTGTACACGGTACCTCAGCGGAGCAAAGGAAACTCATGCCCTCCTGCATAAGGGATATTCCTGGAGAGGATGAGGAGATGAAGACATTTCCGCCTGCAGCAGCACACCCGTAGGTCATGTTTATTGCGCCAAGCTCACTTTCTGCTTGCAAAAAAGCGCCGCCACGCTTACGGAGCTCACGAGCCATAAATTCCGGAATCTCGCTCTGGGGAGTTATAGGATAGCCAAAATAAAAGCGGCATCCTCCACGAATAACGGCCTCGGCGAAAGCCTCGTTGCCTTTCATAAGAACTTTCTCAGCCATATTACTCATCCTCCTTGAAAATTGCAATGGCGCCATCTGGACACATGGTTGCACAGCTGAGGCAGCCAATACATTCATCCTCGTGCTCAATGACTGCAGTGACATACCCTTTGTTATTAATATGACCTGTCATTGAGATGAGGTTTTTTGGACAAAATGTACTGCAGAGTTCACAGCCTTTACATTTGTCGTGGTTGAATTCCAAATGGAATTTCGCCTTATTCATACCTACTTCATACCTTCTTTCGTTATTTGACAGTACAATCTATAATACAAGCTTATTTATCAAGCCAGGATTGACGCATATACATGCCGAGAGGAAATTTCTGCTCTGGAATAGTAGTCAGCTCGTCAATAGAAACAAGACTTTCCGGATATGTTACACATAGTAAATCATTGCCCATTTTGCCGGAAAGAGATTTGCATAATTCATATCCTCTCTGTATTATTTCGGCCGATGTCTCCATAAGCATGTGCGTATTGCTAATTAATCCGTCTATTTTCATATTGAGTGCCAGCTCTATTGAGCTAAGCTGCTCATATGCGAGGGAGAGAGTTGATGTCTCAGGACGTGAAGCGTTTACAACAGCGGCTAAATATGTCTGATCACAAGAAAAATACTTTTCAAACTGCTTTAATATTCTTGCACCTGAATCATTTCCACCGGTGTCTATTATTGTGAAACAGTTGGCATCCTCCAGCGGCGCTCTTACAGATGGAGAAATCTCAGGAATTTCTGCTGTGGTACCTTTGCCGTATATGCCGCCATAAACATGTATTCCAACAGACTCTAAAAGCTCAGATTGCTCACGTGAGCGAAAATATGGATTTACGACGTCAAGATCGCAAACGGCAATTTTCTCATACCCAGTAGCATTATTTTTAGACAACGCCATTGCCAGGCTGACAGCAAACTCTGTTTTTCCGCTTCCATAGTGACCAGTGACTATTAATATGCGGCGGCCCAAAGGCAGACTGATTGACATAACAAATCTACACATCCTATAGTGATTGAATAATTTTCATAATAACATTTGCTTTTTTGAGTGTCAACAACTTGATGTTAACTTAAAGCTAAAGTGAAAAACTAGCAGTAATAAGAGATGCTCAATAAAAAAGCCCGTCTCAAGAAGAAACTTGAGACGGGCAAAACCCGCGGTACCACTCAAATTGCACAAACGTGCCACTCATAGGTTCCAACAAACCCTTTGCCTTGACGCAGCATCACGTGAGGCTCTACTCATGCACAAAGGCACTT
>CALXCS010000136.1 GCA_944386875.1 uncultured Oscillospiraceae bacterium
TGAAAATCTCCAGTAAAATGAAGATTTATATCCTCCATAGGAACGACTTGCGCATATCCGCCGCCGGCAGCGCCTCCTTTGACGCCAAAAACAGGTCCAAGCGACGGTTCTCTCAATGCAATAACAGACTTTTTCCCGATCTTGCGGAGAGCGTCGCCAAGACCTACTGTTGTCGTAGTTTTGCCCTCGCCTGCCGGAGTAGGAGTCATTGCGGTGACAAGAATCAATTTTCCATCCTGCCTATCGCCAAGCCTATTCAAAAGCTCGATTTTCACCTTTGCCTTATACTTACCATATGGTTCAAGATAATATTCATCAATCCCAAGTCCATCTGCCACAGAATATATAGGGCACATTTCAGTTTCCTGAGCTATTTCAATGTCCGACTTATAATCCATTAGGCTCTCCCCCTTAATTTTACTTAATACGCCAATTTGATTATATCACACATACAGGAAAAAAGCTCACAGTTTATTTCGTTGTATCTTTCCACTTGTAGTTTTTGGAAGTGAATCTCTGAATACAACAATCCTTGGGTATTTATATGGCGCAGTGCGCTTTTTTACATAATCCTGGATCTCTTTTTTCAGCTCTTCAGTTGCCTGTGTCCCTTTGGTGAGCACAATGCTCGCCTTTACCACCTGTCCTCTGACGGGGTCCGGCTCTGGTGAAACTCCGCACTCAAGAACGTAAGGCAGCTCCATTATCACACTCTCTATCTCAAATGGGCCTATACGGTAACCTGATGATTTAATAACATCATCAACTCTGCCCACATACCAATAGTACCCATCCTCATCTCTCCAGGCAGTGTCACAAGTGTGGTAAAAGCCATCATGCCAGACCTCAGCAGTTTTGTCCGCATCTCTATAGTACTCTTTAAACAGGCCGCAAGGTATGTGCTCAGAAACGTTTATACATATTTCGCCTGTTTCACCATCGCCCACAGGATTACCATTTTGGTCAAGGAGCTGAACATCATAAAGAGGTGAGGGCTTACCCATAGAACCGGCTTTCGGTGTCATTCCCAGGAAATTTCCAATAATAACGGTGCTCTCTGACTGTCCAAACCCTTCCATTATGGAGAGGCCGGTGGCCTTTTTGAACTGATTAATTACCTCTAAATTCAAAGCTTCTCCGGCTGTGCTGGCGTGCTTGATAGTTGAGAGATCATATTTAGACAAGTCTTCTTTAATGAGAAATCTATACATTGTTGGTGGCGCACAAAATGTTGTAACGCCATATTCCTTAAAGAGCGGCAGTATATCATCTGCGTGGAACCTGTCAAAATCGTAAACAAATATTGCCGCTTCGCACAACCATTGACCGTAAATTTTACCCCAGGCAGCCTTTGCCCATCCTGTGTCTGAAATCGTCAGATGTAGTCCGTCAGGATCTACCTGCTGCCAATACTTTGCTGTAATAAAATGTCCCAGCGGATACTTATAACTCTGTAAAGCCATCTTGGGGTTTCCAGATGTGCCGGAAGTAAAATACATCAGCATCGGATCGTCACCGCACGGGGCATCGTCGTATCTTGGATATGCTGACCGGTACAGTTCGTACTCATCATCAAAGCAATGCCATCCCTGTCTCTTTCCATCAACGATGATTCTAATCCTAACTGAAGGCGAATTCTCCAGCGCCTCTTCAATATGGTCAGCAGCTTTACCAAATGTTGTACATATAATTGCGCTTACTCCAGCAGCTGCAAATCTGTACTCATAATCTTTTTTAAGCAACTGATCTGTAGCCGGAATAGCAATTGCACCTAGTTTGTGAAGCCCCACAAGTATCGGCCAATACTGCCAATTGCGGCGGAGCACAAGCATTACTTTATCTCCCCGTTTTATTCCCAGTGCTTTAAAATAATTAGCGGCTCTTGAGGAAATATGCTTCATATCTGAAAAAGTGAAACGACGCACCGTTTTGTCCATCGCGACGTGGAGCATGGCAAGCTTGTCAGGCTTTTCAGTACCCAGAACGTCAACAATGTCAAAGGCGAAGTTGAACATATCCTCATCTTTAAAGGATATTGACTGAAGCGCTCCATCATTGTCCTCCACTGGGCAGACAAAGTTTTCATATACTCTGTGCACTTCAGGCTCATCAGGCGTCTCCGGTCTGCTGGGCAGCACCCTGAAATCATCTCCGGATATCTCAGGTATTGGCTCTCCAGTGGGGTTTAAAACTATGGCATAAAACAGGCAGTTTTCTCCGCCAACTGCAATCATACCGTGAGGAGCAGAGCTGTTATAGTAGATACTATCGCCTTCACCTAGTATTTCATAATGGTTCCCCACCTGTACTTTCAGATGGCCCTTTATTACTATATCGCACTCTTGTCCGGCATGAGTTGTCACATCTATAGCTCTGCGTTGGGCCTCATCACTGTAAATCGCCTCAACATAGAGAGGCTCCGCAATCCTGTTTTTAAAATACGGGGCCAAATTATAATAAATCATTCCGTGAGCCCTGTCTATCCGCTGTCCCATCCCTCTGCGGCATAATGTATAAGACGACAGTCTCGGACTCGAACCTGCAATGATGTCTGTAACATCTACTCCCAAAGCCTGGGCACATCTGTAAATAAATGCGAAGTTAAGATTGACCTCCCCGTTTTCGCAATCAATATATTCTTCCAGAGAAACATCAGTAAGAGATGCCATTTTTTCAGCAGTAATCCCAGTAATCTCCCTTAATTCTTTAATTCGACCTGCTATTTCTTTAATGGTGTACTGTATATCCATGTTTTCTTCCATAACTCTTAACCTCCTGGAAAAATAAAAAAGCCCGTCTCAAGGAGAAACTTGAGACGGGCAAAACCCGCGGTACCACTCAAATTGCACAAACGTGCCACTCATAGGTTCCAACAAACCCTTTGCCTTGACGCAGCATCACGTGAGGCTCTACTCATGCACAAAGGCACTT
>CALXCS010000137.1 GCA_944386875.1 uncultured Oscillospiraceae bacterium
CCACTTGGTGGGGCCGCTCGTAAGAGTATGCGGTCGGCAGACCGTTTCACCGCGCCTTGAGGCGCGGCCAATATTATCCCCTTATAGGGGGAGAGCAGGCCACCCGTTTTACGGGTGGTCCTGACTATCTTTTCTACACCTGTTTAATTTTCTGCGCTTACTCCCAATTTTTCCATACTTCTGGGCAGTAACCTACCGTCGCTTGACGTCCGTTCCGAACAACAGGGGTTCGGATTAGTGCTGGATCATCCAGCATCCGCTGGATCTTATCCTCGTCTCTGGCAAGATATTTAAGTATCTCTGCATCTTTTGCCTTTTCATCGATCATATTTTCTAAACCAACGGCTCTCCTTACGCTTTCAAATTCCCCTGGGCTCATGCCGTACTTTGCTATATCTATCATTTGAAACTTGATACGGCGTTCTTTAAAATACCTCTGGGCTTTTTTCGTGTCGAAGCATTTGTTTTTACCAAATATTTGTATATTCATATGGCGTCACCTTATATCTCCATTATCACAGGAAGAATCATCGGGTTACGCTTTGTCTTCTTGTATAAATAGTCTGACAGCTTTGACTTTAAAGTCGCTTTAATTGTTGACCAATCGCTAATCCGCTTTGATTGGCAAGAATTGACCGCATCAAGGGATATCTCCTTTAATTCGCACATCAGCTCTTCAGATTCCTTGACATAGACAAATCCCCTTGTAATTATATCGGGGCCTGAGACAAGACTTCCGTCTTCGCTTGAAAGGCTGACTATCACAACAAGCATGCCGTCCTGAGCCAGGTGCTTTCTGTCCCGCAGCACTACGCTGCCCACGTCTCCCACTCTTGTTCCATCCACAAATATTTTCCCTGACGGAACAGTGCCGGTTAGCTTTATACTGCGTCCAGAGAGTTCGATAACTTTTCCCACATCGCTTATCACGATATTTTTAGGGACTACACCCATCATTTTTGCCAATTCAGCATGGCGTTTCAAGTGCCGGTATTCACCGTGTACTGGGATAAAAAACTTGGGTTTTACCAATGCAAGCATCATTTTCAGCTCTTCCTGGCAGGCGTGGCCTGATGCGTGGAGTCCTGTATTCCTGTCATATACCACATCGGCGCCTTTTCTGAAAAGCTCGTCTATAACGCGGCTTATGGAGTTTTCATTCCCCGGTATGGCTGAAGCAGAAATTATAACTTTGTCTCCGGCTGTAATTTCAATCTGCTTATGTTCAGAGAAGGCCATGCGGTGCAGAGCGCTCATAGTCTCTCCCTGGCTGCCTGTAGACACAATCACCTGTTTTTCTTTAGGAAGCCCTTTTAGCTGATTAAGCTCCATCACTACGCCCTTCGGAACGTCCATATAGCCCAACTCTGTTGCCACACGTATAACATTTTCCATACTTCTACCAGTTATACCAACTTTTCTGCCATATTTTGCAGCGCAGTTCAGTATTTGCTGGACTCTGTGAACATTTGAGGCAAATGTAGTGATAATTATTCTCTGGGAACAGTCCTTAAACTGCTCATCTAAGCTCTTTCCAACTATGCTCTCTGAGAGAGAATAGCCTGGGTTCTCAACATTGGTGGAATCAGTGACAAGCGCCAGTACGCCCTTCTTCCCCAACTCTCCAATCCTGGCGAGGTCAATCATTCCTCCGTCAATCGGCGTGGTATCAATTTTGTAGTCGCCTGTGTGAAGTACCATGCCTACAGGCGTGCGTATAGCCAAAGCCACCGAGTCCGCTATGGAGTGGTTCACATGTATAAATTCAACCTTAAACTTTCCGACTTTCACCGTGTCTCCGGCTTTTACCCTGTTGATATTCACTTTGCCTGCCAGACCTCTCTCCGACAGTTTTATTTCAACCAAAGCTGCCGTCAGTGCAGTCGCATAAACAGGTACCTGCGTGAGTTCCTCCATTACAAACGGCATAGCCCCTATATGGTCTTCATGCCCATGGGTAAGGATAATCGCCCTTATGCGGGATTTGTTTTTCATCAGATACGTGATGTCAGGTATGACACTGTCTATCCCGTACATATCGTCGTCAGGGAAGCCAATTCCGCAATCCACAACGATAATATCCTCGCCATGTTCATAGACGGTCATATTCTTACCGATCTCATTAAGGCCGCCAAGGGAAATTATTTTCAATTTTTCTGCCACAAAAACTATACTCCTTTTCTATATGCGGGCGCACAAATATAAAGCCCAGACAGCTGCGATTTCAAGCCCTGTAAACGCATGAAATTCCCGCAGTTCTTCTGAACTAACATCAGCCTGCAAAATATTTTTAATTAAAGCACCAGACCGTAACCGGCGCAAAAATTCATATATCATACAGTGATTATAGCCTTCCACATACAAGATTAAAATGAAAATATGCAAAAAACTATACCACTAGAACCAGCATATATAAGCGCAATATTATGATTATAGCACAGGCAGATTTTTATGTCAAATCAGCCTGTGCGCACATAATCAAAGTATTTATTGTATTTATTCGAGATTTACAAAACGGTTAATTCTCGCTGAAATCTATCGTTAAAACCGTCTGTTCCGCTTGACGTATTCCGCCATGAAGTATAATTACAGTGTCGTCTGGAAGCTCCTCAAATGGCAGGTTAGGAAAACTATACCTGTATAATGCCTGCCCATCTTCAGCGCTCTCTTCACTGTATGAGTCTGAGCTATAGGTCGTATTATTTATGATTATATCAATCGAATCCGGCAAAACCGGGAAAGTTCCCTCAGAGAACACAAGTGAATAAACGGCGCCGCCCCAGACAATTTCCAGGTTGAGATCTGAAATATCATTGATAGCAATATTCTCCGTATTTGCCAAATAAGCCGCGGGGGTGGCTACATACAGCTCCTGAGGGATTGAGTCGGAATCAACGAATACATCTATCGTGTACGGTTCATCACTTTGAGTCTCATCATTATTTATACCTGTCCGTACTGGGAGCGTATTTTGGAAGTCAGGGTCAGTTGAAACACTTAGATTCTCGCTGCTGCTATAATCTGCTCCACCCTGCACATTCAGCGTAAAGGATACTCTGTAAGACTTTCCTTCTCCCTCAATCTGCTGAACACGCGCGTTTTCAAC
>CALXCS010000138.1 GCA_944386875.1 uncultured Oscillospiraceae bacterium
ATAAGTTCAGGTCCATTTATGTCCGCGCCTGCACATGAGATGAGGATTTTTGATGGGTCGCGCTTGAAAAATACCGTGTCTGGCTCATCTGGCCTCATCACTTTAAGTACGGACAGCCCATCGGCACCACTGTAAAAGCATTCCAAATCCTCCAGCCATCTGTTTGCCTCCTCATCACCACGTTCAGACAGAAACCTGACGCAACCGTCTATCGACGCCGAAAGTAGATAAGATGGGCTGCTGGACTGGAATATCGCGGCGCATCTTATAAGTTCATCAGGAGCAATCAAATTTCCGGAACAATGCAAAAGGGCGGTCTGCGTCAAAGACGGAAGCGTCTTATGGAGGCTCTCCACAACAATATCCGCCCCAAGCCTTACGGCACTTTCCGGAAATCTTCCGAATCCCAAATGCGCACCGTGGGCCTGGTCAACCAGCAGCGCAGCCCCATATCTATGGCACACCTTCGAAATTGCCCCGATATCACTTATTACGCCCTCATAAGTTGGGCTTGTAATCACAACCAGCTTTATATCCCGTTGTCCGCCGAAGGCGTTCTCCACCTGTTCTGGTGTTACAGATCCGCATATCCCCCATTTTTCTGAGATATCCGGCAGTATAAACTGTATATCATCTGCAAAAAGTTCTCCGGCATTATATACCGCTTTATGGCAGTTTCTGGCCATCAGCAGCTTCCCGCCCCGCGGCAAAGCCGCCTTCACCGCCGTAAGGATCCCCCCCGTGCTGCCGTTAACCATCGGTATCGCAAGCTCAGCTCCCCGTAGGTCAGCCGTCAGACGTCCCAACTCCATGAATATCCCCTCTGGATCGTTTAAATCATCAAAGCCGTATATCTCTGTAATGTCCAGGGCCTCACCCAAGGGGACAAGCCAGTCAAACGCTGGGTTTCGTTTATGCCCAGGCATGTGCATAGGCAGGCTATAGGAGGCAGCGTACTCCTGCAGCTTATCCAGCAGGCGTTTCTCCATTTCAGTTCCCCTCCACTCTTTAAAACACTGTCTGTACAAGCAGCATATATAGCGCCGTACCCACCGCAATTGACAGGAGCATTTTGCGTTTCCACAGATGCAGCACCACAACAGTCGATATGGCAATCAGCTCCGGCAGTCCATGTCCCCCATATGCCACATTCACATCTTTTAAACAGTACACCACCAGCATGGCAAATATAGCCGGCGGCAGCGCACGTCCCAGATATTGTATGTACTTAGGGGTAGGTTTCTTATCTGAAAACACCAGGAATGGCAGAAAACGCGTAAGCATTGTTCCCAGAACGCACATTCCAATAGTGATGAATTGTTGGCCAAGCGTCATCATTCAGACATCACCAGCTTTCTCTATTGGTCCTCTGAAAGCCGTTAAAAGCAAGAGAATTCCGCCCATTGCCGGCAGCAGAAACGAATCTGCGCCAAAGCCTACAAGGCACGCCGCGGAGACCACCAAGCCAATCGCGGCGGTATAATGGCGTCTCTCCTTTAGCAGCTGTTCCAGTAAAATAACCACAAACATAGCTGTCATAACAAAGCTAAGCCCCTCAGTGTTAAACTCTATTAGGGATCCCAGCAGTCCTCCCAAAGCCGCACCGGAAACCCAATATATATGGTTCAGAAGTGTGACAAAAAACATAAACCAGCCCCTGTCTATGTTTTCCGGCACTTCTGCGGAATAATTTATGGAAAAGCTCTCATCGCACATTCCAAATATCAGATACAGTTTTTTAAGTCCCGTACCTGCGTATTTATCCAGCATGGCAATCCCGTAAAACAGATGCCGCGCCTGTATCATAAGTGACACCAGAAACGTCTCCAGCGGCGCAAATGGCGAAAGCAGCATACTTACAGCCAAAAATTCCAGAGATCCGCCAAATATCGTAATGCTCATAATAAGCGGATACCAAAATGAGAATCCTGATACATTCATATATACGCCATATGTTATACCCAGAAACCAGAAACCGGCAAATATCGGTATGGTGTGCGGAAAAGCGGCTTTTAGTGCCGCCACCTTGTTCCCTCTCACTTTAAAAAGCCTCTTTCAATATACCAGTAATAAGTACAGCGGCAGAGCATCAGCCCTGCCGCTTAAATCTGTAGTTGAATATTTTATGCACCTACAGCGCCTATCTTCCTGGCGAAATGCATAAGCCAGTTAGAGCTCTCGGAATAGCCCTCCAGGTTTTCATCCAGCCACTGCTGATGATCCTCCTGGCGCATATTGTAGTCGGCTATTCTATCTGCATATACCCTGCCCTCGCCGGAATAGTAAAGGAGAAGGTAGTCGCCGGTTTCCTCATCCTGAATAATTTCAACATCTCCAATCTCTCTGGAGTCGTCAAAGAACCATTCGGACATGGATTTATAAGTCAGGTCATTGACACCCAATTCATCGATTTCGCCATAAGCGGAAAAGTTGGTGGCATATGTGGAACAAGTCTCAACAAAATTGTCGTAGCTCTGTTCACCAGCGGTATACGCGTCAAGCGTCTGCTGAAGGATAAACTCTGCAGAAGTATTTGCGCTTTCCACAGCGGCTTTGTAGTCTTCTGTGGACTCATAGTCAGACTCATTTACTGTCTCAGGCACCATAAGGGCATAATATCCGCTGACTGAATTATACTCGTTATTGTCGCGGCTCACAAAGTACAGCACATAATATCCATTGCTTGACCCTGTGTCCTCACTGCCGGTGGATATGCAGCATATATCGCCCTCCTGGCGGGACTCGTCCAGAAGCCATTCACTATATGTTTCTGAAATATTCTCGCCGGCCTCTGTATAGAGGGTAGCGTCATCATCCTCATATGTGGTCGATGAATCGCCGGCAACTTCCCTGGCTTTCTCAGCAAATGATGCTTCATCAGTGACGCTGGCGACAAAATCCTCGGCAATAGCCGATGCTTCTGTCATAGCAGTTTCAAAATCAACAGTCTCATCCTCTTCTGTTGACTCATCGTCCTCGACTTCATTTGCCTTTACGAAATATCTACGGTAAGTTATAAAGTCATAGGTATCCTTATTCTCATCGTAAAACGCATTCAGCTGTTCCTCAGTATAAGTGTTGGAGTCATAGATACTCTGTGAATATGACTCTGCCAGGACACGCCTTACAACATTCTCCCTATAAATTTCTTCAGTCATGCCTTTTCCGTAGTTATACACCAGGTAAGAACCAAGGTTTGCATAATTGCTGGCTTCTGCCTGAGCTTCAAGCGTAACCATCAGCTCTTCAACACGTGCAACATCGTCGTCAGTCAACTCGTAGCCGGCCTCTTCGGCTTTGTCGCAGAGCATGGACACTTCAAGCATAGTTTCAAAGGCAATATCGGTAAAATAGTCCGCCCAGGTATCACCGGCGTCACTTTCATAGCTTTGATCGCGCAATGGTTTTGTAAATGTAGGCATCATCATGCTATAATAGCTTCCATACGTATTTTGCATTTCCTGCTGATAGCTGGAGATGGCGGAAATATAATAGTAGTTAAAGTCTGTCACCGTATAATCGCGGCCATTAATGCTTATAGCTGTGACGCCATTATACAGGAGGTCTGAATTAAACACCAGGACAAACGCAACAAGAATGGCCAGGGCCGCAACAACTGCAATTACCTTATTGCGCAGTTTCTTCTTCTCCTGCAGCTCCTTTTGCCTTGCCTGGAGTCGCGCTCCCTTGACGGAATCGCCATTCTGGCGTGATTTCTTATCTTGTGACGCGCTCATAATCTTATCATTCCTTTACTTTGCTGTGACCGTTTTTATGACGGCTTTTTCCAGAAGAACTGGCTACGAGAGCTTATTATAGCCGAAACGCCTGTATCTTTCAAGTACAAGAAAATTTATTTTAATTATTTTTAACACTTTGCTCATATAAAATAACGGAATCGCAGCGGCTTCACACTGTATTTCCAACAAAAAACAGACGCCCCGCAGATGCCGTGTAAACCCATTTATAACCTGCACAGTACATGCAGGTGGGTCGCTTCCTTCCAGTTTCACTGCTTCCAACTTCCGCACGGCAAACGCCGCCGGGAGGCCTGCAATCCACTGGGAGAGATTGGCGTCCCTTATAAGAGATGTGGGTTTAAACGGGTCTATCACGCACACCGCAGGGTCGTCTGATATAACCAGTAAATAATATATTCTTATTTTATATACCTATATTCCATCTAACCTCAAAAATTATTCGTCCTCAGGAAACAGCTCCTGCATAAAAAGCTCATAGGCCCTGTCCATCTCTTCATCCTCCGGTACAACCAGATAGTCATCGCCGTCTTCGCCTTTTTCGCTTTTTAAAATGACTATTCCATAGTCCTCGCTGTCCTCAGAAATATCCGCAGGAAGAAACGCCATATAATAAGCGCCATCCATTTCAATCGTGTCCAAGTGCTCCAACTCGTAGTTGTTGCCCTCCTCGTCACTTATAGAGATGAAGTCCTTACCAAATCCTTCGCTCATGGCTCTCCTCCGGATCTCTTGTTTATATTTATATATTATCCCATGCAGTAGAAGAAATCAAGCATATTTGGCCGGAACCGTAAAATAAATGTAAACATCTTTCTATGACCCGAAGTCCTCCAGAAGTCTGAGCACATCTTCATATGACGATGTCTCTATTCCCCTGCCAAGTAAATCTTTATCAATTTCCCTTAGGCCGTCTGTCCTTATGTCCGTCAGATACATTAGTTCCCCCATATAATATACGCCTATTTTCCCATTTTCATCGGCAACAGTATATTTGTCAGCAACCGCATCCTGAGCAGCCGCTGGCGCCGCTATCAAACCGTCTTTTGCTTCGGTAGCATCGGGAAGTGCTGTAAATACAACTGCCGCTGAAAAAGCCGCTGACAATAAAGCTGCAGATAGCAGTCCTCCCGCCATCCATATCCTGCATTTCATTGTCATTCCCTCTCTTTCATATTATTGTTCCAAATGGATTATTCCCATATTTACCATACATATACAGAGCATCTGTTAACATCCTGTTACATAGCGCAAGGGATTGACAAAGTGTGATAGAATAGTGTAGTTTAGGAATATTGTAAATAGGTAAACATATTGGGTTTTCACCCTTTGAGATTCTGCGAAAAGCGAGGTGCAGATTTTGAGCAAGTTTGGGAAAAAACAAGCGGCCAAGGCGGCAAAAGCTGGTGCATCCGGCGCCGGGCATATAGTGCGGCTTGTCTTCAAAATACTCGGCATATTCCTATTAATTATGATAACAACTGGAGCAATGCTGGCCTGTATATTTGTCATATACGTTAAGACAAATCTGGTAAATTCTGATTTGGGTATAGCGCTGGAGGATTACTCTCTAAGTGAAACAAGCGTTATCTATTATCAGGATCCCAGCGGCAATTATCAGGAATTGTGTTCTATTCTTAATACCGAGACACGTTATTGGGTTGACTATGAGGATATTCCGGCAAACCTGGAGCACGCTGTTGTGGCAATTGAGGATCAGCGTTTTTACGATCACAACGGCGTTGACTGGTACCGCACTGTAGGAGCCTTCGTAAATATGTTCCTGGGCATGAAAGATACCTTTGGCGGATCCACGATAACTCAGCAGGTCATCAAAAATGTCACTGGGTACGACGACGTCACTGTCCAGCGGAAGCTCACAGAGATATTCCGCGCCCTTGAACTGGAAAAGGACTATGAAAAATGGGAGATAATCACCTGGTATCTAAATGTGGCGTTCTTCGGCCACGGCAACCGCGGAATTGGCGCTGCAGCAAAATACTATTTTGATAAAGACGTATCTGATCTTACACTTGCGGAAATATGTTCGATTGTGGGAATAACAAATAACCCCTCGCTGTATAGTCCCAGGGTAAACCCTGAACGTAACAAGGCTCGTCAGGAGCTGATACTAGATCAAATGCTGGAGCAGGGCTATATAACTGAGGAAGAGTGCAGCGCCGCAAAAGCGGAAGAACTGAATTTCGCATTTAACCGCGAGAATCAGGAAGACAGCCAGGTTTACTCCTGGTTTGCAGAGGCTGTCATCGACGATGTAACGGATTACTTTGCAGAATCCAGAGATATTTCAAGAGACAGCGCCGCTTATCTTCTCAGAAACGGCGGCTACACCATATACTGTACAATGGACAAGGATATACAGGACGCAGTTGACCTTATTTATCAGGATTTAACTCAGATACCTGCCACAACGGGTTCTGAACAGCAGCTCCAGTCAGCTATCGTTATAACAGATCCTTACACCGGTGATATTGTTGCGCTGGCAGGCGGCGTTGGCGAGAAGGTGGGCAACTTGCTGGAGAGCCGCGCTACTGAGTCCCGCAGGCCGCCTGGGTCTTCATTTAAACCGCTCTCCTGTTATGCTCCGGCTATGAATTTGGGAGTAATTTCTCCAGACACCATTTACGAAGATGAAGGAGATATCGTACTCAGCGGCACCAGCTGGTTCCCAAATAATGATGACTATTCCAACAGAGGGCCCGTCTCGATACGTCAGGCGATTATAAGTTCAATAAACACGGTAGCCGCACAAGTGCTGGACGATTTGGGCGTACAGACGTCTTACAGCTTCCTGACAAATGATTTAGGGCTTAATCTTGACCCCGCCGACTGCGATTATGCACCGTTGGCAATGGGACAGCTGACCTACGGTATCACTGTGCGCGAGATGGCCGAGGCATACGGCATGTTCCCCAACAGCGGGGTTCTCACTGAGTCCCGCACCTTCTCTGCCATATACGATTCGGACGGAAACCTTATATATGAAAATGAACCGGAGTCTAAAGCCGTTATAAGTGAAGCCGTTGCATATTGGATGACTGACATCTTAAATGACGCCGCCACTTACGGAACAGGTTCCGGCGCTAACTTGGGTTTCATGCCCACTGCTGGTAAAACCGGCTCCACATCAAATTACCAGGATCGGTGGTTTGTCGGCTTTACACCGTATTATGTCGCCGCAGTATGGACTGGCTATGATACCCCTGAGCGAATCCGCGTCAGTGGGGGAAACCCTGCATCCCAGCTGTGGAAAAAGGTTATGACAATAGTCCATGAGGATATGGAATATAAAGACTTTGCCCGTCCAAGCGACACATATATTCCAAGCGTCCAGGGCGTCGATGTTGTCAGCTATTATGTCAGAGGCATTTCCGTAGATTCAACCGGCGGAGTGAGTATTCTTTATGAGGAAGAGGCGGGTTCAAGAGCCGTAGGCCGTGAAGTTACCGTCACTGCCAACGAGGTTGAGGGTTACACCCTTGTGGGTGAGAGCAGCGTCTCCATAACGCTTTCTGAAGATGCTGAATCCAACGTAGTTGAGTTCACCTACACCTCCAACGAGCCGGTTGAGCCTGAGGAACCCGATGACCCGCTGGATCCGGATAATCCCACAGACCCTGATAATCCGGATAATCCTGATGATCCCAATAACCCAACGGATCCTTCAACGCCGTCAGATCCCTCGAATCCTACCGATCCCTCTAATCCTTCCGATCCCTCGGATCCCACAACTCCAACCGACCCTGTCGATCCGTCAACCCCCACAGATCCAGCCAATCCTGAAACTCCCGCTGACCCGTCAGCGCCTTCGGATTCACCACCAGCTGCAAATTGATATATTCCTTTATCTCTTAAGCCTCCGGCATCCGAGCTTCTACCAGGGTGCCGGAGGTTTTGACTTACCTTCTGCCGTATCGTAGTAATACGCGTCCGATATCTTCTGCTTTTCCGCCGTACAGATAGCTCCGCATTTTCTTCACAGTCTATTAATTTTTCGCACTCCCAGCGGTTCCCGCAGTATTACCTTTAACAAATTGTTTACCAACTTTCCCTTCGATAGGTGTAAAATCAGAATGTTGTAAATTGTAGCATGCGACAAAACATGCTATAATATCATTAAATGTATAAAATATTTATTTTTTAATTGCCTTTAATTTTAACTGGAGGTTATATGGGCAGTGAGCAAAAAAATACACTGAGCTTGGGCCTGGATATTGGATCAACTACAGCTAAAATTGTTGTTGTTGAAGACGGCCGTATTCTTTACAGCCGTTATGAACGCCACTTTTCGCAAGTACGCACAAAGGCTTTGGAACTTATTGAAGATGCAAAGCCTTTTTTGAATGGCCGTTTCTTCACATCTGCAATTTCCGGTTCCGCCGGCCTTGGTGTGGCAGAAGCCGCCAATCTGCCATTTATACAGGAGGTATACGCCACAGGTCAGGTTGTCCGTCAATTCGAGCCAGATGTCAACGCCGTAATAGAACTCGGCGGTGAGGATGCTAAAATAATATTTTTTGACGGCGGCAGCATCGATGAGCGTATGAATGGGAGCTGTGCCGGCGGTACTGGAGCATTTATCGATCAGATGGCAGTACTGCTCAACATGACCGTAGATGAGATGGATAAGATAAGCCTTCAATCTACAAGGTTATACCCTATCGCCTCAAGGTGCGGCGTCTTCGCAAAATCGGATATTCAGCCTCTTTTAAACCAGGGTGCGGCAAAATCAGATATAGCCGCAAGCATCTATCAGGCAGTAGTAAACCAAACTATTGCCGGACTCGCTCAGGGCCGCCGCATATGCGGTAAAGTGATGTTCCTGGGCGGTCCCCTGCATTACTGTCTTGGACTCAGAGAACGGTTTGTCAAGACTTTAGGGTTGACAGAGGAAAATGCAGTTTTTCCAGAATACGGTCTCTTTGCTGTGGCGTTAGGCGCTGCAATGTACTCTGCATCAGAGTCTCCCACCGATTTTGAGTCCTTATGCAGTTCACTAAGCGAAAGCACGGGATGCGAATCCTCAGTTCGTGACAGATTAAGCCCTCTTTTTAAAAGCGATGAGGAACTCCAGGCATTTCGTCAGCGCCACAGTGCGGCCGATGTTCCCTCGGCAGATATATCTGAATACTCCGGCAACGCCTATTTGGGTATTGACTGCGGCAGCACAACGACAAAGTTGGCTCTTATATCTGAAGATAAAAAACTTTTATATACATACTATAGCCCTAGCCAGGGCGATCCGGTAGCTTTGGTCAGGCAGCAGCTAATACGCATACGCAAACTCTGCGGAGATCGTATTAATATTCTGGGCTCCGCCGTCACCGGGTATGGAGAGGAATTGATACGCCACGCTTTTCACTGTGACGGCGGTATAGTTGAAACTATTGCGCATTACAGAGCTGCCCGTCATTTTATGCCTGATGTGGATTTTATCCTTGACATAGGCGGGCAGGATATCAAATGCTTCCGAATAAAAAACGGCGCTATTGACTCTATAATGCTGAATGAAGCATGTTCTTCAGGATGCGGTTCGTTTATTGAAACCTTCGCCAAATCTATGGGTTGTACAGTTGAAGATTTTGCCTCTCTTGGCCTCCATAGCCATGCCCCTGTCAATCTGGGATCCAGATGCACCGTATTTATGAATTCTTCTGTAAAACAGTCTCAAAAAGAAGGTGCATCTATAGAGGATATCTCTGCAGGGTTATCAATTAGTGTTGTGAAAAACGCCATCTACAAAGTCATACGGGCCAGCTCTCCAAATGATCTGGGCAAACACATTGTGGTTCAGGGCGGCACTTTTTTAAATGACGCCGTGTTGAGAGCTTTTGAGCAGGAATTGGGAATTAACGTGGTACGCCCTGCAATCGCAGGGCTTATGGGCGCCTTTGGCGCCGCGCTTTACTCCATGTCTTTCAAAAAAAGTTCGCTTTTGAAACTCGCTGAATTGGAATCTTTTACCCATACGTCAAAATCTGCAGTATGCCATGGCTGTCAAAACAGCTGCCGGCTCACGGTGAACATATTCTCTGACGGCGGGCGGTTTATATCTGGAAACCAGTGTGAGAAAGGGCTCGGTTTAAACGGGCACCCCTCTCTTCCCGATCTTCATCAGTGGAAAAGGGACAGGATTGAAGCCATGCGTTCATCACCTGGGCGGCGTGGAAAGCTCGGTCTGCCAATGGCTCTCGGCATGTATGAGCTCTACCCGCTCTGGCACGCCCTGTTTACGTCTCTCGGGTACGAAATCGTACTTTCAAAGCTGTCTACCAGACGCACCTATGAGCGTGGGCAGTTCTCCATTCCCTCCGATACCGCCTGTTATCCCGCAAAAATAATGCACGGGCATATTGAGGAACTTATAGATGACGGCGTTGATGCAGTGTTCTATCCATGCCTTACATATAATGTTGATGAGCACGCCAGCGTCAATCACTATAATTGTCCAGTCGTAGCATACTATTCGGAATTGCTGCACGGCAATATGGACAGTCTTAAAAAAGTAAAGTTTCTGTACCCTTATCTGCGGGTGGAGACACCGAAGGCGCTTTTCCGCACCATGTGGAAGAATATCGGGCTTTTTGACAGTACTATAACAAAACAGGAACTCCGCCATGCGGTAGACGCCGGTTTTGACGCTTATAATCTGTATATAAAAGATCTGCGTGATGCCGGAGAAGCCGCGCTAAAGTTTGCCAGAGATAATGGTAAAAGGATAATGATACTTGCCGGCAGGCCATACCACGCAGATCCGGAAATAGGCCATGGAATAGATAAGCTGGCTACATCGCTGGGCTTTGTAGTAGTCAGCGAGGATTCAATATGCCACCTTGCCCCGCCGGAGCGCGTCAATGTTCTTAACCAGTGGACCTACCACGCCCGTCTATACAGAGCCGCCAGATACGCGGCTGAACACTGCGACACGCAGCTTGTGCAATTGGTAAGTTTTGGTTGTGGCGTAGACGCTATAACCACGGATGAAGTCAGATCAATACTTGAGAGCGCAGGTAAATTTTACACACAGATTAAAATTGACGAGATAACAAATCTGGGTGCCGTGCGCATACGTCTCCGCAGTCTTATCGGTGCTTTAGAGGAGCAATAAACAATGAAAACGGAAACACCAACGTATGTCCAATTCACACAAGAAATGAAGAAAGACTATACTATTCTCATCCCCAATATGCTTCCGATGCATTTCAAGCTGATAATGAGCTTCATGTCAACGTATGGATATCATCTGGAATTATTGGAAAAATCCGGCCCTGAGATTGCCGAAACAGGTCTGCGCTACACCCATAACGATACTTGTTATCCGGCTATTTTGGTAATAGGCCAGTTTATGGATGCTTTAAATTCCGGCAAATATAATCCCGATAAAGTTGCACTTATCATGTTCCAGACAGGAGGCGGCTGCAGAGCTTCAAATTACATATCCCTCATACGCAAGGCTCTTAAAAACGCCGGATATTCCCAAGTACCAGTGATATCTTTTTCTCTGGCCGGCATCGAGCACCATCCAGGTTTTAAGCTTACCCTGCCCCAAATATCTGGCATGCTCAGCGCCGTATTTTACGCAGACCTGCTTATGTCGCTGGTAAATCAGTGCCGTACATACGAAGATGTCCCAGGTTCAGCCCAGACGTTAGCTGACAAGTGGACCTCAAAGCTGGGGCAGGAGCTTGGACGAGGCGGTAAAATATCACTGCGCCACGCCAGGCAGAACTGCAAAGATATCATATCGGATTTTAAGTCCCTGCCCATGACCTCACGTGCTGCTGTAAAAGTTGGCATCGTCGGCGAGATTTTTGTAAAGTACTCCCCTCTGGGAAACAATAATCTGGAGCAATTTCTGGTGGGAGAAGGCGCCCAGGTGGTTGTCCCCGGCCTTATAGATTTCTGTCTCTACTGTGTATACAATGGCATTGAGGATCACACTTTATATGGCGGCAGTGTCTTAAAAAATATCGGCTACCGGATCGCGTACAAATATTTAAATCACCGGCGTGAAAAAATAAGCAGGCTCCTTCAAAAAAGCGGGCGCTTTGAGGGTTATACGCCTTTCGATAAGGTTGTTGCCCTAACACGCGGATATATCTCCAACGGGGCAAAAATGGGCGAAGGATGGCTCCTTACAGCAGAGATGTTGGAGCTTTACAACAGCGGAGTCAAGAATATCGTCTGCACACAGCCTTTCGGATGTCTTCCAAATCATATTTGCGGCAAAGGCATGATGCGTCCAATAAAAGAACATTGTCCGGGCGCCAATATTGTCGCCATTGACTACGACGCCGGAGCCACAAAGGTCAACCAGGAAAACAGATTAAAATTAATGCTTGCCAACGCCGATGTCTGACCTCTCCTATGCCTAAAAATATTCATACATAGTTAATACGGCCTTTTTCATTGTGAAAAAGGCCGTATTTTATGCTTCTGTATTTAAATAGGTGTAAAATTGATACTCTATCCCGTCCTCGTGGAAGACTTCGCTGGATTCCTCTATCTCCCACTCCGGAAAAGTGTCCAAATCCGGAAAGAATACGTCAGACAGCGGATTTTCAAATATCCTCGTAACAAATGCCTTACGGCAGTAAGGGAGCATCTGCGTATATACACTCTCTCCGCCTATTACAAAAACGCTGTCAGGGTCTTCGCTCTCAACGGCTCTTATTGCCTCAGATACGCTGTGTACAACCTCCCCTCCGTCCACAGAGAACGATGCGTCCCTGGTGAGGATTATATTTCTCCTGCCCTTTAATGGTTTTCCCCCCGGAAAATCCTCCAGCGTCCGCCTGCCAAGTATCACAGTTCCAGATCCTGTCACCTCTTTGAAATGCCGCCGGTCGGCCTTGACAACTACAGGCTGCCCACCGTCCCGTCCGATGCCCCAGTCCTCATACACCGCAACTACAATGTTCATTTGTCCTTCTCCCCTCAGATAGCCACAGGTATCTCCTCATCAAGATCGCTGTACTCGTAGCCTTCAACCGCAAAGCTGTCCCTGGTAAAACTGTAAAAGTCGGTAACAGATTTATCTATTCTAAACGTCGGGGCAGGTTTCGGATCGTTCTGAAGCATCTTCTTAACTATCGACACGTGCCTGTCGTATATATGAGCATCTGCTATAACATGGACAAGTTCTCCGGCTTCCAGGCCCGACACCTGCGCCATCATATACACCAGTACGGCGTACTGCACCACGTTCCAATTGCTGGCAGTCAGCATATCCTGTGAGCGCTGGTTCAAAATCGCATTGAGCTTTTTTCCGCTGACATTAAATGTCATGCTGTACGCACATGGATAGAGCCGCATTTCGTGCAAATCCTGGAAATTATATATATTAGTCAATATTCTTCGACTTGCCGGGTTATTTTTTAAATCGTATATTACCCTGTCCACCTGGTCAAATTCGCCTTCCGGGTACTCATATTTTATTCCCAGCTGATAGCCGTATGCTTTTCCAATAGAACCGCTTTCGTCTGCCCAGCTGTCCCATATATGGCCTCTCAGGTCTTTAATATTATTGGACTTTTTCTGCCATATCCACAGTAGTTCATCTACAGCAGATTTCCAATAAGTGCGCCGCAGCGTCATTATCGGGAACTCTCGGGACAGGTCATAGCGGTTGACTATCCCAAACTTTTTTATGGTGTGTGCGGGCGTGCCGTCAGCCCATCTGGGCCGAACTTCCATGTCCGTATCCCAAACCCCGCTGCTGAGTATATCCCTGCAATTAGATATGAAAATGCTGTCAGCTCTGCTCATATGCCTTCCTCCCAAAGTCCATTGACAAAACAATTATAATCATGTATCCTATATTTCGCAATATATTTCTCACAGTGTCCCCTCTATGGTTCACTGTGCAAAATCCAACGCACACTATCGCAAAAGCATTCATAGCTGGGCTGACTTGAAAACGAATGGTTTTTTTGGAAGCTCACCTCTGAAAAACCTTGATTTTGCGGAGCCTTTCAGCTATCATTGAAAAGTAAATATCCCTTGGTTCTCTCCATCAGTTCTCTTCTTTTTC
>CALXCS010000139.1 GCA_944386875.1 uncultured Oscillospiraceae bacterium
ATGCCTTGAACTATCTGACACCAAAACAGTATAGGGAGTCCTTTTTCTTGAATACCGGTGTTTGATCCTTCGCATCGTCACATCATCTTTTTTCAATCTCGTGTCCACTTTTTGTTGACTACTGCAGGGGACGAGAGACGAGGGATACCAGGCCCCCAAGTCTTTGCCAATGTAAGCGGCTAAGCGAGGTGGAAGCAGAGACAATACAGGGCTAGGGATGAGCAGAAACATAAAACGCTTATGGGCGGCAAATTTGCACCCATAAGCGTTTTTTCTTTTGACGGCTCCACCGCCGTTTTCTTTTTCAAGAAAAAAAGAAAATGGGGGTGGTTTCGGGAGCCAGAGGCGCTTTGCGCCTCGCGGGCGACCCGGGGGTTTGGGGTGGAACCCCATAAGGTGCAGGGCTCCGCCCTGCTGCCAATAGCGGGCCCAGGCCCGTGGGCCGGCGAAATCTCCCCCGCCTACGGAGTAGGCGGTCTTTCCCCCCGGACAGTTTAAGAATCATGCTTTAAAATATCCAGCGCATCGCTGACGGCCAGGTCTATGCTCTCGGAGAGCTTTAGATCCCTTGTGCCGGCCACGCGGATATCGCAGTTATTTACAGGCACCAGGACTTTTTTTGCCCTGCTGCCGCTGACGGCCTCGGCCATGGCAGGCGTCACCTCGCCCATTATGGCGTGGGCGGCCACTATGCCTATGGGCCCCAGGATGACGTCGGCCTCGGGCGCTGCGCGGCTCACGGGGTTTTCCCCTGTGGCGCCCCTGCCGGCGCCTGCCCGCAACATGGCGCTGGTGGCGATGGAGTTGGTGCCTATGGCGGTGATGTCCGCCTGGGGCAACGCCTCCAGCAGCTTTTTCACCAGCATGGAGCCCATCCTGCCGCCCTGGCCGTCTATCACTAGAAATTTCACTTTTTTCCGCCCCCTTCGCCTGGGTCACCGTCGGAGGTTCCGCCTTTGCCGCCGCCTCCCTTTTTAGCTTTGGGTCGGGGCTCCTCCTTCTCATCTTTCTTCTTCTCCGCATAGACCATCCGGCCGGTCTCGGGGTCGATGCTCTCCACGTCCTTATAGGACGCCGTGTTCTCCGGAAGGCCGCGTTTTTTCAGCCGGCTGTTGTTTGTGCGCCTGAAGATGCTGTAGAGCACCGTGGTAATGGGCACGCCCAGAACCATGCCGGCAATGCCGAATATGCCGCCGAAGAAGAGGATTGCGAACATAATCCAGAAGCCCGATATACCCGACTTGGAGCTGTGGATCCTGGGTTTTATCACGTTGCCGTCTATCTGCTGGAGAACAAGTGTGAATATGACGAATATAAGACACATCATGGGGCTCTCCAATAAGAGCAGCAGCGCGGAGGGTATGGCCCCGATAAAGGGCCCGAATATCGGTATCAGGTTTGTCAGAGCCATGATTATGCTGACAAGGGCCGCGTAGGGCATACCCACTATGGCCATAAAGATGTAGTTTAAAACGCCCACAATAAGGGAGTCGATTATCTCCGCCACTATATAGTCGCCGAAGGCCTCGTTTATAAACTTCATCTCGCGTATAACCGTATTGGCGGCCGCCGGCTTTACCGAGGCGAACAGCACCTTCTTGGCCTGGGCGGCAAAGAGCTCCTTATTGTAGAGGATGTAGACGGATATGACGCCCCCAACCAGCATGTTGAACACAGCCTTCACCACATCCACCACGCCGCCGGTTATCCCAGCCAGGAGCGTATCCATCTGCGGCAGCAGGTCGTTTTCCAGCCAGTTACGCATATAGTCGCCCGCCTCGTTAATCCACTCCACCACCACAGGCTCCAGGGTATCGCCGCTCATAAACCGCTCCACCCAGTCCACAACGATGTTTATGTACTGGGAGGATCTGTTTATCAGGTTGGCCACGCTGTAGTATATCTGGGGCAGCATTATCACCAGCAGCCCCGCTATGACGCCGATAGTCAGCAGCTCCACAAAGATTATGGAGAATATCCTGGCGGCCTTTCTGCGCTTTACAGGATTTGTTTTAAAGAGCTTTCCCGCTGCCGGCAGGAACATGTGCGTCTCAAATATACCCATGGCCTTGTTCAGCAGGTACGCTATAAGTATACCGTAGATGAAGGGCGCCAGCGCGTCGCCCATAAGGCCCAGCAGGCCGGTGAAGGACTGCCAGCGCTGGGTCAGCCAGAAAAACAGTATGCTGGCCAGCACCACGCAGAAGGCTGTGACTCCCCAATAGAGATACTTTTTGTCCCATTTAAAATTCTTCATCTGACACCCTTAACAAAACTACACTATCTGCCTGTACATGCCGGCGGCATCGTCTTTCCTGACTGTCTCCGCCACCGACAGCACTTCCACCCTGACTTTCCTCTGGCCGAAGCTCAGCTCGATGATGTCACCTATCTTTACCTCCTGGGCAGGTTTTGACACCTTTCCGTTTACAGATACCCGCCCTCCGTCGCAGGCCTCCGCCGCTACCGTCCGGCGCTTTATAAGCCTGGACACTTTAAGATATTTGTCAAGTCTCAAAAAAATCACGCCCTTAAATCAAAGTTTGCCCCGGCACACTTATGCCAGGGCAAACCGCCAACTCATAATTGAATATTGACTTGCCTGGACCGGCTCACTCGGAGATAGCGTCCTTGAAAGCCTTGCCGGCCTTGAACTGGGGGATCTTGGCCGCTGGGATCTTTATGGTCTCCTTGGTCCTGGGGTTGCGGCCGATGCGCTCCGCCCTCTCCTTAACCTCAAAGGAGCCGAAGCCGATAAGCTGTACCTTGTCGCCGGCCTTCAGGGCCTCTGTTATGGCGTCCAGCGCGGCGTTGACTGCCTTCTCGCTGTCCTTCTTTGAAAGTCCCGCTTTATCTGCAACGGCGCTGATAAGCTCTGTCTTATTCATATTGTAAGTCCTCCTGAATTAGTCCCTGATAAACAGGGCTTAATAATATATTTTTAAAGACTCCCAACGGGGATACGGCCTTCCGGCCTCGTCTTTAAATGCTTTCGCTATTTTTTGTGCGCCGCGGCTCCCGCCGCTGCTCCCTTTCGTCACTCAAGGCCCTTGGCCCCGTCCCACAGCTCGTCCATCTCCTGGAGCGTCATATCCTCCAGCTGCCGTCCCTCTTTCGCCGCCTGAGCCTCCACCTTGGCAAATCGCTTTATGAATTTGTCGCAGGCGTCGCGAAGGCACGCCTCCGGGTCGGCCTTTAAAAAGCGGGCCGCATTGACGCAGGCGAAGAGCAGATCCCCCAGTTCCTCCTGGGGATCCCCCTGTCCTGCGTGAGCCTCTTTCAGCTCCTGAAGCTCCTCCTCCACCTTGTCCAGGGCTCCCTGGATGTCCGGCCAGTCAAAGCCCGCCTTGGCGGCCTTTTTCTGTATCTTCTCAGCCCGCCACAGCGCCGGCAGGCTGCGGGCCACCGCCTCTAAGGAGCTTGTTACGGTGTCCTGGTGTTTTTCCACCCGCTTTATCTCGTCCCAGTTTTGCAGCACCTGCTCTGAGCCGGTGACAGATACGTCCCCGAAGACGTGGGGGTGGCGGAGTATAAGCTTCTGGCTTACCCTGTCGGCCACTGCGTCTAAGTCGAACCTGCCGGCGTCCTCCTCCATATCAGAGTGGAACACCACCTGCAGCAGCACATCCCCCAGCTCCTCCTTGAGATGCTCGGGGCTGCCCTCGTCGATGGCCTCCACCACCTCGTAGGCCTCCTCCAGAAGCTCCCGCCGGATGCTCTCGTGGGTCTGCTCCCTGTCCCAGGGGCAGCCGCCCTCTCCCCGCAGGGCTTTTACTATCCTTCTCAGGTCGCTTACATCATAGCTTGTTTTGTATTCAAAATCTATCATATTTTTTCCCCTACTGCAAGTAAAATTCAGGCATTTCACAATATTTACCGTATTTTTAATATCCTGGCTATCTTTTCCCCTTTGGGAAGCAGCAAAACGTCCTCCCGGGTCACGGCCCGCAGGGCGATTATAAGCACCAGATACACAACTATGGCGATGCCTATGGCCAGCGCCAGGCACACCAGCATACCCATCCTGCCGCCCACAAAGCCCATCAGGAACTTATCCGCCAGGCCGTAGACCGCCGCCGCCAGGACTCCCATTATGCCGCTGCATACGGCAGGCCGCAGGGTTATCTTCAGAAGGTTGGGCTTTTCCGGCAGCTTTACTGCGATGAAGATAATATTCATGGCCGTTATGGCGATGTAGCAGGCCAGGGTTCCGATTGGCGCGCCGGCTATGTTCACGTCCCTGGAGCCCACCAAAAACCAGTTTACGGCTATCTTTATTATCCCGCCCATGGGCAGCGCCACCAGGGCCAGTTTCTCATGGCCGCTGGCCTGGAGTATGCCGTTTGTTATAAGGTATGTGCACACGAAAAAGGAGGCTATGCCCAGCATCGCCAGAAGCCCAGGGCCGTTCTCATTGGAGTTGGGGTAGAGCACATGAAATATGGGCTCTGATAGCACTGTAAGGCCCACAGCCGCCGGCATGGCAAGAAGGTTTGTCAGCTTCATGCAGGACTCTATCGTGCCCTTTGTCTGTCCCCGCCGGCGGCTGGCTATGGCCGCGGCAATAACCGGCACCACCGATACGGCGATGGGCGTTATAAACGACGAGGGCACGTTGAAGAGCGTCAGGCCCTTGGAGTAGACGCCGTAGAGCACGGTGGCCTCGTCATAGGAAAAACCGGCTCCCGACTGGAGCCTGCCCAGCACCAGCTTTGTGTCGATAAGGGTGATTATATTGAGAATAGATGAGCCCAGGGTTATGGGTATGCTCACCTTTATTATCTGTTTTAAGGTGTCGGAGGGGGAGTTGGGCGTGTCAGTCCCCGGCCCTGGGTTCTCCCGACGGGCGATCTTCCTCTTATAGGCCGCCATTATCGGTATGGAGAGGCCCAGCCCGATGGTGACTCCCACTATGGCCCCCGCCGCCACATCCGCCGAGCCCTTCCCCAGCTGGGAGAGATACCAGGCTATGGCCAGGCCGAACACCAGCTTGCACAGCACCTCCATTATCTGGGAGATGGCCGTGGGAACCATGTC
>CALXCS010000140.1 GCA_944386875.1 uncultured Oscillospiraceae bacterium
TATAGCAATTAAAAATACGCGGCAGATGGAGTGACTGAGCAGCACCCCACTTGTTATTCAGTATACCATGCTTTCTAACAAATGGAGTGCTGTTTTAGTTTTTAACAATAAAAAAACGCATTTTAACTTATTTTTGTCTCTGTTTCAGACCTCAATATTCCTAATTTTTGTAAATCGATGCGGTACAACCCATATACGGATTTGAATCGTACACTCCGGTCAGTCAAATGAAATCGTTGTAAACGATATGCTCAATATGTTTGGCAAGGCACTTTAATTAATATGTGCCCCTCGCTTGAAAAGCGTAAATATAGAGGCAACAAAATTCTTTTGAAAAACGGAGGTAAAAAATGAAAAGAACAAAGTTATTAGCACTGCTGATGGCGCTGGTACTTATGCTGGGCCTTTTGGCAGCCTGCGGCACCGCCGATCGTCCAGGTCTTGAGGACGATAGCAATAATGAGGATAGCACTCCTGTGGAAGAAACTGGCGGTAATGAGGATGAAAATGATGATGAATGGATAAAGCTTACCGTAGGAGTTGAGGGTAGTCCCAACTCTTTTAGCCCTGTTATTACATGGGGCGATGGCGAATATATGGTAGAGAACATGATATATGAGCCACTTTGCACTTACAATGAGGACATGGAAATTGTTGGAATATGTGCTAAGAGCTGGACGCAGCTTGACGATGATGGCTTTGAGTGGGAAATAGAACTCTATGACTACATCTATGACATTGACGGTAACCATGTAACTGGTGACGATTTAGCATTTATGCTCCAAAATGCTATTGATGAAAACTATACAAATGTTGTCCGTTATCTGGATAGTTATGAGAAAACAGGCGATTATACCGTAAAAATCATCCTTAAAGACAACACCGTTGATGCGCTCCCTTCAATTTTGCGAATGAATGTGTATACCAAGGCCGCCTACGAAGCCAGTGGAGACGACAAGTTCGCAACAAGGCCCATAGGCACTACTCACTATCGCGTCACCGAATTTGAACCTGGCGGAAATGTAGTGGTAACTAGAAATGATGGAGAGTATTGGCAAACTGATGAAAGTCTCTGGCAGCGGGAGCAGTATGATAATGTTGATGAGGTCGAGGGTGTTCCTCTCACAGAAGCTTCGCAACAATCTATCGCCATTGAAACTGGTACTATTGATGTTATGCGCGGTATAAACGCTGCTGTTGTGGATCGCTTCCTAGATAACCCTGACTATAAGATATTCGAAATTGACGAGATAATGTCGCGTGGCATATATTTCTCTGGCGAGGCAGGAAAACCCACTGCAGACAATAAGCTTCTGCGCCAAGCAATATGCTATGCTATCGACAGACAGGGTATAGTTGACATAGTAATGGGTGGTCGTGCTACTGTTGAGAAATCCTTTACATCTTCTCAGACAATTGGCTATAATCCCGCATGGCTTGAAGAAGATTACTACGAGTATGATCCTGAACTTGCAAAAGAGCTATTGGCACAGGCTGGTTACGAACCTGGTGAATTAACACTGACTTTTGTAACTACTTCTGCAGATGAATGGAGCCGCGTTGCTCAGGTCGTACAAAGCTACCTTTTAGAAATCGGTATTAATGTTAAGATTGAAGCGCTTGAGGGCGCTCTTTTCGGAACAATAATGAATGACGGAACTCAATTTGATATGACTATAGATCAGATACGCAGCGAATACTACGCCTCCGTTGTCAACGCAAAAATGGGCCAGGGCGGATATGGTGGAAAATCTAAAACCGGATTTGTAGATGATACCCTTGAAGATCTCATTTATCAATGCCGTTTTTCTGACTCAACTCAAGAGCAGTTAGATGAGCTTCACTATTACCTCAAAGAACAGGCATATACTTTGCCTCTTTATGACACTGTCCAGACCTCTGTTGTCAGGGCAGACGCTGGTATAGCGGAACTCGTATTCTCATATAGGCAGAAATATATTCTCGGCGCTACAATTTTTGAATGAGGTATTTATTTCAATTAATGGAAATATTAGTCCGGGGATGGAATTATCCATCCCCGGGATTCAGTGAGGTGAAAATATGATTTTTTACATCTTAAAAAGGCTGTTGTGGATGGTCCCTGTCGTCCTCGGTGTTACAGTACTTGTATTTACACTTATGTACTTTGTCCCAGGCGATCCCGCCCAGATGATGCTGCCGGATGATGCCACTGAAGTTGAAATAGAACAAATGCGTGAATATTTGGGGCTGAATCGGTCATATATATTCCGCCTTTTTACTTATATAGAAAATGCATTTTTGCGTGGTGATTTTGGGAATTCTTACTATTATAAGCTTCCAGTAATGCCAGCACTATTTGATAGATTACCTAGAACTGTTCTGTTAACAGTTATGTGTATAACGCTGTCTCTCTTATTAGGCATTCCTCTTGGCGTTACAGCGGCTGTCCACCAGAACGGTCCTCTAGATACAAGCTGTATGATTCTCGCTCTCATAGGAGTATCGATGCCGAGCTTTTGGTTAGCGCTGATGCTTGTACTGCTATTTTCTGTTAACCTGGGTTGGCTGCCCGCAACTGGTTATGAGAGCTTTAAAAACTACATCCTCCCTGCAATGGCTGGTTCAATGGGCGGCATCGCTTCTCAAGCTCGTCAAACCCGATCTGCTATGCTGGAGGTTATACGCTCCGACTATATAACTACTGCCCGTGCCAAGGGCGTAGCTGAACGGAAAGTTATCTACCGCCATGCCCTTCCAAACGCGCTTATACCTATTATAACTATAGCCGGTTCAAGTTTCGGTCACATGCTTGGTGGTTCTCTCATAATTGAGACAATATTCTCCATTCCGGGCGTTGGCACTTATCTCATAACCGGTGTGAATAATAGAGATTACCCAATAATACAGGGCGGTGTAATTTTCCTGGCAATAGTCTTCAGCATAATGATGCTTCTAGTTGATCTTGTCTACGCTTACGTTGATCCTAGAATCAAAGCACAGATGAGCGCAAAAGGAGGAGCTGATAATGGCTAAAGTTAAAATAAAATCTGCTGACCAGTTTGAAAGGCTCCACCAGAGAAAGCGGAAAGAGTCCAACATAGTCGGAGTTCTAAAGAGGTTGGCTAAAAACAAGACGGCTATCATAGGCCTTATAATCTTCCTCATTGAGGTTATAATCGCTATCGCCTCGCCGCTTATCATGCCATACGGCTATGCGGAGATAAACCCCAGGGAAATGCTCCAGGGGCCCTCGGCAGCACACATATTTGGCACAGACGACATGGGCAGGGATATCTTCAGCCGCCTAATATACGGCGCCAGGTACTCCCTGGGAATCGGCATTGTATCGCTGCTGCTGGGCGCCTGGTTCGGAATAATCGTTGGAGCAGTAGCTGGGTATTTCGGCGGCTGGGTGGACAATATCATAATGCGTATTCTTGACGTTATACAGGCCATACCGGGCATGCTCCTTATGATAGCCATCTCGGCTGTTCTTGGCAACGGTTTTATAAATACATGTATAGCCCTTGCCTTTGGCGGTATCGCGGGAACTGCAAGGCTGTTGCGGGCATCTATACTCAACATACGCAACATGGAATATCTGGAGGCAGCCGAGAGCATTAACTGCTCCAAGTTCAGGATGATAGTCGGGCATATCCTTCCTAACTCTTTTTCACCACTTATCGTCTCATTCACAATGGGCGTTGCCAGCACAATTATAACTGCCGCTTCTCTAAGTTTTATTGGCCTTGGTATCCAGCCGCCGAACCCAGAGTGGGGCGCAATGTTGTCGGCTGGGCGAGCATACATCAGGGACTACCCGCATCTTGTCCTCTTCCCTGGCCTTGCCATAATGGTGACCGTTCTATCTCTTAACATGCTGGGCGACGGGCTCAGGGACGCGCTGGACCCAAAGCTGAAGAATTAAAGGAGGCTATGATATGAGTACAAACAGCGATTTTCTCTCCGTTCGGGATCTTGTTGTGGAATATACCTCAGACGGAGAACATATCCAGGCCGTTAACGGCGTCTCCTTTGATCTTGAAAAAGGCAAAACCCTCGGTCTTGTGGGTGAGACCGGCGCCGGAAAGACAACAATAGCAAAATCCATTCTCCGCATACTGCCTGACCGCTCCGCCAAAATTAAGGCCGGCCAGATAAACTTTAACGGTCAGGATCTGCTGTCCATAAACGAAAAAGAGATGCGTGAGATACGCGGCAATCAGATTGCTATGATATTCCAGGATCCCATGACGGCCCTGAACCCTGTTATGCGTCTGGGCAATCAGATAGCCGAAGTCATAAAAATACATAACGATATTTCTGATTCGGAATCAGTAAAAAGGGCTAAAGAGATGCTGGAGCTGGTTGGCATACCAGAAGACCGTTTTTCCGAATATCCCCATCAGTTCTCCGGCGGCATGAAGCAGCGCGTGGTTATAGCCATAGCTCTCGCCTGCAACCCTGCCCTTCTTCTGGCAGATGAGCCCACTACGGCTCTCGACGTTACTATTCAGGCGCAGGTGCTGGAGATGATTGAAGAGCTTAAAAAGAAATTCCAGACCTCAATGATAATGATAACTCATGATCTGGGAGTTATCGCTCAGACATGCGACGACGTGGCAATAGTTTATGCCGGTGAGATAGTTGAGCATGGGACAAAGGGGCAGATTTTCGACCACCCAACGCATCCTTACACCAGCTTCCTGACCCATGCTTCCACCTTACTGCGGGAGTTTGCCGCCTCGGCACCGTGGATGGACAGACCGCTTTCCACCTTGGCTCCCTTACAGATCTTCTTCAAATCCCGCTCGCTGGAGCCCATACCGCTGCCCTCGTTGGTGCAAAAGGGCAGG
>CALXCS010000141.1 GCA_944386875.1 uncultured Oscillospiraceae bacterium
TTCAGGTACATCGTCTATAGAGTCGCCAAAGTCGTCCTCCTCTGGCACCTCATCTAAGGAATCGCCGAAGCCGTCCTCCTCAGGAATCTCGTCTAAGGAATCGTCAAAGTTGTTCTCCTCAGGCACGTCGTCTATAGAGTCGTCAAAATCGCCTTCCTCAGGCACGTCGTCTATAGAGTCGTCAGAATTGCCTTCCTCAGGCACATCGTCCATGGAGTCGTCAAAAACGTCTTCTTCGGGAATGTCATCAATAGAGTCATCTAAATCATCAAACTCGGGAACATCCTCTGTGGTATCGTCAAGATCGCCGGCTTCTGGAATGTAATCAGTGGAATCATCGAAGCTTTCTGAGGAATCACTTATATCGGAAGTATCTATGTCAGATACATCAGAAGTATCGACAGTTTCGCTGAACTCATCCATTTTATCACCGCCTATAAGATATTACGCAATTCTATAACAGGGTAAGACTAGAGCTTTTTAAGCGAATTCTCAACCTGTATATCTCTAATTGGAATTTTAGTACCGTATTTTATACGTCTCCACAAATGGAGCTTAACGCACAAGAGAAGTTCTCTTGAAAAAGGCTCATCATTAAGCTCCGACCGTACAAGGGAGACAATTCTTGATAGTACTTTGGCCAATACATTGATATCGGAGGTATCCGGCTTAAAATTACGGACAAATATGCGCCTGGCGATTTCCCTGGCAAGCATACGGCGATCCTGATCGCAGCTATGCTCGCAGTATTTAATCATAGAGCACTCCGGATACGGTCTGAGAAGCTGAGACTTATCGTCCCAATAAGTTGAGAGGGCCTTTATACTGTCGTCTGATAAGGATATGTCAATGTTATTTTCAAGGCGATAATCAGGGGTAACGACTTCTTCAGGATCATCCAGCTTATTAAAGAAGAAGAATGCTTATCCAGGTTTAAGTCTGGCAAGTCTCTGGACCTGCTGGTCATCCATATTTATGCTGTCTGATATTATTTGCTTGTCCATGGCCTCAACCAGTCTGAAAACAACTTTCATGTCGGTGAGAGCAACCACGTCAGTACCGACTTTTCTCGGAGATTGGTCAGCAATAATCAAGCCAACACCATAAGAACGGATCTCTGCCAACATTCTCTTAACAAGGCCCTGAGCAATGGCGCTGGGATTGGCATCGCCTTGTCCAGCGTTAGTCTCAGAATCGAGAAGGACATGGGCTTCTTCCAAAAGTATTACATTTCTTAAACCGCCGTCGCCGATATAATTAGCGTTGACGTACGCCAGAATCGAGAGAAGAAGCAGAGCAATAATAAGGGCTTTTTGGTCGCTGTTTTCAATTGCTGCCAGTTCAATAACTGTCGGTTTTGAAAGCAGGTCTTCAATTGGTATTGAGTGGTAGTTGTCAAAAAGATTAACAAGGCTGTTAAGACGGACAGTTCCTGCCCGTCCAATATTTTTAGCGTCTCCGGTATAGCCTATCTCATCAAAAGTGGATTGAAAGCATTTGATAAAATCAGATATATTAAATACTCCGCCTTTACTATCGCTTGTGTATGAGTCTAGCCAGCGAAAATCTGAGTAGCAATTATTTATTGACTCTTCAAATATTTTGTCCAGAGGCGTAGTCATTGACACAGCGGCGGCAAAAGCCGTTTTCAAAGTAGACTTATAAGTTTCAAGCCTGACGTTTTTCGGAGGTATGAACGGATTAAACACAAAGGGTGAAATGAAGTTTTTCCCAGGTGTAAATATCTGAAGATCAGGTATGCTCTGGATCAGGGCGCGGTACTCGTTCTTAGCCGGCTCGATTACTAAAAACGGGATGTTATGCTCTTTCCATAATCTGTCCAAAAGACCAACGGAAAAGGTGGTCTTACCAGAACCGGGGGTGCCGACAACCAGCATATGCTTTGCCAGATCCTTAAGAGAGAAGCCTATAGTGTCGCCATGGGCGGAAGACTTTAGTTTCCCGACGACAATGTCTCCGCTATTTACGATATTGTCTGTATACGTGCGGCTGACTTTAGCTGAGTCATTTATGACGAGTCCCGCCGCAACTTCATCGCTGCCTATAGGCAACCGAAAAAAAGCTGATCCCTCATCAGCTGTGATTATGTATGGGAGCCTGTAAAAGTCTGTATATTCTTTACGCTGCCAGATAAATTGATTTCTTTCAGAGTAGAATATGGCCTCGTTGACGGCCCAGGGGAGTGGATAATAATTGTTCAGTATATCCACGTCGCCGGCGGGTAAAGGCAAGAATTTCAAATTGGCGTTTTCATCGCCAGACCGGCTTAATTGACCGTATAACTGGTTGGAAATACCGGAAACAGAGTTAGAAGGCCCCATTACGAAAATATTGAACAAGAAAAGGGGAGAGTTCTTATTCTCTTCGTAGTACCGATATAATTTTGCCTGTTTTTCGGCAAGGGCAAAACTGATACTGCCGACTCCCTGAGCCATAATTCCTTTGCTTAAGGTGTCCAGCTGTTGTAACATATGTCCAAGAGTCGTGCTTTCCTGATATGTATAGCTGGCAGGAATAAGCTGAAAAAATACCGCGCAGTTAGGGTATCTGTTGAGCGAGTTTACAAATCTGCTCATATCCTGAATTGCATCAGGAATTTTATCAAAAGAAAAACACACTGGAAGCAACTGATTCTGCAAATCTTCCAGCCGTTCGTCTTTAACAATTGCTTTTATATCCTGAACATCAATCCCCTTGAGCTTTTCATTTAAATAAGTGAAGGAAACTTCACGCACATCGTATTTCTGAAGAGTCAATGACGCTTCGCAAATACGGATCAGTTCGGCAATTATTTTTTCAATGGATGATTTATTTGAACCAATGGACCTAACAGAAATATATAGATGTATATTTGCGTTGTATGGCTGGTTGACAGCCTCGTCTGTAATCCATAAGAGTTCTAAAGAGATATCTTGACCATCAGCATTTTGTACGTGAAGAGTGCGATATATTTGGTAGACTTCTGTAAGAAGATTAGACATATCCATTTTATATTGTGTAATGGCCTCTTGGATATTGTCAAACCTTCCGGATAGTATCGAATAACTTGGCACCGTAGATATCTCTATAATTCCAAGGCCGACAAATTCACCGCCGCTTAGTTCAGCAAAAGATGATAAAGCATGATCCATATATATCGCTCCCAAATCGAAGAGGTTTTAAGGATAATCGATTCTATAAATATTCCCCTTGCATTTTCTAAAAAGTCTGTTGGCCGTTAATATGATACCAACAATTAACCCGTACTTTTTCACAGCTAATATGGCGTACTCTGAACATGTCGGCATAAAAAGACATCTTCGCCTTACG
>CALXCS010000142.1 GCA_944386875.1 uncultured Oscillospiraceae bacterium
AGTCCACAGCCCATATGTACCAGCTGGACATATACGTAAACGACGTGGCCCGCAGGAAGGGCAAAAAAATGAAATACAGCCTTATTGACATGCTGGATCGGAACCTTATAGGCGACGGCATCTGTGATATGATTTCAGGTGTTGTTGGCGGACCTGCAGGTACGAACTACGGTGAGAACATCAGCACTATGGCAATAACAAAGGTGTTTTCCGTTCCCGTTCTCGTTGCCGCAGCTATAATTGCCATGATTATCAGCTTCTTTACGCCGCTCATTCAGGTTATCTACGGAATTCCTCTTGCTGTTATCGGCGGCCTTGAAATCTACCTGTTCGGTGCAATTGCCGCCCAGGGAATAGCAATAATGATTGAAAAAAAGGTTGATATGTTCTCCTCCAAGAATATCGCCGTAATTGCCTCAATCATGATCATAGGTATTGGCGGCAACTACGCCTTTGGAGGAAATATACCTCTCTTCGGTATACAGATCCCCTGCATTGCTGGCGCTGCAATTTTCGGAATACTCCTCAACCTGCTTCTCAGCATCGGTGAGCGCAAAAGTGATAAAGCAAACTGATCAATAAAGTATATATAAAAGCAGACGTTCATATGAACGTCTGCTTTTATATATACTTTTTCTGCTGATTACACAGCTGAGCAGCTTACGGGAGTATATCCGGCATCTGTAACCGCGTCCATCAAAGCTTTATCGGGTATGTCGGAGGACATCTCCACTGTAGCAGTCTTCTTTTCAAGGTCTACATCAGCGCTGATTACTCCCTCAACGCCCTCAAGAGCTTTCTTCACATGGGCCTGGCAGTGAGCGCACATCATACCGTCAACAACAAGAATTTTCTTCATTTCTACATTTCCTTTCTCATCTTTTAAGTGTTCTTCTATATTATTTACTGTCGCCGGTGGGATATTTGCCGGTTCAGCATTAAACACATCAGTTGAATCTCCAAATTCATCTTTCTTCCTAAAGAATCGTAACCGCAGCGCGTTAGTCACTACGCACACCGAGCTCAGGCTCATTGCCGCCGAACCTATCATCGGGCTAAGTCTTATTGAGAACGCTGGGAATAGCGCTCCGGCTGCCACTGGTATTCCAAGTATATTGTAGAAAAATGCCCAGAACAGGTTCATGTGTATGTTCCTGACAACTGCTCTGCTCAATTCAATCGCAGTTACCACATCTTTCAGAGAATCTTTCATCAGTACAACGTCAGCTGACTCGATAGCTATATCTGTCCCCGCCCCAATAGCAATGCCTATATCGGCTCTTGTAAGTGCAGGCGCATCGTTTATACCGTCACCTACCATGGCGACCTTATGCCCGCCCTCCTGTAGCTGGCGTATTTTAGCCTCTTTATCTGTTGGAAGGACATCGGATATTGCCTCCTGAATGCCCAGTTCCCTCCTTATTGCCTCCGCAGTGACTCTGTTATCGCCTGTGAGCATCACAACTTTAAGGCCCATCTCTCCAAAACGCTTAATTGCAGCTCTGCTGGATTCGCGGATTGTATCGGCAACGGCTATGATGCCTAATATTTTTCCGTCTCCTGCGAAAATCAGGGGAGTTTTGCCCTCTTGCGCAAGTTTCTCTATATTGGAGGATAGCTTTTCAAGCTGCACTTCTCCAAGGCCGCTCTCCTGCATAAAAGCCATATTTCCGGCCGTATATTCAGTACCGTTTATAACCGCCCTTACTCCGCGGCCGGAGGTCGATTCAAAGCTCTCTGCTTTTGGAATATCTATTCCCTCTTTTCCGGCACGCTCAATCACTGCCAAAGCCAGGGGATGTTCGCTGCCCAATTCAACTGCTGATGCCACGGTAAGCAATTCTCTCTTGTCAATTTCACTGTCAATTGGCAATATATCTGTGACTGCGGGATGGCCAGATGTTATTGTTCCGGTCTTATCAAGGACTATCGTATCAACATTGTGGAGATTCTCCAAACTCTCAGCCGACTTAATCAATATACCCATCTCAGCGGCTTTACCGGTTCCGACCATAATTGCAACAGGCGTGGCAAGGCCAAGGGCGCAGGGACATGATATAACGAGTACAGATATGGCATTGGAAAGTGCAAATTCAAAATCGTATCCTACCGCTATCCAAATTGCAGCTGTTACAATTGCTATCCCGATTACAACAGGGACAAATACGCCGCTGACCTTATCTGCAAGCCTGGCAATCGGCGCCTTTGAGTTGCCCGCCTCATCAACAAGCCTGATAATCTGGGACAATGTCGTATCCTCGCCAACTTTTGACGCCTTAAATCTGAAGGTACCGTTCTTATTGATAGTAGCAGAAATAACCTGATCCCCGGGGCCTTTTTCAACAGGTATGCTCTCCCCTGTTATAGCTGACTGATCCACATAGCCTCTGCCCTCAATGACAACGCCATCCACCGGTATGCCCTCTCCCGGCCTAATTACAACTATATCTCCTGCTATGACCTGCTCCGCCTGTATCGTCTGCTCAACGCCACCGCGCACGACGCAAGCCGTTTTAGGAGCGAGATCCACAAGTTTCCCTAAAGCATCGGAAGTCTTTGCCTTCGACTTTGCCTCCAAATATTTGCCTACGGTTACAAGTGTGAGTATCATGGCAGCAGACTCAAAATATAGCGCATGAGAATACTCGTGAACCAGTTCCATATCATTATGGCCAAACCCATAGGCCATTCTAAACATGGCAAAAAGCCCATATACCAGCGATGCTCCAGAGCCAATTGCAACCAGCGAATCCATATTGGGTGCCCTGTGGAAAAGGGCTTTAAAACCTGTACTGTAAAAATGGAAATTAATAAATATTATCGGAACTGTTATACATAGCTGCGCCAGTGCTGACACCAGAGCATTTTCCGTCCCCTGGAAAAAAGACGGCATCGGCAGAGACAACATTCCGCCCATGGCAATATACATAAGCGGTATAAGCAGGATTATCGATGATATAAGCCTGTTTCTCATCCTTTTCTGCTCGTCCCTGGCACGCGCTTTACGTGTCTGCCACTCACTTCTAAAACCATTCTCCTTGCTGATCCCACCAGCAGAAACGGGGGCAGCGCCATATCCTATCTCTTCAACGGCTGTCACTATCTGCTCCTGATTTAGCTTGCTGTCATCATATGAAACAGTCATCTGGTTTGCAAGAAGGCTGACGTTTACGTCCTGAACGCCATCCAGTTTCAATACGCACCTGGTGACATTAGCCTGACAGGCGGCACAAGTCATTCCGGTGACATCATACTTCTCAGTTTTCATCGCCTGTCCTCCCCTCTATTTTAATTTTCTGATAAGTTCCATAGCCTCATCCACAATCTGAGTATTTCCCTTTTGGACTTCATCAACTACACAAGTTTCTAAATGATCCTGCAGCACAAGATACCCAAAGGCTTGAAGAGCTTTCTCAACAGCGGCAACCTGCACCAGTATATCCCCGCAGTACCTGTTATCATCCAGCATCTTACTTATACCGTTAAGCTGGCCGATCATCCTCTTCAAACGGTTCTGTAACTGTCTCTGCTCTTTTTCATCCCGTGGAGTAGCCTTGTGTCTGCAGCAGCAGTTTTCTCTGCCGCAGGCAGGTTTTGTCCTATTAATATCTGTGTTCTCCATATCTCCCTCCCAAGATACCCCCGTAGGGTATCTTTATACGCATATTATAATACCCCCGCAGGGTATTTGCAAGCATTATTTTAATATCCGCAGTTAAAATTTACTTTTCCAACACACTATGCGCACTGCTTCACAATGTTAAATTTAGAGCGGGAAATCTAAAACGATTTTCCCGCTCTTTATTTTCATATTCCATAGAGTCTCTTGACAGATGCTTTTGCTTCGGCCATAACCCGCTCTCTATCTATAGTCAAAAATTCACCATTCTCGTAGAGAATCTGTCCGTCTACCATAGTCATGCACACATCGGAGCCCTGGGCGCTGTAGCAGATTAGGGCCAGCATGTCCGTAGCGGGATATAGATGAGGCGCATCCAGATTTATGGCTGCAATATCTGCACGCATACCCACTTGAAGTTTCCCCGTATTGTCTCTTCCCTGTATTTTGGCTCCGTTTGCAGTAGCCATTCTAAATACATCCTCCGGACGCATAATAGTAGGGTCTCCAGTATATCCGTTGTGGAGTACCGCAGCCAGATGCATCTCTTCGAACATATTCAAGTTGTTATTAGAAGCCGCCCCGTCCGTCCCCAGTCCCAGGAGAATTCCCATGTCCATCATCTCCTGTACAGGGGCAAAGCCGCTGCCCAATTTCATATTGCTGGATGGATTATGTATTACAGCAACGCCTTTTTCTTTCAAAAGCCTCATATCATCTTTGGTAAGCCAAACGCAGTGAGCCGCCATAGCCTTTGAGTCAAACATGCCTGCGTCAGAAAACCATCTGGCTGGGGTCTTCCCATATTTTTCAATACATTCCTGGTGTTCTTTTTTTGTCTCCGACAGGTGTATATGCATGTTTCCGCCGTGTTCACGGCATAGTTCCGCGTAATAACGCGCTACCGGCTCAGTGCAGGTGTACTCAGCATGAACGCAAAAGTCTATATGTATCCTGTCGTTGGCAGAACCGTTTAAACTGTCAAACAGCTCAAGAGATTCCCTTATCCTATAGTTATCCTCTGGGCGTTCATTGCTGTCAAATTCCTGCACAGGGCGGCATATATTCGCCTTTATCCCCGCCTTGCTCACTACGTCAACAGTCATCTCCGGCTCCATATACATATCCGAAAAGGATGTCGTCCCGCAGGACAGCATCTCTAAAACGGCCAGTTGGCTTCCTGCAAGTATATCCTCTTTTGTCATCCTGTCCTCAATTGGAAACACCTTATCATAGAGCCATTCATGCAGAGGGAGATCGCTGCCTACGCCCCTTAACAGGCACATGGGGGAATGCGTATGCGTGTTTACAAGCCCAGGTATCAGCAGTTTGTCAGTCATATCTTTTATCTGGTCAAACTCCCCCTCAGGCTTTGACCGTCCGATATACGTTATTGTGTCCCCATCTATTGCAAGATAGCCGTTTTCTATATACTCGTATTCCTTATCGCCGCCGGAAAGTATTCCGCAATTTGAAAAGAGCCTTCTCATACGCAACTCCTTATATATGTGATATGATATCTTCTATAAATTCTGAAAACGGTTCCTCAATGGAGTTTGCCGTTTCTATTACCTCTTCCATAGAGAGCGGCTGTTCCAAAACCCCCGCCGCCATGTTTTTCATAACAGAGATAGCCAAAACAGGAAGAGAGCAATGCGCTGCGGTAAGAACTTCAGTTACCGTGCTCATTCCCACAGCATCGCCTCCAAGCACTCTTATCGCTTTTATCTCAGCTGGGGTCTCATATTGCGGGCCTGGAGTAAAAAAGTATACCCCCTCGTGCACATTAAGGCTTGATCTCGCAGCACATTCTCTGGCAATACTGCGAAGGTCCACCGAATACGCCTTTGTCATATCGAAAAATCTTGGTCCGAACTCATCAATGTTAGGGCCTCGCATCGGGCTTGAACCCATTAATTTTATGTGATCCCGTATAATCATAATGTCCCCGACATTATAATCCGTATTTACAGCTCCCGCGGCATTTGTCAAAATAAGCGCCCTTATCCCCAAAAGTTTCAGAACCCTGACGGGTACCGCAAGCTCTTCAAATTCATACCCCTCATAATAGTGGAACCTGCCGGACATACACACAACTTTCTTTCCCGCCACTGTTCCGTATATCAATTTCCCCGCATGTCCAGCAGCTGTTGATATAAGAAAACCTGGTATATCTTTATAATCAATCTCTATGGGATTTTCGATCTTATCAGAGAAATGTCCTAATCCAGAGCCAAGAATCACACCTATTTCCGGAACTGCGTCGAGTCTGTCAAGGATGAAGTCAGCGCTGTTTTTATAGTCCTGGTACCTTGTCATTATATATTTGCACCCCTTTTGCCAACAGTTTTAAATAGATTATGCCATAACATCATAATTCTTTCAACATTGGCTGCACAATTTTGATATTGAGAAATGCAGCCTTGAAATGACGCACTTTCGGTGTTATGATTATAAAAAATTGGAACATCTGGAGGGTCAATATGGATAGGAAAACTTTAACTCCCACATTAGCTCTATCATGTCTCATTATGGCTATCTGGTCAAGCGGCAAGACAATCCTTGGATTCATCACTAAGCTTGCATATACGCTCTCAGTAATCTTTTTCCTGCTCGCCTTTTTAAAGGAAGCAGGCGTCATAAAAATTAATTTAGGAGAAAATGGCGATGAGTGAGATAAGAGATATTGCATTAGCTCCCTCTGGTGAAAAGAAAATACAGTGGGCGGCAAGATATATGCCTCTTCTCCAGGGGATACAGAGAGATTTCATTAAAGAGAAACCATTTCGCGGTTTGAAAATAGCTGCCTCTCTCCATTTAGAGGCAAAATCTGCATATCTGTGCCGTGTGCTCGTGGACGGTGGAGCCGATTTGCGCGTTACAGGATGCAATCCCCTTTCAACACAAGACGACGTAGTCGCAGCTCTAGTCCAGAGCGGCGCAGACGTATACTCCTGGTATGACTGCACGCCCGAAGAATACACCCGGCATTTAAAATGTGCTCTGGAATTTGGACCCAATATCATAATTGACGACGGCGGCGATCTTGTAAGCATGCTGCATCTGGAAATGCCTGAACTTGTCTCGAATGTCATCGGCGGCTGTGAGGAGACAACTACGGGAATCATACGGCTTCGGGCAATGGAACGCGAAGGAGTTTTAAAGTTCCCCATGCTCACTGTAAATGACGCAAAATGCAAACACTTCTTTGATAACCGCTACGGTACTGGGCAGTCCGTCTGGGATGGAATAAACAGGGCTACCAATCTGGTAGTCGCCGGAAAAAATGTAGTCGTCGCCGGATACGGTTGGTGCGGGCGGGGAATTGCAATGCGTGCAAAGGGTCTCGGAGCACGTGTTACAATTACTGAAATAGACCCTGTAAAGGCGCTGGAGGCCATGATGGACGGATTTGATGTCAAAACCATGGAACAGGCAGCATCTTATGGCGATATATTCATTACTGCCACCGGATGCATGAAAGTCATAACAGAACATCACTTCAAAAAAATGCGGGACGGCGCTATTTTATGTAATGGCGGACACTTCAATGTAGAGGTAGATGTTGACTGGCTGGAAAACAACTCCGTATCAACTTCTGAGGGCCGCACAGCTGTGACAAAAGGTTATACTTTGAAAAATGGTAAAACCCTCTTCGTCCTTGCAGAAGGCAGGCTAGTCAATCTGGCATCCGGAGACGGTCATCCTGTGGAAATCATGGATATGAGTTTTGCTATACAGGCTCTAGCAGCAAAATACTTGGCTGAAAACAGTGGGCAACTTCCCACAGCCGTAATTCCAGTACCGGATCATATTGATTATGAGGTTGCCCGTAGAAAGCTCCTGGCCTGCGGTATGGAAATCGATACTTTGACTGATGAGCAGAAGAAATATTTGGAGAGCTGGGCAATCTAACTATAGTCTCCGCATCATTTAAAATTCACAATAAATAGCGGCATTCTTACATAAAAGAGGACCTGACGGTTGAAGATCAAGCGTCAGGTCCTTTCTTCTTTTTCCTTTTATCAAATCACAATGCAGAAAACATTAAAGCTTGCTATTTACTTTATCCAGCATGGATATGGCCCCTGTTATGGTTTTCTCCATAGCCTCCATGCCATACTTGTCCACCTCGCGCTTGTTCTTCTCCCCATGCGTGAGGCAGCCCGCGCCTCCAATACAGCCTCCGAGGCAGGCCATACCTTCAATAAAGTTCCCATCCAGCACACGTTTGGAAGCCTTTAAGAGGGCCACACGGCAGGCTTCTATTCCGTCGCACGGAACCGCTTTTAAGTCAAAGTTGTCAATTCCCTGCTCTTTTAGAGCTTGTGCAACGGCATCGGACACTCCGCCGCTCCTTGCAAAGATCCTACCATAATATGAGGCGTTGTCCAATACATCCTCTTCCATCGATGCTATATCCAGATCTTTGCTGTCGAAAAGCGCCTGGAGCTCCTCAAAAGTCAGAACGCTGTCGACATACGGTTTTACCTTATCAAGCTTTATCTCCATCTTTTTTGCTGTACACGGACCTATAAACACTACTTTGCAGTTGGGTTCATTATCCTTTATGTACTTGGCAATAGCCCCCATAGGTGAAAGATTATGTGATATATGCGGCGCAAGATCCGGAAACTGTTTTTTCACATAATCAACGAAGGCCGGACAGCAAGAACTTGTAAGGAATCCCTTTTCCGCAAGCTCCTTGGCCTCAGAATGCGCCACCATATCTGCTCCAAGAGCTACTTCTATTACCGTGAAAAAGCCCAGAGCTTTAATTCCTGAGATTACCTGGCCCAGCTTCGCATAGGAAAACTGGCTGGAAATAGAGGGCGCTATTATTGCATACACTCGATAATTTTGGTTGTTGTTGCTCTTCTTAATCATATCAATTACATCGAGTATGTATGATTTGTCCATGATGGCGCCAAATGGGCACTGGTATACACAGGCACCGCATGCGATACACTTTTCGTCGTCTATTTGAGCCACACTGTTTGGACCCACTGAGATTGCCTTGATTTTACATGCCCGCTGGCATGGACGCTCTATATGTGTTATTGCCCCATAAGGACACACTTTTGCGCATTGCCCACACTCTACACACTTTGTTTTGTCAATATGCGCCTTCTGATAACTGTCAAAAGTAATTGCGTCTTTTCTGCAGACATCTTCACATCTGTGGGCAAGACAGCCGCGGCAGGCGTTAGTTACTTCATAGCCGCCCACGGGACATTCATCGCAGGCGATATCTATTACCTCAATAACATTGGGGTTTTCTTTATTACCGCCTTTGGCAAGTTTTATCCGCTCGCCGAGTATTGCCCGTTCCTTATACACGCAGCAGCGCATAGTCGCTGTGCGCCCAGGAACAATACTCATTGGAATATCAAGCTCTTTCTCCAGGAGCTGATCTGTCCAGGAGTACCTGGCGACCTCACGCAGCACCTGATACTTGAGGTTTTGAACTTTTGTATCAAATTTCCTCATTTAAACGCCCCCCTTAAAAGTAGCTTACTTTTACACGCTTTCCCATCTTTTTAAGACACTCGGAAAGTTCCTCTACAATCTGCATTTTTATGCTGAAGTTAATAGGAAGATCCGGATTTTGATGGGCAGGATTTATAGCCCTTCCAACAAAGAAATTAATATCCGTTGCCTCTTCAAACAAGAGTCTGCAAATAAGCGAAGCTCCGTCTCTTTTGCTGCTCCAATGGGAATATGACTCATTATCCTGCAAATAGTCCTTGGCATATTTAAGGACCCGATCCATCGTAATTACGCCTTCCGTAACCAGGTCAACGCCTTCAAGCGTTGCGATCGGAGGGATCTGAGGATCGACAAACTCCAAACTTGGCACAAGCGGTTTGCCCAGGTATTTGGCAGCAATTGAAGATGTGGTACCTCCGCATATAATGTGCTTTCCCTCTTTTGAGAAGAACAGCGCCATCATTTTATTAGCATCGTCTCTGTTAGACGGCGGCCCAAACATAAGGTTCATAGGCTCGCGTTTTTGTATCCGAACCGTGCATACAGTAGCGTCGTCACCGGGCTGATGCCCGTATAAATTGTCCACTTCATCCATAAGGATTGTAGAAAGCGTTTTAGCTGTGTATCCGACATCAATAAGAGGCTCCATGTAGGAGATTATGTCTTCCCTTTTCCATCCGAAATTATACGCAAGCCCGATGCCCGCATGGGGACATCCGTCACTCATAGCTATAAACGTATCGTTCTCCTGGAGTTTTATGCGGGACATAAATATCTTTTTACCGCCCATGGTAGTTTCTGTCCTGGGATAATCGTAGTTCACTCCATCGCGGTACATTATTATAAGTGGATTATCAAACTGGATGAACTCAGCGTATGTATTATCAATTATCCTTATAATGGTAAATGTGGAATACGCAACGCCTCTTACTGAGCATATCGGCAGCGTAGCAGCGACAGTTTCAACGCAATCCTCCACAGAGAGGCCCTCGTTGATCATAGTGGATATAATTTTAGATGTGAGGGTTGAGAGTATGCTGGCTTTGACGCCGCTGCCAAGGCCATCGGCAAGTACTACCACCGTGGAGTTATCTCTCTCCTGCTCCAGAATATCCACATGGTCGCCGCACAGCTCTTCCCCATAGTGGTTTATGCTGCGGTATCCAATATCAGCGCATAAGTCATTCATTAGATATTGTCTCCTTCAGCTTAGTGAGGGCTATCTTTGTTTCTGCCGCAGTCTCGCCCAAAAGCGATGCGATCTCCTGGACTATTCTCATCTGTTTGTCGACGACTTTATCTGCAACTTCAACAGTCTGCCGGCTTATAGTCTCTTTTTTCTCCCGCTCAGTTTCTTCGTCAGTTATATCCCTCATCAGGCATATGAGAACATGGTACTCGTGGTCATAAATAACTGTCTGCTCCACGTACCTTTTATATTCCGCCAAAAAGCGGCGCTGATCACGGACACTGTTCCCAGTATTGAGCACCTCAAGGAAAACAGCCGGATCCAGAATTCGAACAACCGGCTCTCCGATTACATCTGAAGCTCTGGCTATATTCATTATCTTCAACGCAGCTTTATTAATCTGCTGCACTTCCAGGCTCTCATTGAGGACCAGTATTCCATTTGGCGTATTCTTAATAATGTTATCTGAGAAATTCTCGGCACGTTCTTTAAGAAATGGCAGGCACATGGTAACGTCGGCTTTTCCCTGAACAATTGCTATGGCCTTCTCCCGGCATGTATCGTATCCGCATGAACCACAGTTAAGTTCATCTTCGGGCTTTGTCTTTCCCATTTGCCTCAACGCCGCCGCAATTTCATATTCAGAGGGCATTTTTGCCTTACGCTCAATATACGGCATGCTCTTTATCAATTTTTCAGTCTCAGGCTGCTCCACCTGGAAATCCTCTTTACCGGCGTAGCTTGAGACAGATATGTAATCTCTGACAGGCGAGCGGTGGAATTTTTCCATTATAGGGCCACCGATACAGCTTCCTGCGCAGGCAGACATCTCAATAAAACACTTTGTAAGATGCCCCTTCTCAATGTCCCTGAGAGCGGCAATGCAGTTCTCCGTGCCGTCAACTACGAGATAAGTATATCCCTGTTCCTCCTGCATTGTCTTCTCCATGGTCTTAAGTATACCACCAGAAGTGGGGAAGAACCTTGCTCTGCTCTTTTCATTCGAGTCCCTGTCTCTTTTCAGCGTAATATTCTCTGAATCAAGCCACTGGGTAAGCTGTTCAAAAGTCAGGACTGCATCCACAATGCCCTCATACTGGGCCGCCTCATCCTTCTTGGCTACGCACGGACCTACAAACACAGTCTTGGCATTGGGGATCCTGCGTTTAATGTCCATACTGTGCGCCTGCATTGGAGAAACAACATCGGCAAGATACGCAAGTTCCTGAGGAAAATACTTCTGAATAAGCAAATTAACCGAGTGGCAGCACGAGGATATGATAATGTCCCTGTTGTCCTCTCGGATCATCCGTTCATACTCTCTCTTAACTATTGTAGCGCCGACGGCTGTCTCCTCTGCGTCTGCAAATCCCAATTTTTTGAGTGCTTCCCGCATGCTTTCTATTCCAACTCCGTCATAATTTGCCACAAATGACGGGGCTATGCTGACAATAACTGGGTCACCGCTCTGAATCATCACACGCACTTTTTCGGTCTCGTCCGTAACCTGTTTGGCGTTCTGAGGACATACCACAACGCACTGTCCGCACAAAATACACTCATCGGGGACAATATGAGCCTGGTTGCCGGAGAACCTTATCGACTTGACCGGACAGTGCCTGATACATTTATAACAGTTCTTACAGTTTGACTTCTTTAAGGTCAAAACATCAGCCATACCTATATGCTCCCCTCCTGTTTCAATTTTTTAATAATATGCTCCTGATAAAATTCAGAAAATCCATCCTTAGTAATTCCCGGAAACACCTGGTCATCAACAGTAATTGTCACTCCTACACGGTTGCACTGGCCGGTGCAAAAGCTCCCGGCCAGTGTAATTTCGCTCTCCAGGTGGTCCCGCTCTATGGCCTTCTGCATCAGTTCCACAATATCTGCAGAGCCTTTCAGATGGCAGGAGCTTCCCACACACACTTGTACTATCATTAAGCAATACCAGGCAGAACGGTCTTCTGGAAGAAATCGTCGACCGTATCCGGAGACACTGAGTAAAATTCACCATCGCAAGTAACGCAGACACCCTGCTGACATTTGCCCATGCAGAAAGTGCCTCCCAGCTCGATTTTATCCTGCAGCCCATTTTCTTCAACCAGGGCATGGATCCTCTCAACTACATCTTTGGACCCTTTTAAGTGGCAGGAGCTGCCGATGCACACGACTATTTTCACAGTGGGTTTCCTCCTTAATCGTAATCCACCACGTCTACCCAAGAGAGGAGGAATTCCCTCTCTTCAGGTTTTGACTTAACAGACTGCGACGCGGCGACAATTGGCATCCACTTCTGGACGTACTGTTTTGCAGTGTCGCTCTTCTTGCAGAAGAGGTTCAGATACTTTTCAGCCATCTCTTTATCTCCAGACAGGCAGAACAGAAGATAAGTCCTAGCCACGTCAGCAGAGGCGTTGCCCTGTGTGACATGCGACCAGTCCAGTATAAACGGGATACCGTCGCTCTCTCTGATTATAATATTTGACGGGTTGAAGTCGCCGTGGCAGACTTTATAATGCTGCGGCATAGCCTCAAGGCGAGTATGCAGATCATAGCGGGTGGTCGCATCCAGATCAGCCTGAGATATCTTCCTGTTCATTTTGTCTCTGAGCCTGTTGAGAAGAGGGGCCTTCATGCTATGGACTTTAAGCTGCAAATCCACAAACAGCTCAAGATACTCGTCCTTTTTCTCAGGGTTCTCCTGCATAAGCCTTTCGAGGGTCTTCCCTGGTATATATTCATTGATTATTGCCCATTTCCCATCTACCGTCGTTACCTCAAGGAGCTTAGGTATATCAAGCCCAGTTTCCTCTATTCTGGCCTGGTTCAGAGCTTCATTGAGTATGTCGGCTTTGGAATAGTCTTTATCAAAAACTTTGATAGTTTTGTCTCCGTCCCTGTAGACGGTCTTATTAGTACGTACAGCTATTACCCTACTTAGATCCATTACTCACTGCCTCCTTACACTTTTTCGTGTTTGCCATAGTATGCGTTGAGATACATTTGCTTGATTTCGCTCATCAGCGGATAGCGCGGATTGGCTCCTGTGCACTGGTCGTCAAACGCCTGCTCTACCATCTCATCAAGTGTGGACAAGAACGCCTTTTCATCAGGTACGTAGTCTCTTATTGTCTTCTTTATGCCGACTTTCTCTTTCAAATCATCAAGAGCTTTAATGAAGTTCTCGAGTTTTTCGTTATCGTCCTTGCCCTTGATGCCGAGATAATCTGCAACTTCAGCGTAGCGTGCAAGAGTGTGCGGATGATCATACTGCGGGAAAGTTCCCATCTTCGGCGGGACCTCTGCTGCGTTGAATCGCAATACTTCATCAATCATAAGCGCGTTGGCTACGCCATGGGCTATGTGATGGAACGCGCCAAGTTTATGTGCCATGGAGTGGCATACGCCAAGGAAGGCATTTGCAAAAGCCATACCTGCCATAGTGGCGGCGTTAGCCATCTTCTCTCTGGCTACCGCATCGTGTGCACCGTTATCATAGGCTCTTGGGAGATACTCAAAAATCATCTTCAAAGACCTGAGAGCAATACCGTCAGTAAAGTCAGTTGCCATCATCGAAGCATACGCCTCAAGGTTATGGGTAACAGCATCAATACCGGAAGCGGCGGTAAGTCCTTTAGGCGCAGTCATATGGAGGTCTGCGTCAATTATCGCCATATTCGGCAGCAGCTCGTAGTCAGCCAGCGGATACTTTACTCCAGTGCTTTCATCGGTGATAACTGCAAAAGGAGTCACCTCAGAGCCTGTACCCGCAGAGGTTGGTATGGCTATGAAATATGCCTTCTCGCCCATTTTGGGGAAGGTATAGACTCTCTTACGGATGTCCATAAAGCGCATTGCCATATCGAGAAAGTCTACTTCCGGATGCTCATAGAGAACCCACATAATCTTTGCAGCGTCCATTGCGGAACCGCCGCCCATGGCAATGATAACATCAGGCTGAAATGCTTTCATCTCTTCAGCTCCGGCCTTTGCGCAGGCAAGAGTGGGATCCGGTTCAACATTGTAGAAAGTTGTATGAGTTATGCCCAGCTGATCAAGTTTGTCTGTGATCGGCTTGGTGTGTCCGCTCTGATAAAGGAAGCTGTCTGTAACTACAAATGCTTTCTTCTTGTGCATTACTTTGCCCAGCTCGTCAAGGGCTACAGGCAGACTGCCCTTCTTGAAATATACCTTTTCAGGCGCACGGAACCAGAGCATATTCTCTCTCCTTTCGGCTACAGTCTTGACATTAAGAAGGTGCTTGACCCCAACATTTTCTGATACAGAGTTGCCGCCCCATGAACCGCAGCCCAATGTAAGTGAAGGAGCAAGTTTAAAGTTGTAAAGATCTCCGATTCCTCCCTGTGAGGATGGAGTATTTACAAGGATGCGGCAGGTCTTCATGCGCTCGGCAAACTCAGCAAGCTTTTCCTGGCCGCTGTCAACATCAAGGTATATGGATGATGTATGCCCGTATCCGCCGTCGGCTATAAGACGCTCGGCCTTTGTAAAGGCATCCTGCAGATCCTTGGCCTTATACATAGCCAGGACAGGAGAGAGCTTCTCATGGGCAAATTCCTCTGAAATGTCTACAGACTCTACCTCGCCTATAAGTATTTTTGTATCCTCCGGCACAGTTACACCGGCCATAGCGGCAATTTTCGGAGCCTTCTGTCCGACGATCTTTGCATTAACAGAACCATTGATTATTATCGTCTTGCGGACTTTCTCCGTCTCCTCAGGAGAGAGGAAATAGCAGCCTCTGTCTGCAAACTCTTTTTTTACAGCTTTGTAAACCTTATCAAGTACTATGACAGACTGCTCAGAAGCACAGATCATACCATTGTCAAAAGTCTTGGAGTGTATTATGGAGTTTACAGCCAGAACAATATCTGCAGAATCGTCAATTATAGCAGGCGTATTTCCCGCTCCAACACCGACAGCAGGCTTGCCGCTTGAATATGCCGACTTTACCATTCCGGGTCCGCCGGTAGCCAGGATTATGTCGGCCTCTTTCATCAGGAGGTTGGTCATGTCAAGTGACGGAACATCTATCCAATCGATAATGCCCTCGGGAGCGCCGGCCGCGACAGCAGCCTCAAGGACTATACGGGCAGCCTCATTAGTGCATTTCTTTGCACGAGGATGCGGGCTGATAACAATGCCGTTCCTAGTCTTCAAAGCTAAAAGTGTCTTGAAAATTGCCGTAGACGTTGGATTGGTGGTAGGAATAACAGCAGCAATAACTCCGATGGGTTCAGCAATTTTCTTAATGCCAAAAGCCTTGTCCTCTTCAATTACGCCGCAAGTCTTAGTATCCTTATAAGCATTATAAATGTACTCTGCCGCATAGTGGTTCTTAATAACCTTGTCCTCCACTACGCCCATTCCCGTCTCTTCAACTGCCATCTTTGCAAGGGGTATACGCATCTTGTTTGCGGCAAGAGCAGCAGCTAAAAATATCTTATCTACCTGCTCTTGAGTGTACGTCGCAAACTTTTCCTGCGCTTTGCGCACATTGGCTAGGGTTTTCTCCAGCTTTTCAACACTGTCGACTGCTTCCCTGGTCTTTTTCTTTTCCATTGCACTCACTCCTTATTTTCTTCAGCAGCCCATCTCTGCCAAATGCGCAGAAAGAAGCGCAAGAGACGCTGCCATATTTTCATTTTGTATCAAAATATCTTTACCCGCTGTAAGATGTATAGGGGCAAAGTTCCAGATGGCCCTTATACCGCTCCGGCACATGAGATCACATATCTCTTGTGCCGAACATGCTGGCGTGGTTATAACCCCAAGCCTAACATCGGCCTGACTGCAGAATTCCTCAAAATCATCCAGCGGATAAATATATTTGCCTGAATCTGTAATTCCAATTTTGTCGGTGTCAATATCGAAAGCCGCCAAAATGTGCAGCCCATACTCCTCAAATCCGCTGTGTTCAAGCATTGCACATCCCAGCTTGCCAGCGCCAACAATAACCGCCAGATTTTTGTTCTTATATCCTAAAACCCGCTCCAGGTCATCTATTAATCCTTTAACGCTGTAACCAGTTCTCGGTTTTCCGGCACCACTTATACAGTTAAGATCTTTTCTCACCAGCACATCGCCCAAATCAAGTTGGGCGGCTATCGTCGTTGCAGATATATTCTCCACATCCGGCGGAAGCTGTTTGAGATAGTGCAGGTATGCCGGAAGCCGCCGCATTACGCTTATCGACACGCTCACAAGCAAACCTCCCGTTATATCTGCTGAAGATTAGTTCTCTTCAGGCTTCTGTCCATCTCACTGTAAATTCAGTATACCATAAATACATTTTGATGTGAAATGCTTATAAGATATATCAATATATTTTTATCGATATAAATATAGCAATTGATTGTATATCAAAGTTCTGTTTAGCTGAATCTCTTAAAAATAATGCCGGTCTTATACCGGCATTATTTTTAAGCAAGTAAGATTAGAAGTCAACTTCAAGATCATAGTAGCAGCACTTAAGCAGCTGTTCCATTTCCTGCTGGCTGGGCTGACGCGGATTAGATCCTGTGCAGGCGTCGCCTATAGCCAGAGTGGCTATTTCAGAAAGTTTTGCAAGAAATTCGCTCTCAGGAGCTACAGAGTGTCCATCCTCAACGATAGCGCCGCCTTCGCCATAGTTCTTTATGCAGTGCGGGATATTGAGATCGTCATTCATTTTGCGGAGCATCTCGATAAGGCGTTCAGTCTTCTCCTCATCGCTGGAACCGCCAAGTTTGATGAAGTCAGCAATCTGTCCATAACGTTTAAGGGCAGCGGCATCTTTAGAGTTGTACTTAATAACCTTAGGCAGATACATCGCATTGGCGGCGCCATGTATAATGTGGCCCTGATTGCCGTGGGAGAAAGCCGCACCAGTCTTGTGAGCCATAGAGTGGACAATACCCAGTAGAGCATTTGAGAAAGCCATACCGGCCAGACACTGAGCATCATGCATAGCGGCGCGGGCATCCATATCGCCGTTGTATGATTTGACCAGATTGGCCTTAATCATCTCAATTGCGTGGAGGGCAAGAGGATCTGTATACTCGCAATGTGCTGTAGATACATAAGCTTCAATAGCGTGAGTTATTGCATCCATGCCGGTGTGCGCAACCAGCTTAACTGGCATAGTAACAGTCAGATCCGGATCCACAATGGCGACATCTGGCGTAATCTCAAAGTCTGCAATAGGATACTTAACGCCCTTGTCATAATCGGTGATTATTGAGAACGCCGTAACTTCAGTAGCAGTCCCCGAAGTGGACGGAATAGCACAGAAGCGTGCCTTTGTGCGAAGCTTTGGAAGTCCGAAAACCTTGCACATATCCTCAAACGTAATCTCAGGATACTCATATTTAATCCACATGGCCTTTGCAGCATCTATCGGGGAACCGCCGCCCATAGCTACAATCCAGTCAGGCTGGAATTTGCTCATGGCCTCGGCGCCCTTCATGACAGTAGTTACTGAAGGGTCAGACTCAATTCCCTCAATGAGCTCTACTTCCATACCAGCTTCTTTTAAATATTCAATAGCCCTGTCAAGGAAGCCGCCCCTCTTCATTGAGCCGCCGCCCACGCAGATCATAGCGCGCTTGCCTTCCAGCGTCTTAAGAGCCTCAAGAGAGCCCTTCCCATGATAAATATCCCTCGGCAATGTAAACCTGCTCATAACAATGACCTCCGAATATGTTTTGTTATTTGGGATTAACCCCTTTGTTTGATAAAATTTTAACAAAATATCGGTCATTTGAAAAATGTTTTAATAGCATATCAGTATGTTTTTATCGATATGTTATTATCAATAAAAACATACTGATATAGCAATCTATTGCATATCGCTTTGACGAAATTTACAGAGTTACTACGAGATAAGTTTTTCTCTGTAAGTATATGTCATATATCTTCCCTTTCCAGTACATATTTTCCAGCTGATTTTTTAACTTCCTCCAGGAATCTATTGTCAAGAGAGCTCAGTCTGTAATCATTTCTATATATAAGCACATCCTTATATATTTTTGTGTTCTCCCTGCATCGGCGCTGGATAAGCCCGTACTTGCTGCATAGTTCCGATGAAACTGGGGATACCCACATAAACGACGTAGGAACTTTTTCCAATAATTCAAACTGGCTGCCTCGTTCAAAGACAAATATACGCTTGTCCACTGACTCTATAAGCTCTGATCTTCTGACGTCAACCATTGGTATGGACGGTACGTATGGATCGCTGTGTGTTATCTCAATCTTGTCGCGCAAATCCGACAGCCTTATATCGGTCAGTTGACTAAGTTCACTGTTTTTAGACATCAGAAGCACATAGGTAAACTCTGTCATCGTCTCTGCGGTAAGCCGCTTCTCCTGAAAAACAGAGTCAAAGTATTTTCCGAATTTCTGTTGGTAGCGTATTATTCCGAGGTTATATTCTCCGTTGGAGACGCACTCTATTGCCTTGCTTGAGTTTGTTTCCCTGTAAAATATCTCAGCTGGTATATCAGTTCTGAGGCTTGATGCAAATTCAGCCATACCGTGTGAGATATAGCTCGCTCTGGGGACGCATACAGACAGGCGCTGTTCCTCCTGCCGGCCATTTTTATACATATATTCTATTTCATCCACCTGCATCACAATACGTCTGGCGCGTTCAAGGAACTCCTCGCCTTCCGGCGTAACAGAAATGCCCCTTGTAGTCCTCTTAAAAATGGTTATCCCCAAATCCGATTCCAATTCTTTTATGGCCCTGCTTAAATTTGGCTGGCCCATAAACAAGTTCTCCGCCGCCTTACTTATCGACCTTGTCCTAGCTACCTCCACGGCATATTTGAGATGAAGCAAATTCACCCTATTCCCCCCTGTTCTTCTCCCGCTTCGCAAGCATTTCAGCCATAGCCAGCAGGTCCTCTCTCTTGTTTCTCACATTTTCAAAAGTTGCCTCTCTGGACAGGTGTGCCAAGACGGCTCCTATCTCTCTACCGGAAAAGCCCAAATCCTTGATTGCATTGCCGTCAATATCCAGCTTATTGACAGGCACTGCCAGTCCCAAGGATATCTCTTTCATGACGCTTTCCCAAGTTCCCGCCTTCCCAGCGGCCTCAGCACACCACGCTGCTAACTCCACACACCTATTTCCGTACACAGCAAGAGCCATCCTGATGTCCTTGCAGCCGCAGGGCATCCATTCCGCTATTTTTACTGCTGTTCCAGCAGCATAAATAAGCTTTCCAGGCAATTTTAGCTCTTTCAGCAGTCCATCAGCCGTAAAATGCGTCAGCCCTGACAAGCACACAAGGAACGAGAAGACGCACCATCTGGTCTCATTATCCTTCGGAAGGGCCTCAATAGGGCTAAGCCCTATCTTTCCAGGTAAAATATATTTTGAGAGCAAACCGTACTTTACTATATCTGACACCAGTTCCGGCCTGGGGCTCATCAAAATTTTTTCCAATTCATCTCTTATGCGCTCTGACGAAAGTCTCTGTGCAAGGTGTGCTGATTTCGCAATTGCTTTTAAAATTTCTTCATCGATATGGAAATTTAAAACAGCCGCGAACCTAAAAGCCCGCAACATACGCAGCGCATCTTCTGAAAACCGCTGCTCTGGTTCTCCGACGCACCTGATAATACGCGACGATATGTCCTCTCTGCCCCCAAAAGGGTCTATTATTTCGCCGTCGGGTCCCATCGCAATTGCGTTCATCGTAAAGTCTCTTCTGGACAAATCCTGGGTAATATCGGAAACAAAAACAATCGAATCCGGCTTTCTGCCGTTGCTGTACTCTCCATCCTGTCGGAATGTGGTCACCTCTACAGAGTACTCGTCAATAATAACTGTAACTGTTCCATAGCTGATTCCGGTGGGAACCGTTTTTTCAAACAGCGCAGATATCTCCTCAGGTTTTGCCGACGTGGATACATCCCAGTCCGATGGCTCCCTGCCAATAAGGCTGTCTCTGACGCATGCGCCAACTGCATACGCCAGGACTCCGGCACTGCGAAGTGCCTCAATAACTTTAACCGCATATTCCGGCATATGTCCGCAGACGCCGCTCATATCCTCACCTTCTGACTGCATATACGCATAGTTAAAAATAAATAAGCTGACAAAAAACTTGTTGTAATCTTATCTAAACAGTATTATAATAATTTGGCATTTTAATATCAACTGCTATAATTACTATATTTATCGGAGCATTTATGGACAGAATCGCCGAACTTGAAAAGTATATAAAGAGCAACGCCAAATGCCATCTTATAGGAATCGGTGGCGTCTCCATGTCCCCTCTCGCCAAGGTCCTGCACCGTCAGGGCCTGAAGATAACAGGGTCTGACGTGAGAGACAGCACTATTATTGGTGAATTGCGGCAAATGGGAATACCTGTTTATATTGGCCATAAGGCCGAAAACGCTGCCGGCGCAGACTTTATAATTAGAACTGCAGCAGCTCACGATGATAATGTGGAGATAGTCTATGCCCGCGCTCATGGCATCCCTGTTTTTGAACGTGCAGAGGCCTGGGGATGTATAATGCGTAATTATAAAAACGCCCTATGTATATCCGGAACCCACGGCAAAACAACGACTACTTCCATGTGTACCCATATTCTCATGTCTGCAGGAGCTGATCCAACAGTGATGATAGGCGGTACGCTGCCTCTCCTTCAGGACAGCCACAGGGTTGGTCATGGAGATACTATCGTTTTGGAGTCATGTGAATATTATAACTCATTTCTCAGTTTCTCTCCTACTATCGCCGTAATACTGGATGTAGATGCAGACCATCTGGATTTTTTCAAGGATCTGGACGATATAAAGAAGTCATTTCGCAGGTTTGCACAGCTTGTACCTGCTGACGGCGGGTTGGTAATTGCAAATCTCGATGACAAAAACACCATGAGTGCCATACAGGGTATCAACAGGCCTGTAATGACTTTCGGAATCAGCGAAAAGGCTGACGTGCGCGCATCTGATATCCGTATTTCAAACGGCGTTTCTGAATTTGATATTATCTATAATAGTCAAGTGCTTACCCATGTTAGTCTCCATGTGCCCGGCGTACACAATGTCAAAAACGCGCTTGCAGCCGCCGCATCGGCAATAGCTCTTAACGTTCCTGCCAGCGCCATTGCCGATGGCTTAAGCGCTTTCAGGGGCGCTGCCAGAAGATTTGAATACAAGGGGACAGTAAACGGCTCCGCAATATACGATGATTACGCCCACCATCCTCAGGAGATCCATTCTCTTCTGGAAGCTGCCCGTTCCCTTAACCCGCGCAGGATACTGTTGGCTTTCCAGCCCCACACTTTCTCACGGACCAAAGCACTTTTCGGAGATTTTGTGCGTGAACTGTCACTGGCAGACAAGGTCTTCCTTGCAGAGATTTTTGCTGCCAGAGAAAAAAATACGGTGGGGATATCCTCAAAGGATCTGGCTGCCCTTATTCCCGGCGCCGTCTTTTATCCCGATTTTCAGCAGCTTGAGGAGGCACTCAGAGCCGAAGCTCAGGACGGTGATATGATACTCACTGTCGGCGCAGGAGATATTTACAAAGTTGGAGAACATCTGTCTAAAAGTTCTAAATAGAAATATTAATTACCTCAATGCCGCGGAGTTTTTCCGCGGCATGTCTATTTTCTGGCATTTCTTAAATACATACCCGTCTCCCTCTTCACAACAGGCGACAGCATCAGAACTCCCGCCATATTGGGGAGAATCATAAGCGCGTTCATAATATCTGAAATCTGTATTATAAACCCGAAACTCATAAAAGACGAAAAGAAGATAACTGCTATGAAAATCGCTCTGTAGCAGTCAACCGCCCCTTTTCCGGCCAGATACTCGATGCACCGTTCCCCATACAGGGACCACCCAACGATACTGGAAAACGCAAAAAGAGCCATCGCAGATGACATGAATATCGAAGAAAATCCATTACCAAACACCGATGCCAATGCCTGTGAACAGTATTCCGCACCGCCTGCAGACCCATAAGGGAGTCCTACACCAGAGACCAGGACCATCAGTGCCGTCAGGGTGCAAATAACAATGGTGTCAAAGAAAACCTCAAATACACCCATAAATCCCTGCTCAACTGGGCTCTTTGTATCTGCCGACGCATGGGCAATAGGCGAGGAGCCAAGGCCGGCCTCATTGGAAAACATACCTCTTTTCATTCCCCAGGACATCGCTCTTCTCACCGTTTCTCCCGCTGTCCCACCCAGGAGTGCAGTACCGGTAAATGCGCTGGAAAATATTTCTTTTATCACTGGCAGGAGCCGATCCGCATGGGCAATAATCACCGCAAGCGCGCCCGCTATATAAAAGACGGCCATAAACGGAACTACGAACGATGCCATCCTTCCTCTGCGCTTTGCTCCGCCTAAGATAGAAGCACCGCACGCCGCCGCCATTGCCAGACCAACTGCAGGGTATACCCATCTGCCCATCGGTTTTCCGTCTGTCAATACCTCAAGTGCGCCTCTGAGGGCCGTCATAATACTGCCCATCTGCATCATATTTCCTATTCCAAAAGACGCTGCAGCCCCGAAAACACAGAAAAGGGCCGCCAGCCATTTAAACTTGCTGCCCAATCCGTTTTTTATAAAATACATCGGTCCGCCACGATATCCGCCCTCTGGATCCCGCTCCCTGTATTTTACCGCCAGCAGTATCTCTGCATACTTTATGCCCATGCCGATAAAAGCTGAAACCCACATCCAGAATATCGCCCCTGGCCCGCCCAGGCAAAGGGCAATAACTACGCCAGCGATATTTCCAGTACCTATAGTTCCCGCCAAGGCTGTACACACCGCTTCAAAAGGCGTAACCGCGCTTTTGTTCCCCGCGCCATTTCCAAATATACCGCCCAGGGTTTTCCTCATCGCGCTTCCGAATCTGCGTATCTGTATAAAATCAGAGCTTTTGGTTAGGTAGAATCCGCCAATTATAAGCAGGGCCAGCATTGGAGCTCCCCACACTATATCGGCAATTCTCTCATTTATCTCAGCTATTTTTTCAGCCAGCATCAAAGCACCTCCGTTGGGTTTTGTCCCATGTTAAGGTCTATTCACATTAGCCGGAAAAAATAACATCGATTAGTCTCACCATTGCTGATGTAATAGCTGTCTGGCTTATTATCTTTCTCTCTCCGTCAAACTACGGAAATGTACATTTATAAAAATACCTTCGTAAAAATTCCCGCCTGCTCTCAGTCGGCTGCCTCTCCGCTTTTATTACTCTTTTCAATACTTGCTTTATACTCACGTCCCCACTTCTCCATAGCTTTAATAATTGGACGCATGGACTCTCCAAGTTGGCTCAACGCATACTCTACCCGCGGAGGTACTTCCGGATAGACAGTGCGCGTTATAAGACCATCTGCTTCCATAGACCGAAGGCTATCTGTTAAAACTTTCTGACTTACTCCCTCCAAGTCTTTCTTCAGTTCATTAAACCTCCAAGGGCGCTCCAGCAAATTTCTCATAATCAGCAGCTTCCATTTACTGCCTATCAGCTGAACTGTCGTGGCAACTGGGCAAATTGGCATCTCTTCCTTTGTAATCACCTGAATACCTCCAATCTCAATAGTTCAAATATTGATGTTACATTAAATAATAATGCAGCATACATTTCATTTCAATATCTCTTCTGTAAATCCCCAATCATAAATAGCTATAGCAACATATTGCCAGGTCACTTTTTTGTGTCCTGGTAATAAAAAAGTGCTTACTTGTCGTAGTATAAGAAAAATGTAAAATAGAAATCACAAAGACTGCAGATGCCTTTGAATACTATAGTCCAAGGAGGAACAGCAATGAATGAACTTATTGAAAAAATGACAACTCGCCACGCTATAAGGCGTTTTCAGAAAAAACAGGTTGATGAGAATTTGCTTCAGCAGATACTGACAGCCGGCCTCTATGCTCCCAGCGCCGGAAACAATCAATATTCCAGAATCGTAGTCTGTCAGGACAGCGAAGTCAATGAAAGGCTCGGCCGCATAAGCAGGTATATGCAATTCAAGGGAAAAGACCCCAAAACGATTTCCCATTCAATATCTGCCGAACAGCCCAGCATTCAAGACGATTTCACTATTATGAATGGGTTCTATGACGCGCCAACTGTCCTGACAATATTCACCAGAGACAGCCAGTACTCCCATGACGACGCCGCAATGATAGGCGAAAATATCTTGTTGGCCGCGCACTTTCTTGGATTAGGCGCATGCTATGTAGGGCGCACTGGGGAAGTCTTTGCCACAGAGTACGGCCAGCAGCTGCGCAGGAAATGGGGCATACCTGAAGATATGGTGGCTGTATGTAATATTATAATCGGTTATATCGATGGTCCCGTCCCCTGCAGTAAACCCAGGAAAGAAGGCCGCATAATAAGGGTTTAGTCAAAAACTTGTCAGGTGAAGCATAGCCTCGCCAGATCTGTTTTACTTATAGTTTTTTATACATGTTTTAAAATTAAAACTGCTGTAATAGCCCTGAAAATCTATTACAGCAGTTTTTATTTATTTCTCAGATCACAATTAATACTCAATCGCTAAATCTTCGTCCAATATCTCTCCCTGAGACACTATACATGTGGGGCCGGTAAGCATAATATTACTGGCAGTTCCCCCGCGGACATCAAGCGTCACTGACAGTTCCCCGCCGGGCATTGATATTGCCACATCGGTACCGCTGACTTTTCCCAGCAGTGTCAATGCCGTAACCGTCGCCCCGCAGCCAGTCCCGCATGCCAGGGTAAAATCCTCAACACCGCGCTCAAAAGTAACCGCTGAAATGTGGTCAACACCCATTATTTCGCAGAAAGTTACGTTTGCACCCTTTGGAAAGCCTTCGAAATTCCTCAGCTGTGCACAGATATTCCTGAGTTCTTCCCGCGGGATCTGTTTCCATCCATTTTGTATGAAAACAGCATGCGGAAGTCCAGGGCTGCCCAGTTCTATATAAGAGCAATTATACTTCTCTCCTCCTGCTTCAGCAACTCTGTGCAATTCTACTACGGTAGGGTCTGCCAGACGAACTGTATAAATGCGCTCAGAAACACGTTTTCCCTTCACAGTGCCGGAGTCTGTTTCGATCGATAGCACATCGCGCTTTGCAAGACCATGCTCATATCCGTATCTGGATATACACCTGGCTCCGTTGCCGCACATCTCTCCTCTGCTGCCGTCGGAATTATAAAACGCCATTTTGAAATCGCCGTCAGCTTGGGGCTTTTCGACAATCATAAGGCCATCAGCTCCTATTGACAGCCTTCTTTGACATAGCCGCATTGCTAAGGCACTGTACTGCTCAGGCGATATGATGCCGTCATAATTATTTATGATTATAAAATCATTGCCGGCTCCATGGATTTTCATATACCGCATTTTGATACCCTCCCATCCGACAAACAGCAATCTGCCAACTCTGCCGATTTATTCTACCACATTTTACGCTAAAATATCAACCGCTGTGAATATACACACAGCGGTTGATATCCTATCTTATTTACACGGCCTTTTTTTCAGCAGCAAAGCTCCTGATTTCAATACACCCAACTGGACAAACCTCAGAGCATTTTCCGCATTCGGTGCACTTGTCCTGGTCAATACAGGCGAGATTATCTTTGACAGTAATCGCCTGTGATGGGCACTCTTTTTCACATCTGCGGCACCCAATACACCCACTTGTACATTCTTTGCGGGTGGCTGCCCCTTTTTCTTTGTTGCTGCATCTAACTACAACATTTGATACAGCCGGTATCATAGCTATTATTTTGTTTGGGCATGTCCTGGCGCAGATCCCGCATCCGATACATTTAGATGCATCCACTCTTGCCAAGCCGTCGAAAATACATATTGCGTCCTGTGGGCACACATTGGCGCAGTCCCCAAAGCCAAGACAGCCGAACGTGCATGCTCCCTTTCCGCCATACATCGGTTTTGCAGCCGCACAGCTGGATATCCCTTGGTATTCCATCTTGTCCGACGTGGCTGAGCAGTCACCTCCGCAGCAGACAAAAGCCACCTGTTCTTCAACGTCTTCAAATGCCACTCCAAGGGCATTTGACAGAGCCATGGCAACTCCATCCGCTCCAGGCACACATTTATTTATCTTTGTTTCATCGCCTGAGACAAGCGCTGAAGCGTAGCCGTCGCATCCTGCATATCCGCACGCTCCGCAGTTTGCTCCAGGCAGGCATTCACGCACCGCTGGGAATTTTTCATCTACAGGGACCTGCATAAATTTATCAGCCAATATCAAAAGAATGGCGCACACAGCGCTTATTGCTCCAAGCACCCAAACAGCATTAATGATGTCCATAAAGCCGCCTCCCATCAATTAAAAAGTTTCTCTGCCATGCCAGTGAAACCCATAAATGTCAGGCTCGTAAGCGCCGCAGCAACAAGCGTTATCGGCAGTCCCTCAAAGGATTTAGGCGGCTTTGCCCTTTGAAGCGCACGCCTGACTCCGCAAAAGAGGACTAGCGCAAGTCCAAACCCTACTCCTGCCGAAAATCCATCCACGCACGACTCTATAAAATTATATTCCTCGCTGATATTCAAAAGTGTTACCGCCAGTACTGCACAGTTAGTGGTAATTAGGGGGAGGTAAACTCCCAGCGCATTATAAAGCGGCTTCATATACTTTTTCAGAATAATCTCTACCAGCTGCACCAGCGCGGCAATAACCAAAATAAAAATTATTGTAGACATATATTCAAGTCCGAACGGCACCATCAGCCCTTGGTATATGCCGTATGTAGCAGCAGAGGCCAAAGTCATAACGAAAATAACAGCTCCGCTCATGCCAAGGCAGGAGGACAGATTTTGTGAGACGCCAAGAAACGGACAAATACCGAGAAACTGAACAAGGACATAGTTCTCAGTAAATACCATTGAGAACATTATGAGAAGGATATTTGAAAACTCGCTCATTTGTTCTCGCCTCCTCTTCCGGCGCACCCAAGGCCGCAGCTGCTGCAGTCATGGCCGCAGCCAGTTTTGCTGTCTATCTTACGTCCTTTTTTATTGAGGCACGCTATAAGTATTGCCATCGCTCCGCCGAAGCAGAAAAAACCTCCCGGCGTCTGCGTAACTATGCCAAGCTGGTACCCCTCAGGTATTATCCTATACCCAAGAAGGGTCCCGCTGCCCAAAAGCTCACGCACAATGGAAATTCCCGTTATGACCATTGTGTACCCCAGTCCCATACCAAGGCCATCAAAGAAGCTGTCGCCAACAGTATTTTTGCTGGCAAACATCTCAGCTCTTCCCAGCACTATGCAGTTTACGACAATAAGAGCCAGAAAAACACCCATGGTGTCGTACAGCTCTTTCATGTACGCCTCTGTGATCATCTCCACTAAAGTGACAAAAGCCGCTACTACAACAATGTAACAGGGTATTCTCACCTTGTTGGGTATAATATTTCGAAGCAGCGATATAACCACGTTTGAGCAGACCAGAACAAACGTAAGAGCGAGTCCCATCCCCACTCCTCCCAGCACGGTTACAGAGATGGCCAGCACCGAACAACATCCCAGAGTTAGGATCAGAACGGGATTTTCTTTGAAAAGTCCATTTTTGAAAATCTCAAATTTTCTCTTCACTTCTCAGCCCTCCTCCCTTATCTGGTCAAATGCCGCTAAGGCAGCATTTACACACGTCTTTACTGCTGAACTTGAGTAAGTGGCATTTGTAATCGTGTCCACATCGTCAACGTTCCCTGAACGTCCGATAAAGTTTTCTATGTAGGCGCCCTCTCCGGCCTTTGATCCTATTCCTGTAGTCTCACTGGATACATTCGCCTGCATGCCGACTATGCTTCCGTCATTGTCTATGCCTACCGTAACAGTGACATCGCCGCCATAACCCTTTGCCGTAGCAGAAATAACATACCCAAGGCCACTGGTTTCGTAATACGCGCTGTCTATTCCCAGCGCCTGCGTATCGCAGTCTACCTCTTCAAAACCCACAGCGCCGGACAGCACCTGCTGACGGGTCTTCTCTGCCTCAAGCGCCGCGTTTTCCGCTATAACGGGGGCAGTCTTATCATTTGTAAATGCCAATAAAAAAGCGACGGCAAGACATATTGCCACAAGAACCACAAAAGGTTTTATGTACTCTTCAAATTTCTCCTTAGTCATTTTTCACTGACACCTCCCAGCGGTTTCGGCATCGTAATCCCATTGATATATGGAACTAAAAGATTCATAAGGAGTATTGAAAACGACACTCCGCCCGCCGAATTGGAGAAAATCCTTATCGCCGCAGTCAGCAATCCGCATCCTATTCCAAATATCAGCTTACCTTTATTGGTATACGGAGAAGTAACATAATCTGTCGCCATAAATATGGCTCCCAGCATAAGCCCGCCTGCAAACAGCGACAGCACCGGCTGCTCTCCGCCAAATATCCATGAAAACAGAAGCGTTGAGCATATATATGATATTGGGATAATAGGCTTAATCACACGCCGGATCACAAGGTAAATGCCACCGGCAATCAACGCAAGAGCGCATGTCTCGCCCATAACGCCGCCGTGTACCCCAAGCAGCAGCTCGGGAAAATCGCTCCAGCTGAGTTCTCCCATAACGGCCAGAGGCGTTGCACTGGAAAGGGCGTCAACTGCACCTTTTGGTATTGTGTAGTTAGTCATATCCGCTGTAAAGGACAAAAACAACACAGTGCGCCCAACCATGGCAGGATTTATAAAGTTGCAGCCAAGGCCTCCAAAAAGCATCTTAACAATAAGTATTGCAACCATATCGCCTATTACCAATTCCCACACGGGCATACCGGAAGGCACATTAAAGGCGATGAGAAGTCCTGTAACAACAGCAGACAGATCCGACACTGTGCATGGCTGTTTCCTGAATTTTTCCCACGCTGCTTCACATGCGACGCAAGCCGCGGCAGATACTCCCGCCAGCAAAAGCGTCCTGGGTCCAAAAATAATAGCTGAAGCCACCAGCGCCGGAAGCAGGGCAATGATAACGTCAAGCATTATTTTCTGTGTTGTCCTGGCGCTCCTTATATGGGGCGAAGAACTAACAATTAGCCGGTCCATATTCACTTTGCCCCCTCTCCGCCTGTTTTTTCAGCCTGCGCTTTTTTCTCTGCAATATCAGCGGCAAGAAATGCCTTGGCCAGCCTGTTTGTCTGCACAAGCGGCCTTTTCGCTGGGCATGCGTAGGAGCAGCACCCGCACTCCATACACAGATTTACTTTTAATTTCCCAAGGCGCTCCGCATCCCGGGCCTCATATGCCTCAGCAAATTCTGTGGGCATCAATCTGAGCGGGCACGACTCAATACATGTCCCGCACCTGATGCAGGCGGTCGGTTCTGGGGCCTCTGCCTCCTTTTTGTCAAATGCCAAGATTGCATTATTATTCTTCATGATTGGGTATTCAAGGCTGGGCAGCGCTATTCCCATCATAGGTCCTCCGTAGAGGATCTTTTTTGGCTCTGCCTTAAAACCCCCGCAAAATTCAAACAAATCGGATACTGGCGTTCCAATTGGCACAATCACATTTTTCGGTTCCTTTACCGCCGATCCGTCTACCGTAATACATTTTTCGACAAGCGGCATACCAGTCTTAATATATCTGGCAATAGCGGCGAGAGTTGTGCAGTTTATAACTATTGCCCCTACATCTATAGGCAATTTGCCCTCAGGGACAATTTTCTTCAACACATTATAGATCAGCACTTTCTCTCCGCCCTGCGGATAAATAGAGGGCATAACCGCCACTTCTATCCCGCTGCCGCCGGAGCACATCTTCTGAAAAGTCTTAATACATTCCGGCTTGTTATTCTCAATAGCTATGACTATTCTCTTCGCCTTCAGATACTTCTGAAGAAGCGCTGCGCCTTCCCACACAAGTTCAGCGTCATCCAGCATGGTCCGCGTATCAGATGTGACGTACGGCTCACACTCAGCCCCATTGACAATTATCGCTTCTATCCTTGACAGGTCCTTTATGTCAAGCTTCACTGCAGTTGGAAATCCCGCTCCGCCAAGCCCCACGACTCCGCTGTCTTTCACTGCTGAGATGAAGTTCTCGAAACTATTAATTTCTGGGACCTTCAGCTGATCCCAGACATCCTGTTTCCCGTCAGACTCAATAGTAACCGCTTTCATGAACCTTCCGTTTGACATCAGCATATCGTCAACCTTTTTTACCGTTCCGGAAACGCTGGCATATACAGGTGAAGAAACTAGGCCAACAGCTTTGGCAATAGGCTGGCCTACCATTACCGTGTCGCCGGGCTTGACAACCGGCTCTGCCGGCGCTCCTATATGCATTGACATCGGTATTGTCACAACGGTGGGAATGTCCATTCTTACGGGCTTAAGTCCGGCAGTATTTTTCATATGAGGTACTCTCACCCCATGCAATCTGACTGCTGACACTGTCTTTCCTCCCAACCTTCATTCACAGGTATTTCCTGCAGGAAAAGTATATCACAACGGAATATGGGTATCAAGAACATTCTCAACTTTTCCAGCCATAAAATTAAATTATTTTACAGATATCTCTGTTTTTCCTCACTTTTTATTGATAATTTTTTAACAATCGTTTTTCCCCATACGCTTTACCGCAAATTGTGCGGCAAGGCCGGTAAACGTCCCCGTAAATACTCCGGAAATTATCAGAACAGGCAAATAGTAAATTATCTCCCACGTTCCAGTTACTAATACGGCTGCCGCTATTTGGCCGATATTGTGGCCTATTGCCCCAAATATGCTGACCACCCATATCATTCTTATTGGAAATACCCTTTTGAGCAAGGCGCATACAGCAAAAGAGATAGTCCCGCCGGCGGCGCTGAAGATAAGCGACATAACCTGACCTGTAGCAAAAGTCCCCAAAAGCACACGGATTACTAAAACACATACTGCCTGTCCAGTACCCACTGTGTACATTGCAAACAGTGTGACAGTGTTGGAAAGCCCAAGTTTTATACCCGGTATATTAGTAAGAGACGGTATCTGTGCCTCTACTATATATATAATCAATGCTGTTGCCGCCAAAAGGGCAGTTTCAGCTAATTTCCTCGTCCTCATTTCACGTCCCCCGAGACGGCATCCACATCGTCGTTTTTCGTCTCGTCTATGTATTTTATCACCAGTCTGTTTGGAAGGCATATTATCGGCGTACCGCCCGGTTCAAGAGGGCCGTGCCTTACACAGTCTCCGTCGGGGCAGCTGGCCTGGGTAATGCTTACAGAACCTTCAGAAATCGATATAGTGTTTGTCCCACCCATATACTCTATTACCAGTTCTCTGTCTTCGTTTAATTCTTCTTCATCAAAAGAACAAATCAGTTCTCCGTTTTGGTACACTCCCACATAACCGTTCCCACCTTTAGGGAGAAGATATATGACAAAACAGCAGCAGCATACAAGCGCGAAAAAGATCACCCAGAACCAGCTTTTGAGATATAATTTCAACGCGATACCACCTCTGTAATATATCCATCCTCGGGCTGGAAAAAATCTGCAACGCCTGATGAAACAATTATCCTCTCGTCATCAGTCACCAGCAACATCTCAAATCCACCGTTTTCCTTCCAAAAACTGCAGGCTCCGTCTTCACCCATAACGAAAAGCGCCGTTGACAGCGCATCAGCCAAAAGCCCATCTGAGCAGACTACAGTCACGGATGCAAGCCCATTATCGGCAGGAAACCCTGTGGACGGATCAATTATATGATGGTAAACTACACCGTCCTCCATAAAGTATCTTTGATAGCCTCCGCTGGTCACTATCGACACATCCTCTGCCTCAATGACGCCAATGCGCTCAGAATCATCAAAGGGAGACATTATACCGACTCTCCATAGTGATCCGTCCGGTTTAGCGCCAAGGAGGCATACATTGCCCCCCAGTTCCATAAGTGCAGAGGACACCCCATAATCGGCTAGGAGATCGTGTACCCTCTGTCCGGCGTATCCCTTCCCTATGCCGCCCAAGTCTATTCCCATGCCCTGCTGTGCAAAAGTCACGCTGTTATCGTCACTGATGCTAATATTTTCGATGCCAGTATGCGAGATAAGCTCACCTATCTCCTCTTCATCCGGAACTCTGTAATCCCCGGAAAAAAAGCCCCACGCATCGACAACAGGATATATCGTGATGTCAAATGCGCCCTCTGTCAGCTTCCCAATCTCAATTGCACGCTCTAATACGCCCCTGGTCTCATCAGAGACATCGCCCTCTCCCTCGGCATTTATTACTGCAATTTCGCTCTCACCGGTTATGCTGAGAAGTGCTTCAATGCGTTCTATTTCGTCTTTTGCTTCCTCAGCCATTTCTTCGGCGTCATCTCCGTATACTGTGATCCTCATATACGTATCCATGGCAAAAAATTCCTCAGATGCACCAGTGCTTCCTTCGCCGCCGCATCCGGAGAGCAAAAGCAGCATTGATATAATCAGGCAGGCAGTTCTCCCCATATGCTTTCTCATTATATGCCTCTCTCCATCTACCGAATCGTCCCCAGATACCCCTCGAGTATCAGCGACGCAGCCACGGCGTCCACAAGTTCTTTCCTCTTCCGGCCGAATTTTCTATTTTCCGACAGTATCCTGTGGGCGTCAACAGTTGTACGCCGCTCATCCCACATAACAGGTTCTATACCTGTCTTCTCAAATACAAGCTGAGCAAGAGCCCTGCTCTTTTCAGCCCTGGGACCCTCCGTACCGTTCATATTTTTGGGATTTCCAATGACTATCGTCTGCACCTCGTGCTCTACAGCAGTCTGAGCTAATTTCTCCGCCAGCGTCTGGAGATTCCACTCCTTTATTACAAATGTCTCACCCACCAAAATACCCATAACATCGGAAAAAGCGACTCCTGTCCTCTCATCTCCATAGTCCACTGCCATAACTCTCATCCAGTGCATCCTCCAAATCCCGAAAATTTTTAATTATTATACACCAGGCCGGCTATATTTTAAAGCGCTTTAACCTGGAAGGAAAGCCAGTTCCGGACAACATTTTCTCCAGTCTCTTATATACTGCCGGCACAGGTATAGTCTAATAAAGAAATTACAAATAATTTAGGGCAAAATATTGACTATTTAGGCCATACCATGGTATACTCATCCTACCTGTCGGCCGAGAGGTTTATTTTGTGTGCTTATTTTAGTTTACACTTCTTCCGGTCAATCCAACGCAGGGAGGCAATAATTAGGAGGTGCCGAAAAATGGCTGCAGAAAACAGAGTCAAGATAGTTCTCCGCTGCAATGAGTGCAAACAGAGAAACTATAATACGACTAAGAACAAGAAGAACACACCAGATAAGCTGGAGCTCAAAAAATACTGTCGTTTCTGCCGTAAGCATACGGTTCATTCTGAAACAAAGTAAGCGGCAATACGAAAGGATGTATTTTGATGGCTAAGACCAAAAAAAAGTTTTTCTCCCGCATTGGCGACTGGTTCCGCGGTATGAGGAGCGAGCTAAAAAAAGTGGTTTGGCCCTCAGCCAAGCAGACCACTAACAACAGTCTGGTCGTTCTTGTAGTTATGTTCGCATCAGCTCTCGTTCTTTGGGGCTTTGACTCACTGGCTTCTGCCTTTGTTGAAGTTCTCATAAGCATATTCAGTTAAGGAGCCGCCATGGCAGAAGAAGCGAGATGGTATGTGGTACACACATACTCAGGCTATGAAAATGCCGTTGCCGATACAGTAATGAAAGCCGCTGAAAACCGCAGTATGCAAGATCTTATTCAGGAGGTAAACATTCCGCTTGAGACGGTAACCGAGATAACAGATTCTGTCGCAAAGACCGTCGACAGAAAGGTTTTTCCGGGATATGTTCTTGTTAAGATGATCCTTACAGACGAAAGCTGGCATCTGGTGAGAAATGTGCGCGGTGTTACTGGTTTTGTGGGAAGCGGCAATAAGCCTATACCTCTGACGGATGAAGAAATCTCAGCACTCGGTGTTGAAAAACACAACGTGGTGGTAGATTTTGAAGTCGGCAGCCGCGTTAGCGTTAATGACGGTCCGCTGGAAGGTTTCTCCGGCGTTGTTGAGGAAGTTGATACTGACAGACGTATTGCAAGAGTAGTCGTTTCAATGTTCGGGCGAGAGACACCTGTGGAATTGGAATTCGATCAGATAGAACTGGTCAAAGATTAAGTATTTTACGAGACATCGTAACCGCCGGTATTCCCGGCAAAGTGGGAGGGGTTAACTTCCCCGCCAATGATAC
>CALXCS010000143.1 GCA_944386875.1 uncultured Oscillospiraceae bacterium
TACAGATGAGAGCTGGTTGGAACAGATAGCCATATCTGAAGCTATATCAAGGCTCTCTGACAGAGAGAAGCACATATTGAGCCTTAGATTTTACCAGGGGAAAACGCAGATGCAGGTTGCCCAGGAGGTTGGAATTAGCCAGGCGCAGGTGTCACGCCTTGAAAAAAACGCGATAAATCAGATAAAAAAGGACATATGAGGTTGCGCTTGACAGCCGCCGGTGATAAAATATCCTAAAGGTATCTTTTATTTTGACCGCGGTAAAGGAGCAATTTCAATGGAAAAGATAAGAATAGAGCTTACAAATGCGCCTAAGGCTAAACCAAATGTTGATCCGCTTCCATTTGGAAAGTTTTTCTCAGATCATATGTTCCTTATGAACTATGAGGCGGGACGCGGCTGGTATGATCCAAGGATTGTGCCGTATGGTCCGTTTTCCCTGGAGCCTTCCTGCATGGTCTTCCACTATGCCCAGGAGATATTTGAGGGGCTGAAGGCATACCGCAGAGCTGATGGTTCCATATGGCTCTTCCGTCCGGAGGAGAACTTTAAAAGAATGAATAACTCTGCCGCACGTATGTGCATACCAGAGGTGGACGTGGATTTCTGCGTTGAGGCATTAAAGCAGCTGGTGACTATAGAGAGGGACTGGGTGCCGACTCAGGAGGCTGCCAGTCTGTATATACGCCCGTTTATAATTGCCACTGACGCCTCCGTAGGCGTACATGCCAGCAAAACATATATATTCTGCATCATACTGAGCCCATCAGGAAACTATTACCCAGAGGGACTCAATCCGGTGAAGATAGCAATTGAGGACGAGGATGTACGCGCCGTACGGGGCGGAACTGGCTTTGCCAAGTGCGGCGGAAACTATGCGGCGTCCATTCGCGCAGGTGAAAGAGCAGAGGAACGCGGATATTCCCAGGTGTTGTGGCTTGACGGCGTGCATCGCAAGTATATAGAAGAAGTCGGTTCTATGAACATTATGTTCAAGATAGACGGCAAAGTAGTGACACCGGAGCTCCAGGGAAGCGTTCTCCCTGGAATTACAAGAAAGTCCATACTTGAAGTTGCCAGAGATTGGGGATACCCAGTAGAGGAGCGGCTTATCTCTGTGGATGAAGTGCTGGAGACAGCTGAAAACGGCCGCATGGAAGAGATGTGGGGCACTGGCACTGCCGCAGTGGTTTCGCCTGTGGGACAGATCGAGTATGAGGGGAAGGCCCTGAAGATTGGCGATGGCGGTATTGGTGAACTGACCCAGAAACTTTATGATGAGCTGACAGGCATCCAGTGGGGAACCCGTCCGGATACACGCGGATGGACCGTGAAAGTTTGCGACTGAAAATAGACTTATAGATGGTTGAAAGTGAGCGTTGCAAAATGAGAATTTTGCAACGCTCACTTTTTGTTATGGTATTGACAGGATAGCAATGTGCTAATATAATATTGATATTAAAATAATATCAATATGGAGGTACAAAAATGCAACGCGAGACTATTAAAGAAAATGCGATTACTCCAAAGAGTGGGGGAAAAATGCTATTTTTACTGATAATTTGTTTGTTTATTTCAGCAGCAGTTTTTGCATTTTCCGTAATTTGCATAGAAAGTGGGGAAGTGGTACTCGGCGGCATTTTAATGGCGGCTGGAATAATAGGATGGGTACTTATTCCGATTCTCATGGCCGGACTTAAGATTGTCAAACCGAATGAAGCAAGGGTCCTGACACTGTTTGGAAAATATTATGGTACTATCAAGGAACCAGGCTTCTATTATGTGAATCCGTTTTGCACTTCATTTAGCCCTACATATAACGCCCTTAAATCAGAAGCTGCCAGAAAAGCCGCGGAAGCGGAGCAGCAGGGCAGGGTCTATATTGCCACGGTAAATGCAGGAAAGGCGATATCTCTAAAGACACAGGCTTTTGATAACAGACGCCAGAAGGTAAATGACGTGCTGGGGAACCCGATAATTATCGGAGCGGTTGTAATTTGGCGTGTGGCCGATCCCACCAAGGCCGTATTTGCCGTTGAAAATTACAGCGAATTCCTAAGCATACAGGCCGACTCCACGGTCAGGAACATCGCAAGGCTGTACCCTTATGATACATTCGACGATGAGGGGGACGACGGAGCAGGGGAAAAGACGCTTCGCGGCAGCTCAATAGAAATTGCCGACAGCATGCGGAGTGAACTTCAGAAGCGTGTGGAAGACGCAGGGCTCATTATTGAGGAGGTGCGCATAACCCACTTGGCATATGCCGAGGAAATTGCTGCGGCGATGCTCCAGCGCCAACAGGCAGCGGCTATAATAGCCGCGCGCCAGAAAATTGTTGACGGAGCCGTCGGTATGGTTAAGATGGCTATTGACCGATTGGGAGAGGACGATGTTGTAGTCCTTGATGAGGAACGGAAGGCGGCCATGGTTTCGAACCTGCTGGTGGTGCTCTGCGGCAATAAAGACGCACAGCCTGTGGTAAACAGCGGGTCAATATACTGAGATAACTTATGGATGTAAATAAGCGCGAAGAGCAGCTTCTGGAACGTATTCAAAAACTCGATGAGATGGAGCGCAAAATAAAAGAGCGGGAAAATAATCTGAAAGCCGCGGAAAAAGCTAAAAAACAAGTGCTTTTGAGACTTTCGCCTAGACTGTGGGATGAAATAGCGGCCTGGGCTCAGGAGGATTTCAGATCTATAAACGGACAGATAGAATATCTGCTAACTGAAGCTGTACGGAAAAGGAAAAAAAGCGGTCGATAGCATTTGGCGCGTATATCGTATAGGGCGAATTGTCAAGTCAAGTGCAACAGGGAACGTGAGAAGACTTCAAAGGGGGAATACCAGTTGAGGCATTTGCGAGGGCGGTGATTCAGTTTATCCGTAAACTCAGCCAACAGCTCCGCAGAAAACGGAACTTTGTAGGTATGCTTGGGGATATACTGCCGCAGCAGACCATTGAGGTTTTCATTTGTGCCTCTCTCCCACGGCGACATGGGGTGTGTAAAATAGACCTGTAGGGAAGGCAGGGCTTTCGTGATCTGGCGGTGTTCCGCAAACTCTGTCCCCCGATCCAACGTGAGTGAACGCACATACTCTTCCGGCAACCCCCTGAGAAGGCGGCAAATAACCTCGACCACTTCTTCCGCCTTCCTGCTGTAGGAGACCCCAGTGAGCAGAAAGCGGGATTTCCGATCTGCCAGCGTGACCACATAGAGCTTATGAAAGCTGCTGTAGACCAGGTCTCCTTCCCAGTGTCCTATCTCGCTGCGCCGATTGGCCGCCTCCGGCCTCTCCTCAATGGTTTGGTGGATAAAGTACCGCTTTTTCTGTGCTTTTTTCCGGCTCTTCCATCCTTTCCTCCGCAAATGTTTCTCCATGGGATATCTTCCGTGCCGATTCTTCTTGGTCCCTTTTCCCTCCATGAGCCCGCTGTGCAGCGCACGATAGATCGTGGTATAGCTCACTACACCTTGTCCCTGCTCCAGCTTTATCCGCTGCGAGATCTCCTCTGGAGACCACTGCTGCTCAGTCAGCAGCCGCACCACGGTCTCCCGCACCCAACCCTCTTTCAGCACATTTTTCCTTCGGCATCGCTCCCGCCGCTTTTCATATCTTTCCTGTGCCTGGGAAGGCCGGTAGCCTCGCTTTGTTCCATTCCTTCTCAGCTCTCGGCTGACGGTGGATACCGACCGTCCTATCTCTTGGGCGATGCTCCGCAGACTTTTTCCTGCGATCCGATTTTCCCATATACTTTCTCGCTCGCTTATGCTAAGATGTTGGTAGTGACTCGTTGGGGTTCCCCTCCTTCTGGTTTGTGTCGCAACTACCATTTTAGCTGGGGATCCCTCTCGAGTCACTATTTTATTTCCACTGTTGCACTTGTATTGTAAATCCGCCAGTATATAAAGTAACTAGTGACAGCATAACAGTCCCAGACTCTGCATAGTGCAGCGTCCAGGGACTGTTGTGCTTTCTGACAATATATGATGTTGACATACATTTAAATAGGATGTATTATTATGTGAGACGATATATCGTATTGCGATATATCGATGGAGGGAAGGTGAGAATGTGGGGGAAAACCAACCTATGACCGAGGCTATGTACTATGTGCTGCTGGCTCTTATGAGACCAGATCACGGCTATGGTATTATGCAGCGCATTAAGGAAATAACGGGAGGACGGATAATAATGGGGCCTGGAACCCTTTACGGTATACTTACCCGCTTGAAAAGAGAGGGGCTTATAATCCTGCGGGAGGAGTCGGAGAGGAAAAAGACATATGAGATCACAGAGCGGGGACGACAGGCTCTTTTAGCGGAATATAGACGCATAAAACAGCTGGCTTCTGATGGTGCCATATTGGAGGGAGAGACATGAAAAGACGGTACGCAATCCACCCAGGCGACTATGCCATAGGGGAGAATGAGAAATTTTACTCAGATATGGCCGCAAAGGGCTGGCGGCTTGTAAAGCGGGGTGTACATTTCAGCAGATTTGAAAGATCAGAGCCTGAAAAGATGCTTTACAGGATAGAATTGGCTTCTCCAAACATGTTTGAAGAGACGGGGCTGCCTGAAGACAAATTGGCGGTTTTTGAGGATTGCGGATGGGAATTTGTAACTAACTGCGGCCTTGTGAACATATTTCGAGCCAGGGATGGAAGCGGAGCTCCAGAATTTTATATGGAACCTGAACAACAGGCAAAAACTTTAAAGGGACTCCGGCGCGGCTATCTGGTGGGAATAGTATCCTCATTGCTGATAATTGCTTTTTATGTGCTTATAGCGGCGTCGGTGGGCGGATATTCGTCCTGGGGTAGCGTTTTGGATTCGGCGATCATATCATTTGTGGAGTACACCGCCCTCATGGCTTTCTGCACCTTCTTTATGATATGGGGGGCTTATGCAACCATATATGGGGCTGTCAGAACAGGCTTGCTATACAGAAGGCTAAAAAGAGGGCAACCTTTGGATCACTCTCCCCAAAAACGCAGATTGACCCATAAATCACTTAATGTGGTTTGCGGTGTTTTGTGCTCTCTGATGCTAGTTATGCTTCTGCTGCAGTTTGCGCTTGGGGAGAAGGAGCCACTGCCGGAGATATCTGACGGTCCGTATGTAACGCTGGAAGAGCTGGGGCACACCGGCAGGCGAGACGACCCGATGGGTAATGAGGCCCAGGTAGTATATTCAAATTCAATTCTTGCCGAACACTGGGATGTAAATGAGTATATAAAGGGAGAGGAAAATGTCTGGATATACGAGGATATATATAGACTGCGTATTCCTGAGATGGCGAACAGATTTGCCAGAGCCATTATGGCTGACGCCACTTTTTCAGAGAGTGAAGACTTTAGGGAAATCACAGTCCCAGGAGCGGATTGGGCTTGTTATACGCGCCTTGAGACGGTGGCGGTACGTGGGGAATATGTAATATACATTACGTATTGCCCGGAATCTTACAATCAGGAGCCCAGCGCTGCAATCCATGCTGTGGAGGCGATAATACGCAATATTGAGCGGCAATGTGTGCTATAAGCCGCCGAGAGAAAGTATTTTAAAAAAATCGGTTGCAATGAATAGACTAATGTATTAAAATCAAAAAGGCTACTTTTTCTTGGAGGTAACAGTAAATGAAAAGGACGTTTGCAACAGCGGAACAATTTGCCGCGATAGCGGAAGAGTACGGTACCCCTGTTCACATCTATGATGAGAAGGGCATACGGGAGAACGCTCGAAAACTTTATAAAGCGTTTTCCTGGAACAAGGGTTTCAAAGAGTATTTCGCTGTCAAGGCAACGCCTACACCAAAGATAGTGAACATACTTAAGGAAGAGGGCTGCGGAGTTGACTGCTCGTCTCTCACTGAGCTTATGCTCAGCGAAAGGTGCGGACTTTCCGGCAGCGACATAATGTTTTCCTCTAACGACACCCCGCCTGAGGATATGATAAAGGCGCGGGAATTGGGCGCCTACATAAATCTGGATGACTATACTCATGTTGAGTTTCTCAACAACCTGTGCGGAATACCTGAGACAGTATGCTGCCGCTATAATCCGGGCGGCGTGTTTTCAGTTGCCAACCAGATTATGGATAACCCTCATGATGCAAAATACGGCATGACAAAGGGACAGATGAAGAGCGCGTACAGGGATTTGATGGCGCTGGGAGCCAAAAACTTTGGAATACATGCGTTCCTGGTGAGCAATGCCGTATTTAATGAGTACTATCCCATGATGGCGAAAATCCTTTTTGAGCTGGCTGTAGAGCTTCACAGGGATACCGGTGCGCACATCAAGTTTATAAATCTGTCCGGAGGTATAGGCATACCGTATTATCCGGATCAAATGCCTGCTGACATTGATGTTATAAGTCAGGGAGTCCGCCAGCAGTTTGAGCAGATACTTGTCCCTGCCGGTATGGGTGACGTGGCAATATATACGGAATTGGGCCGTTACATGCTGGCTCCTTACGGCTGCCTTCTGACCCGCGCCATACATGAGAAGCACATATATAAGGAGTACATCGGTGTTGACGCCTGCGCCTGCAACCTGATGCGCCCAGCAATGTATGGGGCGTATCATCATATCACAGTTGTGGGTAAGGAAAATATGCCCTGCGATCACCTTTACGATGTGGTGGGCTCCCTCTGCGAAAATAACGATAAGTTTGCAATAGATCGTGAGCTGCCGAAAATAGATATGGGAGATTTGCTTGTTATACATGACACCGGCGCCCATGGCCATGCAATGGGATATAACTATAATGGAAAGCTCCGTTCTGCGGAAGTACTTTTGAAGGAAGACGGCTCAACGGAACTTATCCGCAGGGCTGAGACACCTGACGATTATTTTGCGACGATGATATTCTAATTGCCTTTTGAACTGTAGGGTTCGGACTGGCACTGGCATAGTGAAGATTGCTAAAGGACCGTAGTAAAACAAGACAATCGTTTTACTACGGTCCTTTCTGTATGTACGTATATAATCTTGATATTATAGCTGAGGGATAAATTTTATTCCAGTATGTGTCCATCGGTGGATATTGTGACCATCTGCCAGGGGATGAACTTTCCGCTGGAGTGAAGAGCGACTTTAACTGCGTTTTCCAGGCCGCCGCAGCAGGGCACCTCCATACGCACAAGTGTGACGCTTTTTATATTATTGCG
>CALXCS010000144.1 GCA_944386875.1 uncultured Oscillospiraceae bacterium
ATGCGCTGTTCCAGAAGCGCCATCCAGCGCCGCCGCACAAGTGTTTTGCGAAATCTACGGAAACAACTGACGGGGGAACTGCTATGAAAAAGTTAAACGGCAAATACAAGCCTCCGCCACCTCTATCCGTTATCGAGGCAGCCCGCGCAGGGGAAGCCGATGCAATGGAACAGATCTTGCAGCACTATGATGGCTACATCAACAAACTGTGTTTGCGAACGATAATCGATGAAAGTGGGCAACCCCATAAGCAGGTAAAATGACAAACGGGAAACCAATCGCGATGATGCGCCCATACCGCAGGGCATAGGGCAGGATATTATCCGTTGCGCCAAACAATACGCACAGCGGCTCGATCAAGATAAAGGCAAATACGCCGAACAGGATGCCGACGATGCTGGCCAGAACGACCATGTTGCCAACGGACTTGGCCGCTTTCTTCGGCTCTTTCCGCCCCAAGCTCAGGCTGTAGATCGCCGCGAGACCGTCCCCGAACAGGGCGGACAGCGCGATGGCGATGGTGGCAATGGGGGCGACGATGTTCGTAGCGCCATTTCCTAGATACCCGACGCCGTGGCCGATGAATATTTGGTCAACGATGTTATAAAGAGAGTTGATGATCAGGGAAATGATGCTCGGTATAGCATACTTCCGCAATAGGGCACCGACTTTTTCAGTGCCCAGCGGATTTACCCTGCTTGCTTCCGCGTTCATTGAAATTCCTCCTTGATATCATAATTAGAAATCTAATCGTATGGATAAAAAACGCCGCTCAACCGGCGCAGTTAAGTATAATTCTAATTATCGGAGCACAAATGACTGCACCCCGATTAAATGAGATCATTGTCTCGTGTTCTGCGCCATTTTTGTAATAACACGGTCAAAGGCAGCCAGATCCTCTTCTGAGACACCCACAAACATATCTTTCATGTAAGCGGCCACCCGAGAGACGATCTCGTCTTTGATCGCATAAGTCTTGTCTGTCAAGATCAACTTCTTATATTTACCATCCCGCTCTCTCCGCAGATACCCGTTCTTCTCCAGATTGTTGATAAGGCTGTTCACAGAGGAGCCTTTGATCTCTAAGAATTCCTCCAAATCCATGGGGAACACGTCCCTGTATTGCGACTCCACAATGATATAGTGCAGGGTCAGCCCCTGGATGCCAGTAAGCGATGTCCCTGAAAAATAGCCGGAAAAGCACCGCCGCATTTTCCGGTTCAATTTGTCAAATTTCTCCATCAGTTTTGCCTCATCCATACGTTCACCACATCTCCGATTAGAATTCTAAACGAGACTTTACACCAATGGCGCCAAGAAGTCAACACCTATTGTTCAAGAAATTGAAGTCTAGCACTGGAAGTAAGAAGAGTCCTTCCTTTGGACAGTTTCGGTGATGTCACTGTGAGAGTGCCGCTGAAAAGCCGTCTTTTATTTATTTCATTAATTATAATTATTATATTCATCTTACTTTCAATATAAAGCCAATGCTGTTTTATATGCACTTCTTATCGAGACAATATTCCCATCATACTTCTTTTCAGGCTTTTCTTGACTTCTCTAACCTATTTGCTATAATTTAGTTTATTATTTGTTGAATAATCACCTTTAATATGTATGAAAGGAAACAGCGATATGGCTAGTGATGCTGTTAATGAGACCAGAAATTTCATTGAGGCGTTTATTGCCGAGGACATAGGTCCCTGTGGGAGATTTGAGGGCAAGCAGGTTCATACAAGATTCCCACCAGAGCCCAACGGATATTTGCACATTGGTCATTGCAAAGCACTGTGCATAGATTTTGGCACAGCTGAGCGGTTCGGCGGCATATGCAATCTGCGTATGGATGACACTAATCCCGCAAAAGAGGACACCGAGTATGTGGACGCCATTAAGGAGGATATCCACTGGCTTGGTTTTGACTGGGATGACAGATTTTTCTATGGCTCTGACTATTTTGAGCAGACATACGAACTTGCTGAGGGCCTTATAAAAAAAGGCCTGGCATATGTGTGCGAGCTGACACCTGAGCAATTCAGGGAGTACCGTGGAGATACCCATACTCCTGCCCGCTCCCCCTGGCGCGATAGACCGATTGAAGAGAGCCTGGATCTTTTCCGCAGGATGCGGGCCGGAGAGTTTCCTGAAGGCCGCTATACTCTCAGAGCCAAGATAGATCTGGAGAGCGGTAATTTCAATATGCGCGATCCCGTTATCTACCGTATTCGCTATATCGAACACCACCGTCAGGGCACAAAATGGTGCATATTCCCAATGTATGATTTTGCTCATCCTATTCAGGACGCTCTTGAAGGCATTACCCACTCTCTGTGCTCACTTGAATATGAAGACCACCGCCCGCTTTACGACTGGGTAATAGAACATACCGATGTACCGTCAAAGCCAAGGCAGATAGAGTTTGCCCGCCTTAATATAGACCACACAGTTATGAGTAAGCGGAAGCTGCGTAAGCTTGTGGAAGATGGTTATGTATCGGGATGGGACGATCCTCGAATGCCTACTCTCTGTGGCCTGCGCCGCCGCGGCTACACTCCCGCATCTATCAGGAATTTTACCGATCGGGTGGGCGTCGCAAAAAACCCAAGCGTTGTCGAATATGCTTTTCTGGAATCATGCTTAAGAGAGGATCTCAATAACCATGCGCTTCGGCGTATGGCCGTACTGCACCCGGTAAAATTGACTATCACAAATTATCCTGAGGATAATCACGAGTTTGTTGAAGTGGAAAATAACCCCAACGATTCGGACACCGGCACTCGTCAGGTTTCTTTTTCAAAGCATCTCTATGTGGAAGCTGAAGATTTTCTGGCAGAACCTGTGCCAAAATTCAAACGCCTATACCCTGGCGGTCCTGAGTGCCGCTTGAAGGGCGCGTACCTGATAAAATGTACAGGCTACAATACCAACTCAGATGGAAGCATCGCTGAGATATTGTGCGAATATGATCCTGATTCACGAGGCGGCGATCCGGCCGATGGCAGAAAAGTCAAGGGAGCCACACTGCACTGGGTTGATGCTGCTGATTCAATCGAAGCGGAAATCAGACTCTATGCCAATCTTTTTTCTGACCCCGAACCTGATGCTGGCGACAAGGACTTTATCTCATGCCTGAATCCAGAGTCTCTGACTGTTATAAAGGGCTGCCGTCTTGAGAGTTCTCTGAGTAGCGCCACCCCTGGTGAAGGTTATCAGTTCCTGAGAGTCGGATACTTCACCCCAGACAGCCGTGACTCTTCGCCGGAGCATCTTGTATTTAACCGCTCAGTTGCCCTTAAAGACAGCTTCAAAAGATAAATATGTAAAAATTATGCCGGAACAGTTTGATGGACCGTTCCGGCATAATTTTTGTCAAGTACACAATCGAATATAAAACCTAAAATTCAGTATTTATTTTTCTCCATCTTTATCCATATTAATAATTCCTATCATAGAGATGATAAGGCCGGCAAGGAAAGCGATTCCACTGATAATCGTCATCCCCCCGCCAATTGCATCGGCGGTTACCGCAAGATAAATACCCACAAGACACAAAAGAAATCCGGCTAATATGACTTTTCTCATAAGTCTCTCCTCCTTTTATCTCTGGCTATATATTATCACGTCCTTGCCGCAGGATTCAACAGCCTTTTCAATATGGCAAAGTCTCACTCAAGATTCATATTCTTGTCTCCGTTAATATTCGGCGCTTCCCCGTATCTTTATACGTCCAGCTTTTCACGTGACATGCGGTCCTGCCGCTGTTATAATATCCATACAGGTCTAATCGCTTCTGGAGGTAATATGAGCAACATAATGGTAGTTGACGACGAGGCGGCAATCGCCGATCTTGTGGAGGTTTATCTTAAAAATGAGGGTTGGAAGGTGTTTAAATTCTACAGCGCAGCTCCGGCGCTGCAATGTGCCGAGACAAGCCAATTGGATTTGGCAATTCTGGATGTTATGCTGCCGGATATGGACGGTTTTACTCTGTGCCAGAGAATACGAGAACGCCATTTCTTCCCAATAATCATGCTCACCGCAAAAATAGAGGACATGGATAAAATTATGGGTCTCACCTTGGGTGCTGATGACTATATAACCAAACCATTCAACCCATTGGAGTTGGTGGCACGCGTAAAAACTCAACTGCGCCGGTATATCAAATATAACGTCAATTCCCACCTTCCCGATGAAATTGACGAATATGATTTTAAAGGGCTTCAAATAAACCGTTCCACCCATAGGTGCCTTCTTTTTGGCGTGGATCTTCAACTCACTCCTCTGGAATTCTCTATTCTCTGGTACCTTTGCCAGCACAGGGGGCGTGTAGTATCCAGCGAAGAGCTCTTTGAGGCTGTATGGGGAGAGCGCTACATTGACAGCAACAATACCGTAATGACCCATATAGCGCGTCTCCGTGAGAAAATGCACGAGGCTCCCCGTAAGCCTAAATTTATAAAAACTGTCTGGGGGGTAGGATATACAATTGAAAAATAGAAACGGCTCTGATCGACACGCTGTCAGCCGCAGCCAGATAACACGGCGCATATTTTTCCAATATATTGTCTCCCTTGCCGCCTATGCAGCTACTGTTTTATTAGCGCTTATTGTCGGCTGGTGGATCTGCACCAGCATAACCTGGTATGGTGATGAACCGCTCTACAGGCTGCTTCACTGGATGCTTGACTATATTATTCTTGTTATAGGCTTCATACTGCTATCTGGGTGGCTTATAATCTCCCTTTTTTTCATAAGAAGGCCGCTTCGGTACTTGGATGGGATAATAGATGCTTCTGAGCGTCTGGCTTCTCCTGATGAGACTCCCATAAGCCTTCCTGATCCAATGAAGAACGTACAGGACGAGTTAAACCTAATTCGCGAGCGTGCCTTGCGGGACGCTCGCGCTGCTCGGGATGCTGAGCAGCGAAAAAATGACCTTATCGTGTACCTGGCTCACGATTTGAAGACGCCTTTAACAAGTGTTATAGGATATCTTACGCTATTGCATGACGAACCAGATATATCCGCGCAGACACGGTCCCGTTATACCGGTGTCGCTTTGGATAAAGCCCTTCGTCTTGAAGATCTCATCAACGAGTTTTTTGAGATAACCAGGTTCAATCTTTCCCAGCTTCAGCTTGAGAGGGAATCTGTAGATATCTCTCTTATGCTCCGTCAGCTTGTAAGCGAATTTGGGCCGATGCTCCAGGAGCGCTCTCTTACTTGTCAGCTCAACGGTCCAGACAAGCTGATCTACTCCTGCGACCCAGGCAAATTGGCCCGCGTGTTTGACAATCTGCTCAGAAACGCGGTCTACTACAGCTTTGAAAATTCCCAAATAGATATATCTTTCTCCCAAAACTCAACCGGAGTTTCCATATCTTTTGAAAACAGAGGGCACACCATTCCGCCTGAAAAGCTGGGCAGGATTTTCGACCAGTTCTTCCGTCTTGACGATTCCCGCGGCACTAAGACAGGCGGCGCCGGTTTAGGGCTTGCCATAGCTAAAGAGATAGTAGAACTCCACGGTGGTGTAATAAAGGCTGACAGTCAAAATGACATCATACTCTTTTCCATTCATCTGCCGTAAGAAAATCGTAAGATTTCCGTATATCTAACTCAAGATTTTTAAAATAAAGCCTCAAAGTAAACGCCGTTTCCATCTGTTACTATTTTTGTGTCAGATGGAGGCGGCATTTTTCTATTCTCGGCATAGCAGCGCTTCCTCTGGCAGAAACGGAAAAGGAGAAACTAAAATGGAAAAGCTGAATATATTAGTTATTTTTGGCGGTTGCTCCACAGAACACTCCATATCCTGCGCTTCTGCCGCAGCAGTGCTGTCGCACATGGATACAAACAGGTTCAATCCCATCACTGTGGGGATAACTAAAGACGGAGTATGGCTCAGATATACAGGCCCATACGAACTTATTGATGAGGGTAGTTGGTTTAGCAGCCGTTTTTGCTCACCGTGTACTCTGAGCCCTAACCGGAACAACTTATCCATATGCACCGGAAGCGGCCAGCGCGAACGCTTTGACGCCGCGTTCCCAATACTTCACGGCAAAAACGGAGAGGACGGTACTATACAGGGGCTTTTCGAACTTATCGGGGCGCCTCTCATAGGTTGCGGCACATTGTCCAGCGCCATCGGCATGGATAAAAATCTGGCTCACGAAATAGTTTCCTGCCACGGCGTCTCAGTTCCGAAAGGGATTGTGCTGAAGTGCGGCCTGCCGCCCTCCCAGGTGTTGGAAGCTGCCGCAGCTGTAGGTTACCCTCTCTTTGTAAAGCCCATCTGTTCCGGCTCCTCCTTTGGAGTCAGCCGCGTTGACACTCCTGAGCAGCTCATCGGCGCTGCAGAGTTGGCTTTCAGGCATGACAGTCGTGTACTTATCGAGGAAGCAGTGCCGGGTTTTGAAGTAGGATGTGCCGTTCTTGGCAACGATCATCTGACAGTTGGCGCTGTGGATCAAATAGAACTGGCCGGAGGTCTATTCGACTTTAAGGAAAAATACACGCCTGTCACATCGGCTATCCACTGCCCCGCTCTTATACCGGACAGTAAAGCCAACGAAATAGTTGAAACGGCAAAGGTTATATACAGGGCTTTGGGATGCCGTGTTTTTGCCAGGATAGATATGTTCTTGCGGCCGGACGGGGAAATTATATTCAATGAAGTAAACACAATACCAGGTTTCACTGCCCACAGCCGCTATCCCAGTATGATGGCCGCCGCAGGGATTGATTTCACCTCTCTGGTTACAAAAATCATTGAACTGGGGGTGGGGTGATGCGCACTATAATCCTGAACAGCAGTCAAGTGCATCAAGGTCCGCTCCTGCTTATAAATTCATCCCACCCCTTGCCGGAGAGCTATTCCCCCAGCCTGGTCTGCCTTCCCTGCGGCAGCGGAGTCCTTATGGAGAGACATGCGGCCAGTTTGCTGCAGGCATGTGTTCAGGCTGCCGGAGGCACCAGGCAAATCGTGCCTGTATCTGGTTACCGCTCGCAGGCGGAACAGCAGTCAATATGGGATGAATCCATAGCCTCCAGCGGAATATCCTTCACTGAAAAGTATGTTGCCTTACCTGGGTGCAGCGAACATCAGACTGGTCTTGCAATAGACCTGGGCCATTTGTCTTCACATATAGATTTTATACGCCCGGATTTTCCAGATGAGGGCGTCTGCGGCGTTTTCAGAAAGTTGGCCTCCAGATATGGTTTTATTGAACGTTACAAAGAAGGAAAGCAAAATATCACCGGTATAGCTCCCGAACCCTGGCATTTCAGATATGTGGGAATACCCCACGCCAGGCTCATTGAGGAGCACAGCCTCGCCCTTGAGGAATACTCAGATTTTCTGTCGCAGCGCCCATGGAGGTACGCCCAGGAGGGCGGCAGAAGGGCTATGATTTTCTATGTCCACTGCACGGAAGATAAAACTGCTGTAACAATCCCCGACTGCTGCTGCCAGGTCTCTGGAGACAACCAGCACGGGTTTATAATTACCCTTTGGGAGGCCGAATAATGACTAGAAGAGAAAATGCTCTTTTGGACAGGCTCAGGCTGGTCGCAGCAGTACTGGTAATATGCAATCACACATCGCCTCTGTCTTCGTACACTATACTGGGAGATTTTTATCTCACTCGGGTACTCGCCCGCGTGGCAGTACCTTTTTTCCTGATGGTCAGCGGCCATTTTCTTGCTAAAGGTAATTGGAGCGGCACAGTCAGTTTTCTAAAAAAGACAGTACTAACATATCTTGCCGCAATAGTATTATATCTGCCTATAAACATATATAATGGCTTTTTTACATTTCCCCAACTGCTTCGGAGAGTGTTTATCCAGGGCACATTATACCATCTGTGGTATTTTCCCGCCTTAATTCTAGGCGTTTTAATATCCCGTCAGCTGGCAAAATTAGGGCACGCTTATGCCCTTTTAATCGCCTCATGCCTCTATCTTATTGGTTTAGGCGGGGACAGTTACTACGGGCTTGTCTCCCAGCTGTCGTTTATTAAAGAGTTATACGATATAATATTTCTCATTTTTCCCCATACCCGCTGCGGCCTTTTCCTCTCCCCCTTCTTTATTCTTTTGGGCGCCAACGTAAGGCCAAGCAGGGCTCCCCGCACGGCTGTCCTTGCGTTTCTATCTTTTGTAGCCCTATCCGCCGAGGGCATTTGGCTTCATTTCACGGGCTGGCAGCGTCATGACAGCATGTACCTTTTGCTTCCGTTATGTATGGGTTCTCTGTTTCCGATCATACTTTCTTTAAACCGAGGACAGGATAGGCGTGCGAGGCAAATATCCGCACTTATGTATATCATCCATCCGCTGTTCATCGCCCTTCTGCCGCCAGCCGCCAGGCTCACCGGCACATCATATGTATTATCAGGAAACAGTATCGTCAGTTTTCTGGCAGTTCTTTTCCTTACAATCACCGTCTCTGTTGTTCTATATGCAATAAGGCCGATACAAATAGGCAAAAAATACAGGGCGTGGCGGGAAATCGACGCCGGAGCTCTCGCCCGCAACGTATCCGCAATACGCGGCGCAATCCCGCCTGGTTGCGAGATTATGGCAGTCCTAAAAGCCGACGCCTATGGGCACGGGGACGTAGAAATAGCAAGGCTTCTGCGCCGCTTCGGAGTCCGCCGGTTTGCTGTTGCCTGCATCCAGGAGGGTATCCGTCTGCGGCGCGCTCTCATTGGCGGAGAGATTCTAATTCTCGGTTACACGCCTCCGGATATGGCCGCCGTGCTAAAGAGATATCATCTCACACAGGCAGTAATAGATGGGCATTACGGCCTTGCGCTTGACAGAGCCGGATGCAGGGTGTCAGTCCATGTCGCCATTGATACCGGTATGCACAGGCTGGGTATACCTTCCGGTGATATTGAGGTTCTCTCCAGCATATATGCGCTTAAAAATCTGAAAGTCACAGGCACTTTTTCCCACTTATGTGTTTCAGACAGCCTTGACGTGGAAGCTCAGGAGTACACAAAAAAGCAACTGTCAAATTTCCAAGAAAGCCTGTCGGCACTCAGCGCAAAGGGCATTGATCCTGGCCGCACGCATATACAGGCCAGTTACGGCCTTTGGAACCTTCCTCAGCAGCCCTGGAGTATTGTCAGAACCGGTATGGCTTTATTTGGCATAAAAAGCAGCCCTTCCGCTGTTGCAAACAGCATCCCCCTGTCCCCTGTCTTGTCGCTTAAGTCCAGAATTACCCATCTAACGCACTTACAGGCAGGCCAAAGCGCCGGCTACGGTCTTGCTTTCCGCACTGAAAGAGACTGCAATATCGCCGTGGTATCCATAGGATACGGCGACGGGATTCCCCGTGATTATGGGCTGCGGGGCGGATATGTCCTGATTCACGGTGCCGCCTGCCGTGTAGTCGGTCTTGTGTGTATGGACCAGATGCTTGTTGACGTCACGGATATGCCGGAAATAGCTCCGGGCGATATTGTGACCGTAGCCGGCCGCGATGGCGAGTTGGAGATAACTTTCACCGATATCGCCGATACATGCGGCACCATAGCCAATGAACTGTTATCTCATCTCGGGCGGCGGCTCGATCTGGTGTGCGTCCCCAAAAAGCGCTGAAATTCCCCCAGATATGTTCTCCCTGACAACAGTCGGCGGTTTATTACAATAGGGTCCGCGCCATTTATGACGCGGACCCTATTGTAATAAAGTCACATACTGCCGCACAGCAACGTGATAGTATTAAAATATATTGACTCTTTAAGAGATTCATGGCAGATTATATTGGAGAATATGTCGGAGGTACGTCATTTGCAGTATCTTATATCGTTTTTGGAAGGTATAATCACATTTATATCCCCCTGTCTTCTGCCGATGCTCCCCATATACATCTCCTATTTTGCAGGCGGCGGGCAGAGAAGCACGAAAAAAACATTAATAAATGCCTGCGGCTTCGTCTTAGGGTTTACCGTAGTATTTGCGCTTATGGGTGGCCTCGCCGGTACTGTGGGCAGTTTTCTCAAAGAACACCAGACGGCCGTAAACATCATTTCAGGTCTTGTGGTCATTTTCTTCGGCCTTAATTTTCTTGGAGTCTTTAAGCTTAACATATTCCGCGGCGGACAGCACAAAGTGGATGTAAGCAGGCTGGGCTTCTTCTCCGCAACGGTATTCGGCGTTGTATTCTCAGTAGGCTGGACCCCCTGCGTCGGCGCTTTTTTAGGCTCCGCCCTTATGCTTGCGTCCCAGCGCGGCCATGTGCTGGAGGGTGTGAGTATGCTAATTGTGTACTCTATGGGACTTGGAGTACCTTTCGTTCTCAGCGCACTGCTTATTGACAAGCTCAAGTCTGCTTTTGACTGGATAAAACGGCATTATAAAACGATAAATATACTCTGCGGTTTTCTCCTCGTGGCAATCGGAATTCTGATGGCAACCGGAGCTATAGGCCGGCTGCTGACCATTTTAAGTTAGGGGCGATATCTATGAAAAGTAAAAAGTCGGCACTTCTTATTGCCGCCGCCTTTGTAGTGCTTATAGCGGGAGCTGCGGCGCTATATGGTATACTAACCTCGAATAATGCGCCTGATCTGTTGGCCTCTGCAAATCCCTCTGCTGAGGACGGCGCATCACAGGATCCCGCTCTCAGCAGCGAATCTGCCCCTGCTCAAGACGGTCAGGAAGATAGCAACCAGGATAAGGCAGAACTGCAAGCTGCCCCTGATTTTACCGTGTACAACGCCGACGGCAGCGAAGCCCTGCTTTCCGACTTCTTTGGGAAACCAATTGTGCTGAATTTCTGGGCCAGTTGGTGCGTCCCCTGTAAAAGCGAGATGCAGCATTTCCAGGAGCTCTACCAGGAACTTGGCGAAGATGTGCATTTTCTTATGGTGAACATGACCGACGGTTCCCGAGAGACCGTCGATACGGCCCAGGAATATATCGCCGAAGAAGGATACTCCTTCCCCGTATATTTTGACACTGGCTATTCCGCATCCATAACGTACGGTGTATACGCCCTGCCGACTACCTTTTTTATTGACTCTGAAGGTTATTTCGCGGCATATGCCATGAGCGCGTTGGATATGGACACATTAAAGCGCGGTATTGACATGATATACACCGCCCAATAGCAGCCGAATACGTACACCTATATCCGCGCTCTGCACTGTGAGTCCATCAGTGCAGAGCGTTTTACTGCATTTCACGGTTATACTATTCTGTATTGTTTCGATAGTCCACCTTCATCACTTCAACTATGCCATCAGGTTCTCCTCGTAATCTATGTATATTCTTCTGGGGAAGTCCCATCAGCTTGTCCTGAAAAGGTAATATCGAATGTATGTCTGACTACTTGACGTGGATAGGGGTAAGATTATAAAATAAAATTTGGCGGTTATTGAGGGTATTTGGCCGCCAGGTTTTGGAGGTAATTAAATAATGTTTTTGAAAGACGCTCAAATAGGGCGGACTTATGTCGTAGAAGACATCCGCCTTCCCTTCCAGCTGGAGAGGCGTTTGGAGGCCCTGGGAATGACAAAAGAAACCCAGGTTTCTGTACTGAACAGGAAGGGAAAGGGTATACTTATTATCAAGCTGAGGGGTACCCGTTTCGCCCTGGGGTACAACATAACCAGGAACATCAAAGTAAGGGAGGGTACGCCGGATGAGCAATGAGATAGGTGAAATGACAATTGGATTCATTGGTAATCCAAATTGCGGCAAGACCACCCTTTTTAACGCCTACACAGGGGCTAATCTTAAAGTAGCAAATTGGCCGGGCGTTACAGTCGAAAAAGTAGAGGGCGCAGTAAAGGCCCACAATATGAACATACATCTGGTGGATTTGCCAGGCACATACAGCCTGACATCATACACCATGGAGGAGACTGTATCCAGGCAGTTCATACTCAGTGACGAGGTTGACGTTATAATTAATGTGGCAGACGCCTCCGCTCTGGAACGCAGCCTGTATCTGACATTGCAGTTATTGGAGTTAGGTAAACCGGTAGTTTTAGCTCTCAATATGATGGATATAGTTGAAAAGCGCGGGATGGAGATAGACATGCACCGGCTGCCGGAGATGCTAGGCATCCCTGTTATTCCCGTATCGGCAAGAAAACGCAGGGGTCTGGACGCCCTGCTCCATGCCGCGGTACACCACAAGGATTCGCAAGGCCCAGACGCCCTTGTCCATCAGCACAAGGAGGTGTCACTCCACCAGCACGATCACCACTCTGAATACACCATGGTATATTCAGACGAGATTGAGGACAAAATAGATAAAATAATACCGGAACTGCGCCGCAAGTATCCTGACCTTAAAAACTACAGATGGCACGCTATAAAGCTTCTGGAGGGAGATCAGGAAATAACCGAAAAGTATCCTGTCGACCTGCCGGATGTTCTTGACCGGAACTATGAGTCGGATATTATCAATCAGAAATACGACTTTATCTCTGAGATAATCGGCGAGGTCCTTCTGCATAAGCAGAAGCAGGACATGTTTACTGAAAATGTTGACAAAGTCCTCACCAGCCATATATGGGGCATACCGGTATTCCTTGGCATAATGGCAGTGACTTTTTTCCTGACCTTCACCGTGGGTGACTGGATAAAAGGTTACTTTGAACTGGCAGTCGGATGGATATCCAGCGCTGCAGAATCCGGTCTCCAGTCAATGCATGTGGGTGAGACTCTCACTTCCCTGGCAGTTGACGGTATAATCGGCGGCGTAGGAACCATCGTCACCTTCCTCCCCAATATACTGATCCTGTTCCTCTGCCTTGCGCTTTTGGAGGACAGCGGCTACATGGCCAGAGTAGCCTACGTAATGGAGGGAATAATGAGCCATCTGGGACTCTCCGGCAAAGCATTCATACCTATGCTTCTTGGATTTGGCTGCACAGTCCCTGCGATAATGGCGTCAAGGGCCTTGGAGAGCAAGCGGGACAGATATAAAGTCATGCTCGTCACGCCTTTTATGAGCTGCAACGCCAGGCTTACGATTTATATCCTTTTTGCCGAGATGTTTTTCGGCAGTCACGCCATGATAGTGGCCTACTCCATGTATCTTATAGGCATACTTGTGGCTATAGCCGTCTCAGCGATTATCCATCTGCTGGACAGGAAAAAGAGCGTAAACTACCTGATGATAGAATTGCCTGAATACAAGCTGCCTGACTCACGCACTGTTGCAATCTACGTATGGGAAAAGGTAAAAGACTACTTGGAGAAGGCTGGAACAACAATTTTCCTGGCAACTCTCATAATCTGGGTCCTATTGAATTTCGGTCCTGGTGGAATGGGCGATATGACCGGCAGCTTCGGAGCTATAATAGGCCGTTGGCTTGTACCTGTATTTGCACCAATTGGCCTGGGCTTCTGGCAGATAGCCGTGGCGCTTATAGCCGGCATATCTGCCAAAGAAGTGGTAGTGTCCAGCTGCGCCGTACTCTTTGGAGTTGTAAACGCCAGTTCACCGGAGGGCATGTCTGCTTTTTCCACTGCCCTTGAGGGGATAGGCTTCGGTACCCTCAACGCTTTCTGCCTTATGGTGTTCTGCCTGCTCTATATTCCCTGCGCCGCTACGCTGGCTACCATACAAAAGGAGTCGAAGAGCTGGGCATGGGCAGGTTTTACGGCGTTTTTTCAATTGGCAGTCGCCTGGATTGTCACTTTCCTTGTATACAGGATAGGGCTTATTGTTATCTGAAAGGAGATGTCGCTTGTACTGGGCAATCATTGCATTGTTGTCAATATGGGCAGTTTGGGCCCTACGCCGGATATATATCCGCAAAAAGCAGGGAAAAAACTGCTGCAGTTCCTGTTCCTCCTGCCCTTATAAGAGCAACGGTGCATGCAGCGATAAAAAGAAAAAATAAATATTAGTCTACTGCAGGGCAGCAAATAACGCTGTCCTGCAGTTTTTTCCAAATGCCCCGTTAAGCACACTGGTTTGCATAGCTCGAGTATGTTCCTATACGCATGCGCAGGACTGCCGGCGGCTTTTCTATGGGCTCTGTCACCACCTGGTACACCTTCGCCCAGGCTCTTGACTGCATCTCGGTATTTATTCCCATAAGCGGCGACTGCTGGGAAGAGGGCCAATTAGGCGGCGGTTCAAAACCGGCTGAGACGGCCAGCGACTTAGCCAAACTGGCGGAACGGACTGGAATGGGATCTGAGGACTTTTCCATTTATGCCGTAACCGGAACCGAGGATATAGCCTACCCAAATCTGAAACCTCAGATGGACGCTATGAGGGAGCACGGCGGTATATTCCACTTTTCCGGATACGGAGCGTCTGAAAGCGTGCGCTTCCAGGCAAAAGGACAGGGCGTTCACAACAACGAACACGCCGTTGAATACCTCTATAACATACTTCCGTTGATATGGGGCAAATAATAGAGGCAAAAAGGCCGCTGCAAAAGCAGCGGCCTTTAAAACTATTTCTCCTGGAAGAGTTCCACAAGCTCTCCGCATGGGCCTACAAAAAATCCCATATGTATCGGTGTGGGCGGCTCTGTAGGCAGGGCGGCGTCTCTCGGCTCCACGGTTATCTGATAACCAGCGGCCCGTACCTTTTCTGCCAGCTCGTCCACATGGTCTGTGGTAAGCGCAAAGTGATTGACAGCCCCCAGCGAGTTTGAGCCATTTCCACACATTATCTCCACATATCCCGCTCCGGTGTCCAGCATTGCCCCGCCTTTCCAGGACTTTGCCTCTTTAAGGCCCAGGATGTCCCTGTAAAGGGCTACGGTCTTCTCAAAGACCTCCTGATTTTCCGGTTTCAGTGATACGTGGTGTATACCAGTTATAAATTTTTCCATACAGTACCTCCATGATAATTTAATTTTTATTCCCAATTATTCATATATGTACCATTTTTATGATAACTGCAAAGAAAGGAAAAGTCAATTGCTGAGCCTATATTTCCCCGTGCCTGAACGCCTCTATCATCTTACTGGTCAGGCTGATATCCGTGTTAACCGGCTGGATATCCTCTCGTTCAACCCACACTGCCTCGGAGAGTTCTTTCTGCTCCAGGTGTATTTCATCTGATCCGTCAAGCTGTGCAAAGAACCCTGTCAAAACCGACTGGGAAAATCCCCAGGGCTGGCTGTCGTAATAGCGTATGTCCTTCACTTTGAGGCCAACTTCCTCAAAGATCTCACGACGCACCGTATCTTCCAGCGTCTCTCCAATCTCCACAAATCCTGCCACCAGTGCGTAGCTTCCTCCTGTTCTGCCGGCATACCTGGTGAGCAAAAGTTTATTTCCCCAAATAATCCCAACAATAACAGCCGGTGATATGCCCGGATAGACTTCAATGCCGCAATTTGGACATACAAGCTCTCTCTCATCGCTTTTATGTTCCAGCGGCGTCCCGCACCCTCCGCAGAACTTGTGGCTGGTATACCAGCGGTATAGGTGATAGCCTGTTACGCCTGCAAACGCCATCCACAGGGGTCTCATTCCCCTGAGCACATTAATCCCATCATATTTCAGCTCTTCCGTCTCTGGAATGTCTTCCTTCATATACAGGAAGAAAGATGTACCTGAAATCGTAAAGGCAAATTGCAGCGCCGTAGGATCAATATTGCTGTGGATTTGGCACAGCTTAGGCAACTGTCTGTCCTCTCCACCGATAAGCAACGCTCTGCCGTTATTAAACGCCAGCAGGTAGTCCCGTTCCGGATTTGGCGCCACTGGAGCATATTCGCAATGGTATACTTTTTCACCGATGTCCTGAAGCATGACTTACAGACCCTTCTCCTGATAAAGTTCCACGAGTTCCCCGCAAGGTCCCTGGAAAAAGGCTATTCTAACCTTTGACTCCCCTCCGCCGCGGGGTTCAACTGTAATTTTATATCCGGCAGCGCGCACCTTCTCCACAATCTGGTCCAAGAAGTCCGTGGCAATGGCAAAATGATTCACCGCCCCCAACGAGCTTGACCCTTCACCTACAGAAATTTCAACACAACCAGCTCCAGTATCAAGCATCACCCTGCCGCCGCCGGAGTGCCGCTCCTCCATGCCAAGCATATCCCTATACAGGGCAACGGCCTTGTCAAACGTCTCCTGGTCACTTGGTTTCAACGACACATGATGTATGCCTTTTGCAAGTCTGTCCATAATGGCGCCTCCATATATCAAATCATATTAAAAAGTACTACTGTGAATTATGATACATTTAGGATTAGAGATTGTCAATCTGCGCTATCCGGCACCGCAGTATTTTTTGTTGCACCGGAAAGACAATTCTACTATACTTATAGTAAATATTGTCCGCCTATATTAGAATTCAGAAGGTAAATTGTGAGGGCAAAGTCTCGTTAGGAGGGAATATATGCGTTATAAAGAGCTATTTACTCCGGTAAGTATCGGAAAATGTCTAATCAAGAACAGGTTTTCAATGGCACCCATGGGTCCCCTTGGACTATCTGACTCCGAAGGCGGCTGGAACCAGCGGGGCATCGACTACTATGTAGAGCGGGCAAAAGGCGGCACCGGCCTTATAATAACCGGCGTCACTTTTTCCGACTGCAAAGTAGAGCAGCAGAGTATGCCGAACTGCCCCAACTCCACTTATAACCCTGTACATTTTGTGCGGACAAGCAAGGAAATGACAGAGCGAGTCCACGCCTATGGCAGCAAAATCTTTCTTATGATGTCCGCGGGATTTGGGCGTGTAACTATCCCTACAAATCTGGGTGAATTCCCGCCGGTGGCTCCATCTGCCATTCCCCACAGGTGGCTGGACAAAATCTGCCGCCCGCTGACGGTGGATGAGATACACAGCATAGTAAAGTCCTTTGGTGACGGAGCGTATAACGCCATGAGAGCAGGTTTTGACGGTGTAGAGATACACGCCGTACACGAGGGATATCTGCTTGACCAGTTTGCAATCTCCATGTTCAATCTGAGAAACGATGAATACGGCGGCTCTCTTGAAAATAGGCTCCGCTTTGCCAAGGAAGTTGTAGAAGAGATAAAGTCCCGCTGCGGCAGAGATTTCCCCGTATCACTGCGTTTCGGCCTGAAAAGCATGATTAAAGATTGGCGTGACGGCGCCCTCCCTGGAGAGAATTTTCAGGAGAAAGGCCGTGATATTCAGGAGGGGCTTCAAGCGGCAAAACTTCTGGTGGAATACGGCTATGACGCTCTCGACGTGGACGTGGGCTCATACGACTCCTGGTGGTGGTCACATCCACCTATGTACCAGGAAAAAGGGCTCTACAGGAAATATTGCCATATGGTCAAAGAGGTGGTAGACGTACCCATCCTTTGCGCCGGTAGGATGGACGACCCTGACATGGCCCTGGAGGCTCTGGAAAGCAAGGACTGCGACATAGTAAACCTGGGACGTCCGCTCCTGGCGGATCCCAATTACGTCAGAAAACTGCGTTCTGGGCGTATTGACGAGATACGCCCCTGCATATCCTGCCAGGAGGGTTGCATGGGCAGAATACAGCATTATTCAATGATAAACTGCGCTGTTAACCCCCAGGCCGCCCGTGAGCGGGTCACTGCATATAACCATATTCTAAAGCCGAAGCGGGTTATGATAGTAGGCGGCGGCGTTGCGGGATGCGAGGCTGCCCGTGTACTGGCTATCCGCGGTCACAAACCTGAGGTATTCGAGAAATCCGCGCAGCTTGGCGGCAACCTGATCCCCGGCGGCGCGCCAAATTTCAAATGCGATGATCTGGCCCTTGCCCGCTGGTACACCCGTCAGATGGAGGTCCTCGGCGTACCTGTACACCTTAACACCGCCGTCACACGGGACGACGTGCTCTCAACCGGATACGATGCAGTGATAATAGCCACCGGCTCTACTCCGAAAATACTGACTCTGGGCAGCGACGACAAAGTTTATACAGCGGCGCAGGTCCTGACAAATGAAAAGGACTGCGGAAATACCACAGTAGTAGTCGGCGGCGGCCTTGTGGGCTGCGAAACGGCTCTGTGGCTTGCACAACAGGGCAAAAAGGTCACTATAGTCGAGGCCCTTTCCGAGATACTTCAGCAGAACGGCCCCCTTTGCTCAGCAAACAAGGAAATGCTGGAGCGTCTTGTCCCCTACAGTGGAGTTGAAATAATTACCGGTGCAAGAGTAAAAGGATTTAACGGCTCTTCCCTTACGGCAGAGACTGGAAACGGCCTTCTTGAGATACCGTGCGACAGCGTTATTTTGGCTGTCGGCTATAAAGCCGAGGACTCTCTCTATCGCCAGCTGGAGTTTGATGTGCCGGAGCTCTATCTTCTTGGAGATGCCCATCAGGTCAGCAACATTATGTACGCCATATGGGACGCTTTTGAAATAGCCAACAATATTTAATCTTTCGCAATAGGACGCACAGGTCAGATTTATATTGAACCTGCTGTAAAATGCAGTTTTCAGGCCCGAGCCGAAAATTGGAACATTAAAAAAGCGAGTGAGAACCGCCGAAGCAGCAGTTCTCACTCACTTTTCTTTAGTCTTGTTTTTCAAAATCCCATTTTGCAGCAGGCCGTCTTATCTCCTCTTCCGCAAGAACCTGAAAACATACAGTCCCAGCAGGAGTATCCAGGAAAAGCCCTCGCTGTAGGCAATTACCGTGGTACCGAATACAGATACTGTTGTGTATGAAAGCAATATTCTGAGAGCAAGTGATGACACGCCAGCCACACTGGAAAAAAGCACATCTCCAAGGCCCTCCAAGTAACCTCTTATGGCCATGGCCATGCCGTATACTATATAAAAACTGGCAAAATGTTTAAAAAACTCTCTGCCTATTTCCACAGCCTCTGCTCCAGCTCCAAAAAGACTGATAATTGACCCGCCAAATGGTATGACAAGGGCAGTCATCAGTACTGATACCAGAGCCATAAGTATGGCGCCAGCTTTCAATATCTTACCGGCCCTCTCCATATCACCGGACCCGTGGCTTCTGGCAACGAGGGTAGATATACCTGAACCCAGGTTAATTATTGGAAGCAGCACAATGGAGTCTACTCTGTAAGCAGTTGTTATAGCAGCCACCGTTTGGCTGCCAAAACCATTCATGAAATTCTGGAGAACCATATTGCCAAAAGCGGTTACGCCAGATTGAATCATTGGCGGGACTCCTAGACGCGTTCCATCTTTTAGAGCGCTTCTGCTTAAAATTCCGCCTTTAAAATCAAAGCGCAAAATCTGATACTTCCTGGCTCCGTAGACAACAATAAACACTGTCATCGCCGCCTGGGATATGACTGTTGCAATTGCCGCACCTGCAACGCTCCAATGCGCTACCGCCACCAGGAACACATCCAAAACCACATTGACACCGGAGCTTATCAGCACAGACAAAAATGGCGCCCGACTGTCGCCCAGTCCCCTGATTGCCGCAGAGTATACGTTGTATACCGCCAGAAACGGAAGTCCGAAAAGCACTATTGTCAGGTAATCCACAGCCATGTCAAAAGCGTCAGTGGCAGTATCCATGACAGTCAGTATCTGCGGGGCCAGATAAGCGGCAGCAGAGGCCGTAATCAGGAACACACCACCCAAAACTACCGTAAAGCTGCGCAAAATACGATGTATTCCCTCTGTCTCCCCGCTTCCGGCTCTGTGGGCAAAGAGTATGTTAAGTCCAAGAGTAAAGCCTGTAACCAGCGACAAGAAAAAATTTATTATACTGGTGGTGGAGCCTACGGCTGCCAGCGCCAGCTCCCCTTCCACATTGCCCACAACAAATGCGTCCGCCCAGTTATAGAGCTGCTGAAGTATGCCGCTGAGTATTAGGGGAAGACTGAAAGATATAAGATCAGCTGTTATACTGCCTCGGCTGGTTTTTAAATTCACAGTTTCACTTCCCCTGAGAGCTCCTTTTTCATCCATATATGGGGGCAGCCCTGGTCCGGCTCTATGGGGCCGTAGGCCACATAGCCCTGTTTTTCATAAAATCCTTTAGCCTGCATTTGAGAATGCAGCTTTATTACCGTTCCGCCCTGCCGCTGCGCCTCCTTTTCAGCACCAGCAATTATTGCCGCGCCCAGTTCCCTTCCTCTAAAGGCCTTTCGGACAGCTAGCCTTCCCAAGATAAACTCCCCTGGTTCATCACCAGGAAATATACGGCAGGTCGCTACAGCACTGCCTTCCAGGAAAAGCATCAGGTGGGTAGCATATCTGTCAACCTGGTCAAATTCATCTTCAAAGCCCTGTTCTCTGCAAAACACTTCCTCTCGTATGTCCATAGATTCCTGAGGAAGTTCTTTATAAGCCTTTATCTCCACACTAAATATCTCCCTTCGCGAAAAAAAACACCAAAAATCAGCTTTCCTGCACGCATCGCCAATGTAAGCCGATCTCTGATGTCATGCGGCAAAAGCACCTTAAACCTTTGCCGGCAAAATTTTCTACTATATTATCACGTATGTATATTGAAGTCAATCGCGAAAAGTGCGTATTAGCATCAATCCCTTTTCTGTTATTATTTTCATATAATAGCAGAAAATCTTTCGGGAATAATGATATTGGGGTGATTTTTGTGTCGAAGAAAAAGCACAAAGGCCCGACGCCTGAACCTGCACCGCGGACTATGGATATGTCCGACAGCATCAGGTTAAATCCCGAAATGCGCCTTTGTTCAAAATTTGACTCCACAGGAATTGCAAAATTCCGGACTGGTTCAAAAAAGAAAATGGGTATGCGTGTGTTGGATGACTGCGCTGAAGAGCATATAATGTAATTCAGGTCTTTATTCTAAATGGCGTCAAAATAGAGGGCCGGCAGACATTTCAGTCCGCCGGCCCTTCACTATTAAATGAAAAGAAATTCTCAGCAGATAGCTGTCCGGCGTATGCGCGTTTAACATGTTTTTAGCAGATATTAAGGGCTTCACAGTCACCTGTCAGCCATTCTCTCCCAGGCTCTTTGCCGCCTCCATCATTATGGCGCACTCCATCCTCTTACGGAACAGCTTACAGCCGTACTCGTACGTCCCTGTAATGTCGCCAGTGGCATGGTACGCATTGGCGGGGCATCCTCCGGAGCAGTATAGTTTGGCCCAGCAATCGCTGCAGTCGGGCCTAGCGTACACGTTACACTTTCTAAATTCATCTCTGATGTTATTATTCTTAACGCCATCCCATACATTCCCCATGAGGTACTTGGGATCACCCACAAACTGATGGCACGGATAGAGGTCGCCCCAGGGGGTCACTGCCATATACTCAGTTCCTGAACCGCATCCTGATATGCGCTTATAAATGCACGGGCCATGCTTTAAATCTATCATATAGTGATAGAAAGTTATGGGATGACCTTCACGCTCCCTGCGAAGCATATCCTTAGCGAGTATCTCATATTGCTCAAAAAGCACCGGCAGATCCTCCTCAGTGAGAGCGCAGGGATCATCTGTGGAGCACACCACCGGCTCCATGGATAATTTCGTAAATCCCAGGTCGGCCATGTGGAATATGTCCTGGGTAAAATCGGTGTTGTAGTGGGTATAAGTGCCTCGTATATAGTACTCCCTATTCCCTCTCGCCTTGGCGAATTCCTGAAACTTGGGTACAACTTTGTCATAGCTCCCGTTGCCGGCATAATCTTTACGGAATCTGTCGTGCACCTCTCTACGGCCATCTAAGCTCATGACTACGTTGTGCATCTCTCGGTTTGAAAATTCTATGACGTCCTGATCCACCAGGACGCCGTTGGTGGTAAGGGTAAATCTGAACTTTTTGCCGCGCTCCGCCTCGATGCTCCTTGCGTACTCCACAAGACGTTTTACTGTATCCCAATTCATAAGAGGTTCGCCGCCGAAAAAGTCCACTTCCAGATTGACATGGTTCCCAGAGTGTTCCACCAGAAAGTCCAGCGCCTGTTTTCCCACTTCAAAGCTCATTATGGCGCGATCTCCGCTGTATTTGCCCTGGCTTGCAAAACAATACTCACAGTTAAGGTTGCAAGTATGCGCCACATGAAGGCACAGTGCCTTAATGTCATCTGAACGGTTTTTAAAATCAGAGGCTATGTTTTCATATGTATCCTGTGTAAACAGTTTACCGGCTGACTTAAGCGCCTCCACATCATCTATACACTGCTCAATATCTTCAGCAGTCACATCTGGGCGCCCTGCGTATTTCTCCAGAATTGCAGAGACAATCTGCCCCCTGGGCGTTTTCTCAAACATTCCTATTATATCATAAGCCACGTCGTCCACAACATGGACAGAGCCAGAGTAAACGTCCAACACTATATTGTATCCGTTTAATTTATATTGATGTATCAAAAGGGACACCTCACAAAATATGGCTTTCGGGCAAAAAATACCGCCTGCGCCGGTGGCGCAAGCGGTGATTCCGCCATGAGAAGGTTACTTCTCTTCCCTGTTCTCACACAGCTGGTTAGCAACTCCGCAGGAGGTCTTGCAGGCAGACTGGCAAGAGGTCTGGCACTCGCCGCAGCCGCCGTTTATTGCGCTGCAGGCCAGGTCACGGGTCTCAATAGTAACTATACGCTTCATGGGTGTACCCCCTTTCACTGCTTCTCATTTCGCACCCATTGTACAATAGATTTATTTGCAGGTCAATAGCATGGCGCTTAAAAACTTCCGTTATTGTCAATGCATCGCAGAAATTTGGGAGCTCCCCCCCAGGTGGAGTGGAGCTTCACACCGGCGCAGCTCAAGCCGGAAAGGCGGTGCAGGGTTCCCTCATCAATCTTCTCTCCTGGGACTATCAGCGGTACACCAGGCGGATAGGCCCACACATACTCTCCTGCAGTGCGCCCAGCTGTGTCGGGCATCGGTACGTCAATTTTCTTCATTGACAGAGCCTTGCCTATCGCCATATCCCGATCAGGCAGGCAAAGAGCTGGTGTATCTCCGGCCACTCCTGAAGCTTTTATGTCCCTGTCTATGTCTGCCAATGCGGCATTCAACATCCTGAGGCTCTCTTTTGTGTCTCCCATGCCTGTCATGGCCAGCGCATATTTTGCAGAGGCCATCTCCAGTTCAATTTTATACTCTGATCTAAGCCTTCTCATAAGTTCAGGTCCACTTATGT
>CALXCS010000145.1 GCA_944386875.1 uncultured Oscillospiraceae bacterium
GCTCTGAAAGCCCAGCGTGAGCTGGAGATAGGCTCCATCGGCGGCAAAGACTCCATGTCCGGTTCTTTTGAGGATCTGGATGTGCCTCCCACGCTGGTATCTTTTGCTGTAAACCACGGTAAGGAAAGCCAGATACTTACAAACGAGCTCAAGGGGCCTGGGCATATGCTGTGCATATTCAGGCCAAACTATGAAAACGGCATTCCCACGGCTGACAGCCTCAAGAGTATGTTTGAGGTGATCACCGGCCTGCGCCTCTCAGGAAGGCTCTATGCCGCCTATACTCCAGGCCGCGGCGGTGTTGCGGCGGCGCTTTTGAAAATGAGTCTGGGCAATCGCGTGGGCGTCGATATAGAGGACTTCCAAACCATGGAGGATCTTTTTGCTCCGGCCTACGGCTCCTTCGTCCTTGAGCTAAGCGACGGCAAAGTAATAGGCGAGCTTCTTGGTATGACAAATGATTCCGGATGTATCTCCTACGGCCGCGAGAAGCTCTCTCTTGAAGAGCTCCAGGACATTTACGAGGGCAAGCTGCAGAGTGTGTACCCCACAAAATCCGGCGATTGCGGCTCTGTAAAGCCTTTCAATTATACCGCCGGAAAGCGCTCCTGGCCAAAATTCGTGAGCCTCCATCCGCAGGTGCTCATTCCCGTATTCCCAGGCACAAACTGCGAATACGACACCGCCAGGGCCTTTTCTGAGGCTGGCGCCAGCCCCGAGATATTTGTGGTTCGGAACCTCACCGCGTCAGATATCGCATCAAGTGTTGAGGAATTTGCAAAGCTTGTAGCGGAGAGTCAGATTGTGTTCATACCAGGCGGATTCTCCGGCGGTGACGAGCCAGACGGGTCAGGCAAGTTCATAACCGCGTTCTTCAGGAATCAGGCCGTGAGAGAAGCTGTTACGCAGCTCCTGGAGCAGCGTGACGGGCTTATGGGCGGCATATGCAACGGTTTCCAGGCGCTTATCAAGCTGGGCCTTGTGCCCTATGGCAAGATTATGGAAGCTGACGAGAGCAGCCCCACTCTCACCTTCAATACAATCGGCAGGCACCAGTCCCGTCTTGTCCGTGTGCGTGTCGCATCCGATAAGTCCCCCTGGTTCTCCGCCACAACCCCTGGAGATATCTACACAGTGCCGATATCCCATGGAGAAGGCAGATTCCTTTGTTCTGATGAGCTTGTTGAGGAACTGGCGTCAAACAGTCCAATAGCCACTCAGGATGTGGATCTTGACGGCGTCCCAACAATGGACATTGATTATAACCCCAACGGCTCAGTCTGCGCCATTGAAGGCATTACATCCCCAGACGGACGCGTATTCGGTAAAATGGGCCACTCCGAGCGTATCGGCGGTCTCTATAAGAATGTGCCGGGAGAGTACGACATGGGCCTCTTCGCATCGGCCGTAAAATACTTTAAGGGAAACAGCTGATAAACTGTACAAAAATCTCCGGTTATCCGCTTCGCGAATAACCGGAGATTTTTTGTACCTTATATGTGGTCAAAACGGCAAAAACTTAGATTTTTCTCTGATTTATATCAAATATTGCGAATTAATAGTTGCTAACTTCAGAGCGCTATGTTAATATAGGCAAGTTGAAAACAAGTAATTTATAGTTAGATGTAGGGAGTGGTGGAAACTTGAATGGCAACACATTAAGAGAGAACAAGATGGGTGTAATGCCAATAGGCAGGCTGCTGATAACTATGTCCCTGCCGATGATGGCCTCCATGCTGGTTCAAGCCCTTTACAACATCGTAGACAGCATATTTGTCAGTCAGATAAGCGAAAATGCGCTGACGGCGGTATCTCTGGCTTTCCCAATCCAGACGCTTCTCATCGCCTTTGCAAACGGTGTTGGAGTCGGAACAAATGCGCTGGTGTCAAAAGCCCTGGGTCAGAAGGACCAGAAGAAGGTCAACAGCGTGGCCTGGAACGGCGTTTTCCTGGCGCTGTGCTGCTATGTTCTTTTCCTTATTGTTGGAATATTCCTTGTCAGGCCGTTCCTGCAGTCTCAGACAGCCTCCGGCACCGCCCCTGAGATAGTGGAGATGGGCGTTGACTACCTGACTATCGTATGTATCTTCTCCTTTGGCATCTTCTTTGAGATTATTTTTGAGCGGTTAATCCAGTCCACAGGAAAGACCATATACACCATGATTACCCAGACAACGGGTGCAGTAATTAATATAATCTTCGACCCGATAATGATCTTCGGCTATTTCGGCTTCCCTGCCATGGGCGTCGCCGGCGCCGCTATCGCCACCGTGTTTGGCCAGATTGTGGCGGCTATTTTGGCGATTATATTCCATATAAAGATCAATAAGGAAATACGCTTCTCCCTGAAAGGGCGTCCCCAGGGACATGTCCTGAAGGAAATCTGTATTATAGGCGGGCCGACAACTCTCATGCAGGCCATCGGTTCTGTTATGAGTTTCTGCATGAACAAAATACTCATGATATTCTCATCGACTGCAGCCGCCGTCTTTGGAGCCTATTTTAAAGTTCAGAGCTTTGTATTCATGCCTGTCTTTGGTTTAAATAACGGAATGGTCCCAATCGTAGCATATAACTACGGTGCTCAGAAGAAGTCAAGAATCATAAAAGCTATTAAATGCAGCGTATTAATAGCTGAATTTATAACTGTGGTTGGGTTTGCGGTGTTCCAGCTCTTCCCTGAATGGCTGCTGGGCTTTTTCGAGGCTTCCGATCACATGTTGGAGATAGGCGTACCCGCACTTCGTACAATATCCTGGAGTTTCCTTGCCGCCGGCGCTGGAATCGTGTGCGGAAGTGTGTTCCAGGCCCTGGGCAATGGCATATACAGCGCCATTGTCTCTGTGGCAAGGCAGCTTGTAGTCCTTGTCCCTGTAGCGTACGTCTTCTCAAAGATAGGCACCGTTACTCTGGTGTGGTGGGCTTTCCCCATCGCCGAGGTGGCCTCCCTTGCTGTATCTCTGCTGCTCTTGGTCAGGATAAATAAGAAGGTAATTTCAAAAGTAGCGGACAACCTATAAACATAAGCCAAAAATACCCTGGCTTGCGCAGCTGCGCGGGCCAGGGTATTTTTTAGTTTTGTCAGCCGCTGGACGAGCGGGATTCCTCAGCCGGCGGTCTGGCCTGCATCCTTTAAAGCGGAGCTTCCTCTCCTGTGGATGGATCGGTTTCTTCAGCGGGAGTTTCAGGCTCCTCTGGAGGCATCTCTGGTTCCTGAGGTTCCTCAGGCGGCGTTTCGGGTTCCTGTGGCTCCTCAGGCGGTGTTTCGGGTTCCTGCGGCTCCTCTGGTGGTGTCTCAGGTTCCTGCGGTTCCTCCGCAGGCGGCTCAGGCTCTTCCGGCTCCGGTTCTGGTTCTGGTTGAGCTGGGATATATCCCATATCAGGATCCCGAAGCACGCCGGTGGTAGATGAAAGCGTCCCGTCAGCGTTAATGCTCATCCAGTCCACATTGGCATATGTCACATCGGCAGCATATGGGTTCAATCCGTTATTTATAATATCCATGAGTTCCGATTGAATCGGATAGACGTATGAAAACCTTCCGGTGTAATCATATCCGGTGGCATACGGCATTGTAGTGAACTCCACGTCCTCCACCTTCAGACCTCCGAAAACCGCCTGGGAAGCAAACCAGAACAGGTTCTCCACAATCAGGTCGCTCTCTGTGTTCTCCTGGAACAGGCTCACCAGCTCACCAATTTTCGTCACATTCTTTATCTGGAGCGTCTCCTGGAGTACGGCTGCAAGAAAATCGTGCTGTATGTCCAGGCGCTGGACATCACCCAATGCAACGCCGCTGTTATTTTTCCTCCAGCGCACCAGGTCCATGGCGTCTTCGCCGTTGAGTTCCTGGTACCCCTTGCTCAGGTGTATATGCAGATCCTGGGCGTCATCATCATAATCCATATCGTATGGAACGTCAAAGTGCACACCGCCTATGGCGTTCACCATCTGTCCCACAAGTTCCCAGTCTATCACAATGTGATAGTCCGGTCTAAATCCAATAATATTGCTGACCTGGGTTATAAGAGCCTCAAGGCCCTCTTCTCCGCTGCCGTTGACGCTATACACGCTGTTTATCTTTTTGGGGTTCCATCTGACATTCACCAGCGTATCCCTGGGTATTGACATCACCGACGCCTTCTGGTTTGTCACGTCATATGACACCACCATTATTGTATCAGTCTGGTTGGAACTCTCATCTGCTCCCACAATCAGTACTGTGTAAAAATCTTCGCTCTTCCTGCTCCCTGTAACCATTGGTGCCACAGCGTCTATGTCAGTCTCCTGCTCCCCTGTCTGCCCACTCTGCTGGCCGCCGTCCGCCGGCTCACGGTTTGGGAGCTGGGGTTTTACAACCCATCTGTTATACAGCAGGACTATCGCCACGGCAAAAATAGCGAAAACAGCAGCTATTACTATGAGAGCTTTCGCCTTGCGGCTCTTTCTGGTCCTTTTTCTATTTGCGCGGCCCGCCGCATGCTGCCCTTTTGAACTAACTGCGCGGCTGCCTCCAGTATGCTTACCTTTCATTAGGCCCCTCCCTATACAACATGCTGTTTAATATGCTCACTTATATATAGACGTATCCACCCGATAAAAAGGTGACATAATTTTCGACATTTTTTTATTTTTTTATTATACCCCGGTACTCACCCTGGGTAAAGGCAGCTTTTTGACAAAAATAAGTCTTGCCATTACAAGCTCTTTGTAAACAAATGTTACTGAATATGGGTGAATCACACAACATTTGCGGGTATCATATATACTAAACTATATGTTGTTCAGGTATGATATCCATGTACACGGGAGGTGCATAATATGAAGTTCAGTTACGCCGTGTCTGTTTTTGTATCTGTTATTCTCTGTATAGGCCTCGCCGGATGCGGGCGGGCGCCCAGTGAGCTGGATAAACTTCCGCAGGACCAGGTCATGCCGCCGGAGGAACCCGACAAGCAGGAAGAACAGCAGTTTCCAGATAATCCTGACGGGCCAGATGTCCATGTGGACTGGTCCTCATTGGAGCCATATTCACCGGATGAGCCCATCTACACACGTTCATCTGATCAGGCTATCACAGAACTTGTCCCGTCTGATAGTTATGGCCCGCTGATCCCATTCCTGGGGGATAAGCTGGGGGGCACCGACCTGGGTTCCAGATATGGGCTGATGACCCTGTCCGGTGAAATCGTACTGGATCCGGTGCTCTCATCCGTATGGGACGGTGGCTCCCAGGGCGGCTATTACAATCTGGAGCCGCTTCCATACTTTATGCTCTGCAAAGAGACACTTGCCAGCTCCAGCAGCAGCTGGGACGAGGCTTCTGAAGTATGGGCCATGGCCGCCAGGGACGGCAGCTGGTGTACAGAATTTAAATACACCATGGACGGCGAGCTCTCACTATGGGGCAGGGATATAAATCAGAACTGCACTAAAAAAGGAATCTTTCTTTTAGATGGGGATGAGCTTGTATATCTTGACGGCAAAACCGGAGATGAAATACTGCGCGTCAGCAATATACCCTCTGAGATCGGCCAGTCCATGGCACTATGGGGTGCAGGCTGGTACGGAGACAGTCCTTATATACGAAACTATGGGACTCTGGGCTGGTGGATAGATCCTGATACAGGGGAGCTCTCATACACTGAAGAGCTTCCTCAGTCAGATCAATTGGTAAATGGCAAATATGTGAGCTACAATTACGATAACTACACATATACCGTATACGATGAGGCCGGCAATTCTCTGCTGTCGGCAGGGGGCATAACAAGGGTGACTTGGGATAGCGGAGACCAGTTTATGGTCTATGACTACACCCCTGAAGGGTGGCAGCAGGGATACCTTATAGAGGAGGTATACGACGCCTCCACAATGGAAAGTGTAGACAGCCCCATCATCGGCAAATACGCCCACTGGCCTAGCGGTATACAAAACGGCTGGACATGGTATGCCGACGGAGAGGACACCGTATTTGTCCAGGGCAGCGAGGTGCTGCGGGTTACGGCCCCCGGCACTCCCCAGACAGTCTGGGGCCGTGTGGCGCTATTTTCCAACTATGACAGCGACTCCGGATCTCAGGCTCTTGTAAGCCTCGACAACGGATTAATGGCTGACAATATCCTGTATACCGGCGATTGCCACAGCTATGATCTGGCCACAGGTGAGCTCTATTTCAGGGCAGATGACGGCCGGCAGGTACAAATATTCGACAGCAACGGCGAAAGCCTGTTTACGATCCGCCGCTCCCCCAGCGAAACTGTCAGCCTGGCCGGAGGACTGATTCTCATAACCGGCGACAGCCGCGTAGTGCTGCGGGATATGCAGGGAAATATCATATT
>CALXCS010000146.1 GCA_944386875.1 uncultured Oscillospiraceae bacterium
TTGGCGACCGAGAAGGGGCTCGAACCCTCGACCTCCAGCGTGACAGGCTGGCGTTCTAACCAACTGAACTACTCGGCCACAACCGCCGTTTTAACGGCGCTCAGATATTCTACAATATACTTGTCTAAATGTCAATAGATGTTTTGCCTATTTTCCGCAGTTTTTCCTGGAGAGACAGCATATCCTCCCTTATCACCGGCGCCGCTATATCAACTCTCTCGCCTGTTGCCGGGTTCACAAATGAGAGGCGTCCCGCGTGCAGAAGCTGCGACGTAAGTCCCAGCTTCTCCGAGAGCGCCCTTGAACCATCGGTAAAATAGAGGCCGTCGCCCAGCAGCGGAAAGCCGGCGGCAAGGCTGTGGACACGTATCTGGTGGGTCCTGCCAGTTTCAAGCCTGTATACCACCTGGGCAATTTTCCCCTCCGGCAGACACCATCTGCCGGCAGTTCTATACCGCGTCACGGCCCACTGCCCGTCGTCTGATACTATCCTCCTCATTTTCTGAGGCGTCTCCCTGCGTATCGGCATATCCATAGCGCCGTCTTCCGGCTCCGGCCAGCCGAAGGTATACGCCATATACTCTTTGCATGCCCCAGGTTCTCTGATAGCCTGGGCGCACAGGCGCTGCAAGTGGGCGTTTCTGGCCACAAGCACAACGCCGCTGGTGTCCCTGTCAAGCCTGTTTACCAGATGGCATGAGGCGTCAGAATATTTGTCCAGCAGGTACCCTGCCACATAGTTTGCCAGCGTGCCTGTAAACCTGGCTCTGGACGGGTGGGACAGCATCCCAGCCGGTTTGTTGACGGCCAGGAGCCCATCGCCCTCCCACAGTATATCCAGCTCCCCCTTTTCAGGAGGGAACTGCGGAGGCTGCTCTGAGACAGATAAGTCCACCTCCACCGTCTGGCCCTGCATAAACCTGCGGGTCGTAAAAGATGGCTGACCGTCCAGCAATACGCCTCCGCCGTTTTTCAGCCGCTTTATTTGTGTATCCGAAAGCCGAAGCTCTCCTTTTAAAATACCGTATACCTTTCTTCCGGCATCGCTGTCGCTTACGGTGTACTTAAGGCGCATCACCGGCGCCCCAGTTCTCTCAGCCTGGCAACTATATCCTCAAAGCCCATAGAGTGGCTGGCCTTTACCAGCACCACGTCCCCTCTGCCGATGGTGGCGGATATGTCAGGATAAAAGTCCTCTTTGTCCCTGTAGTATCTGGCTTTTACATGGCCTGCTTTTACACAGCCGTCAAAAATGCCCTTTGCCTCCTGGCCGCAGCATATAACCAGATCTATTTTCAGCTCCGCAGCCAGACTGCCGATGGCTTCGTGCAGCTCGGCAGAGTCCGCGCCCAGTTCCTTCATATCGCCCAATATAGCCACCCTGTTGCCCTGGGGTTTTGCAGACAGGGAGCGGATAGAACTCAGTGAACGCAGCGAAGCCGCCATAGAGTTAGGATTGGCGTTATAGCAGTCGTCAATAAGCGTAATATAGCCTGTATCCGTCACGTTGGCCCTGCCGCCAACCGGCCTGTACTCCGCAAGTCCTCTGAGGATATCCTCGCCGTCAACTCCCAGCGTCCTGCCCACTGCCGCCGCAGCCAAGGCGCCGTAGACTATGTGCTCGCCGAAAGCCGGTATCAAAGTAAAGACGCACATATCTCCTATGCAGATATCGCAGGCTATCCCCTGGAATCCAAGGCTCTCAATGTTCTCTGCGTGATAATCGTTGTCTTTCCCTATTCCATAAGTTATTTTCTTAACGCCTGGGTCGAAATCCCTGAGTATCTCATCGTCCCCGTTGACAATAGCTATGGAGTCCCGCTCCATAAACTCAAATACCTCGCTTTTTGCCCGAAGCACACCCTGCAGGTCCCCCAGTTTCTCCAGGTGACAGTAACCTATGGACGTCATAACGCATATGTCCGGTCTTACCATCCTGGCCAGGCGGCGCATCTCGCCGAAGTCTGAAATACCCATCTCGATGACGGCCACCTCGTGCTCCTCCCTTAGGGACAAAAGTGTAAGAGGTACGCCCAGCTCATTATTGAGATTAGCAGGCGTCTTCAGCACATTCATCTTCCTGCCCAGTACATCCGAGATAAGCTCCTTTGCCGTGGTCTTTCCCACACTTCCAATGACTCCCACAACAGGTATTGAGAATAGCCGTCTGTAGTACTCAGCGATTTTTGCCAGGGCCGAGACAACAGACTCAACTACGACGCAGGGGCATCCGTCATACGGCTCTCTCTCCGCCAGGCAGCACAGCGCTCCCTTTTGCTCAACTGCCTGACGGGCAAAATCGTGGCCGTCAGCCCTGGCGCCTTTTATACACACGAAAAGATCGTCAGGCTCAATGTCGCGGCTGTCAAGTCCAACTCTGCCAATCCTGTCATTTTTCCTGCCTCTGGGGCCCATGTAGGTCCCGCCCGTCAGCTCCGCTATTTTTTCCGGAGTTATCTGTTTCCTCTTCATCTTCTGCCTCCTCTCTTATTAAACGTCTATTACTTCCATGTCGTCCGGAACATATATGATGCCTGAAAAGGCCCTGGCGGCTTCAGCGGTGTAGTTGCCGCGCCTGTGGGCCAGGTCGGTGTCCTCAGTATGGTAAAGTATCAGCTCCTTCGCGCCCAGGCGCTGGGCAAGGCCCGCCGCTTCCAGCGCCGTGCTGTGGCTCTTCTGATGCGGGTGAAACTTCTCCTCATCCCGTTCAAGGCAGAACGCCTCGCTCATAAGGATATCCACACCTGATACGTATTTCTCGCATTTTGGGTTAAACGGCTCGTCACCCAGGCACACAAGTTTGCTCCCGTCTATTTCCACGGTAAATCCAAACTGCTTCTTTTTGCTGGAAAATATATCAAACACAGTGTACACATTCCCACCTGCGGAAATCGTGTCACCATCCTTGACTTCATTCAGCTTAATCTTGCCGCCGGCCCAGCCGTAAGCGCCGTTTGCCAGCATGTTGTCGCACATAAATTTCAGTGTCCGGCAGACTTCGTCATGGCCGTAGATAGGAAAGTCACCTTTATATTTTCCCGACTTCATGGCGGCCTCAATGACGCGGACTATCCACACAGCGCCGATTATATGGTCTGTATGGCCGTGAGTAACAAACATGCCGCGGATATCCCCAAGGTCAATGCCCGCTGTCTCAATCCTTTTTAAAATCTCATTTCCGCCTCCGGCGTCAATTAAAAACACTCCGTCGCTGTTTTTTATTGCAAAGCACGTATTATAGCATCTGGTGGCGGTGGCATAACCTGTTCCAAATATAATGAGCTGGCTCATAATTCACCTGTACCTTTCAAGAGAGCTGGAGATTATCATCTCACAGAGATCCCCATATTCTATTCCTTCAGCAGCAGCCTCTTTTGGCATCAGGCTGGCTGGCGTCATGCCCGGCAGCGTGTTGGCCTCCAGGCACCATATGATGCCCTGTCCGTCTATTATAAAATCCATTCTGGCGTATACCTGAAGGTACAGCGCCCGAAACACCCTCAGGGCTGTCTCTTTCAGTTCTTCCTTAACACGTACCGGAAAATCGGCTGGGCAAATCTCATCCGTCATGCCGTCCTGATACTTATTTTTATAGTCAAAGAACCCGCTTTTAGGGCGTATCTCTATGGGTTCCAAAGCACACCCTGCTATGACGCCCACATCCACCTCCCTGCCTTTTACGTATCTCTCAACTATCAGGTGGCTGTCGTACTTAAAGCCCTCCCGCAGTGCCGCCTGGTATTCTTCATCATTATTGGCAATAGAGGTGCCCACAGAGGAGCCGCTTGATCTGGGCTTTACAACGCATGGGAAGCAAGGCGCGCTTTTGTCCGTATCATCGGCAGCTATATCCCGTCCTTCAGGCGTCCTGATGCCGTTTGCTCGGAACAGGTCTTTGGCAACCGCCTTATTCATGGCTATGGCGCTGCCCATATAGCCGCATCCCGTGTACTTGACGCCGGCTATGTCAAACATGGCCTGCATCCTCCCGTCCTCTCCATCAGAGCCGTGGAGAGCCAGGAATACAATATCTGCCGCCAGGCAAATCTCAATCAGATTGGCTCCGACTCTGCTGTCATCCCCCTGGCCGGTCCGCTGCGCCTTTATCTTCTCCAGATCCGGAACCTGTTCGGGTATATCGGCGATGCTGTCATCCACAGGATAGTCAAATATCTCAGCAGGCTTCGTGTATTCCCCCTGGTACCCGAAAAAGGCATCTACAAGTACCGCCTTATGCCCCTTCTCTCTGAGAGCTTTAGCAATCATCGCGCCACTTTTTATCGATACGTCTCTCTCCATTGATAAGCCTCCGCAGAGGACGATAATATTCATACACTGCCTCCCAATAATTCATTATAAACAGTTAATTAAATTATACATCAGTTTACACGTTGAATACAATATAAAAAGGGTGAATATGATGTTGGAGATCAGATTAACTTGTTTGCAAGACCCTGCAAAAATAATTTCATCTATCTATTGACTTTCACTTCGCATAGGTCTATAATCCCTCTCGCCGTTTAAACATCTATATTCTTCGCGGCTTGGAGAATGTTTCGGCAAAATATATGAAAGGGTGGGATATAGTTGACAAAATTAGACAAGAATGAAGTCAACATGAGTGAAGGGCCAATATGGAAGCACATAGTGAACTTTGCAGTTCCCATGCTTATCGGCCTCATCTTTCAGCAACTTTACAACACTGTTGACAGTATAGTTGTCGGTAACTTTGTCAGTAAAGAAGCTCTCGCAGCAGTGGGTTCCTCAACCAGCATAATAAACACACTTATAGGTATATTCAACGGCTTCTCCACAGGCG
>CALXCS010000147.1 GCA_944386875.1 uncultured Oscillospiraceae bacterium
ATATCTAATCAGAAGGCTGTTTCAGAAATACCACAACACTCTCACTGCCGCAAATCCTATACCTGAGAATCTGATAATTGATTACTTTATTTTCTGGGGAGACAGCAAAGATTTTCTGGCGCTTTTGTTTCAGCATGAGCTGGGTTACATATTTCAGAACTGCAACCGCTCCTTTTTTGTTGAGGATACTGACTGCCTTAACACTCTATTCACCGCCGAGGAATGGCAACTGCCTTACATTAAAGCAAGTCTTGCCGGCGTCACATACGAACTGCTCTTTATGTGGATAACAAAAGACCAGGGGCTTCCCGTCGGCATACTCAATGCAATTACTTTGAATCTGCTAGGCGGAAAGCTTTTCACCTGACGTTGCTCTGCGTTTTATCGCTTAATAATCTAAAAGCGAAGATAGGCTATAATTTCAACCTTTTCGTTAATTCTTCGTAGGTTCTCCCCGAGTTTTGCCGTAGTTGTCTATTCTTTTTCTGCCTATCACAACAACAAAAAGGGACAGCCGAGAACTCGGCTGTCCCCATATTATAATTTTCGTACTCATGAAAGTAATGCGATATCAACAAATTGCTCTGCCCATATCGTCAAAACAGTTGCCGGTTCTCCCGTATATGTTATCTCTACACGGTCGCCAAGCGAATAATCCTCGGCAGATTGCCCGTCCGGCAGGTTAATCCCATATACGCTGCTATATTCCGGGGCCTGTTCCTCATCCAAGCGAACCGCTATATGATTTGCGTACGGGTCAATTACAACAATTTCGCCTGCTATAGTGTTGACAGAACTGCTGTTTTGCTCTACTTGATCGACCAAAACCTGCAGGCATTTAGCATAATCCTCCGCCGAAATATTTTCTGAGCTGACCACTAAGGCCACGTCATTCTGTAGGAATTCGGTATAATAGCAGTCTATTTCATTTTCATCTGTGTAGTGGAAAACCGCCAGCTCTCTGCCGTTGATCTCTGTAAATTTCAGTTCGTCCGCACTTAAAGTAAAAACATCTGAAGTATGCTTAAATATTTTAGAAAAGACGATATTTATGCTCTGCGTTCCGTCAGAATTTTGAAACTCAACAAGGTTGCCATCATAATAAATGTCACGACTATCTGTCTTGTAGATGCCAAAAGCTCCGCTTTGAAGCGTAAGGTAGGGAAGCGTTTCTGTAATTGGAAGCGATACGTCAAAATATCTGAGCAGTTCTTCATAAGACATTGATGTAAAATCGTCTGCACCAAGGCAGATATTTCCAGTTACGGCATTAGGCGCCTCAGTTTCATTGACGTTAAGACTAATGACTTGTTCGGTGTTGTCCGGCTGATGATCTGGGGTTGTAATGATTTGGGAATCATGTCCCGGCTGTGGTACAGTTTGCCTTGGAATCTGTTTCCATAAGGCTCCCAATACTGCCGCTAACGCAATAGCAGCGCAAGCAGCTAAAGATGTGAACTTCACCCACTCATGCTTTTTGCAGTGGTAGTTTGCCGCTTCCTCATAATACTTGTCGCCCAATTCGCTCACGGCTTCGGAAAACAATTTTACGTTCATACGAATACCTCTCTTTCAATTAAATACTGTTTCATTTTCTGGCGGATTAAGGTAAGCCGGACGGATACATTTTTTTCAGATATTCCCACTCGCTTTGCTATGTCCGCATATGTATCTGCATACGCATAGCGGCGCATGAAAATAACACGTTCTTTTGTGGTCAGCGTATCCAAAAAATCCTCAATAATGCGGGCTAACTCTCTGGCCTCAATTTCGTCTTCTACGGTTTCCTGGTCTGCTATACAGTTGTCAATCTCCTGAATAGCAACTGTAAAAATGCTGTTTCGCTTGGCAGCCCCCTTTTTCCAATAGATTTTGAGTGAAATGTTCCGAACGATTTTGACGATGTAGGCCAACAGCGGATCGGGGTGCTCTGGAGGAATGGCATTCCATGCTCCTAAGTATGCATCATTGACGCATTCTTCTGCGTCCTGCCTGTCGTTCAAAATATTATATGAGAGTTTATTGCAAATTTTCCCGTATTTGTTGTCCAGCTCCCGTATAGCCCGTTCAGACCGCTCAACAAACAAATCAATAATTTTTTCGTCATCAACCATCACGCCATCTCCTTTTCCTGCCCTACTGATATACTACGGTTTTAGAGGCAAATACTAAATAAAATAGATAAGTTTTTCAAAAAGCCATACCATACATGTGCAAGGCAGCTTATAGTATCGTTTATTTGATTAATTCTATCCGTGTAAAGGAAAAACTCGAAAGAGGCGCGTCCGCCTTTTTTCTGCTTGTCGTGCAATCCTAAAAATACAGGAAGGAAAAAGAAAAATGGCACCGGCAAAAGCCCGTGCCATTCATTATTCCCATTTGTATCGTACGTTTACTCTATATTTACGCCATCACGCTTCTTGAAAAGGGACATATTATTTGATTTTCCTGCACTCAAGGTAATATCTCTTGTCCCTGGCGTGGCCTATTGAAAACGCCTTTTGAGGGAATATGCCGTCTGATATGACTGTTTTAAACAGATCTGCCTTATCCATGGAGTGCAGAAGGAATCCAACGCTGTCCTGTTCCTTTGTTAGACGCATAACCGCATCCTCATCGTGTATATAATCTATAGTCCCATCAACTGCAGCCGCATATTCTTCCAGGAAGCTCTGAAGCTGTTCAATCATTCCTCCAAAGGTTTTCCCTTTTATGCGGAGTTTTCCACATTTTCTGCCGCCAATTATATATTCTACGTCTCTACCTTCGCTGCAGCAGATTTTCTCCTTCATGAGTTCAATGAGTCTTTCGGGAGTGACATTGAAGGCTACTCGGTGTATAGGTTCAAAAATAACGCCGCTGTCATATACATTATTAAGTTCCACAAGTGCGTATCTGGCTGGGTGCACTGCGGCTTCTTCAGGGGTAAGGCCCTTTTTCGTCCGCTCCCACAGCTCTTTCGCCGCGGCAAGCGAGTGGTTCCCATCCCCAACAACTACCTGCACTCCCCGTCCGGCCAAAGTATCCAGCGCCGACATCACCTTTACAATCTGATCCTCCGGTACCTGATAGCCGCGTATATGGCCCCCATCCTCCATGAGGTCAAAATCATATAGCTTTTTCATTGAGCCGGTTTTCTTCTTTAAAGGCTCAATAACAGTTTTCTCCGGATCATCAATAAGGACCATAACATGCGGCAGCTCCAATGGAGCACGTTCTCTTGTGAGCATTCTGGCGGGCAATCGCTCTACCACTGTCCTTTCACTGGCTCGCACAAGGGAATCAGAATTCCTTGAATAGTCGTAAGCGTCAAGGTCAAGCGCACCCACAAGTCCGTGCCTTACGCCGCCTATTACATTTCTCTCCACATACACAAATGTCTTTTTAATTGTCTCAAATATCCCAGCGGACAGATAACTCTCCATAACGCGCTCGGTCTCAGCCGCCATATTGATCACCGGTGCATCGTTCAGATATGCTTCCGGAATTATCATATGGAACGTGGACAATTTTCCGCTGGTTTCAGCACGGACCCTGTCCCAATAGCTGCGTTCCGATGTGAACTGGTCACAGGCGATAACGCTCCAATCCCTCATATCCGCTGTTGCAGGTATGAGTATATCTGCTGGTACAAATGCCGACCTATACATTAAAACAGTCCTTTCGGGCACAAATAAAAACACACGCTGTGGATTTTATCAGCTTTATTGAAAAAAGTAAAGATAATAAGGTCATTTTTTTCAACTTATAGTTGCACATCTTTGGAATTTATGTTAAAATTTAAGTGAGCAATATTTGATTAATTGTTCACAATTCACAAACTTATTTGGTATCACTATATTAAGGGGGCTTCGTCATGAAAAGAACGATCATTGCAATTAGCCGTTCATATGGCAGCGGCGGCACATTAATTGGGCAAAAACTTGCCGCCGAACTGGGGATCCCCATGTTCAATAAGCAAATAATTGAGATGGCAGCACAGAAGAGCGGCCTGTCTCCCGATTATATTGACCGTATGGAGGATCACGCCTCAAACAGCTTTTTGTTTAATCTCGCTTCTACTGCATATCCTGTCACCGGTTTGACAGCTCAGTACGACGTGCCAATAACATTCGCCGCTTTCTCTGCCCAGTCAACCGTTATACGCGAGCTTGCCAGCAGAGACAGCTGTGTCATTATTGGGCGCTGTGCTGATTACATCCTACGCGACAATGCGGATTGTGTCAAGGTATTCATCTATGCCGATAAGAGCGATTGCATCGCTTACACTATGAAGGCATACAATATGGATCAAAAGGCCGCTACATCTAAATTGGCAAAAATTGATAAGGGCCGCGCCAACTACTACAAAAATTTCACTGGCGAGGCATGGGGGTCTGTACATTCACACGACATATGTTTCAACTCTTCGCGTACAGGTTACGATGGTGCCGTCGAGGTAATTAAGGGTTATCTGAAAGCCGTAGGCCGGCTCTAATCTGCCCCTGGCTCCTTGGGGCAATCAAAGCAAAAGGACGCCGCTGCTTTATCGCAGCGGCGTCCTTTTGCTTTGATTGCCTCTTTAAATATTCAATTAGTTTTTAATAATTTATGAAATAGCCCTGCAGGTATTGACAACTCATAAATACAGTGCTAAATTAAGTTTAGCACTCAGGAAGATAGAGTGCTAAAGACAATGGTTAATCCGCTGTCTTAACTGGTGGTGATTTCTATGCAGATCAGCGACAGAAAAAAGAAAATCCTTCAGGCAGTAGTCGAGGAATATATCGAAACGGCTGAGCCTGTCGGCAGCAAGACAATTCAGCACAAGGCGGGTTTAGACTGTTCACCCGCAACAATAAGAAATGAGTTGGCTGATCTATGTTCCAGCGGGTATCTCGAGCAGCCTCACACTTCTGCCGGCCGAGTCCCAACTGCTAAGGGCTACAGACTTTACGTCAATGAGCTCATGCGTCAGCAGAAACTCTCTGTAGAAGAGACAGAGGCTATTAACGCCTCCCTGAGTGCAAAAGCGGAAGAGTTGGACCAGCTTATTAGTGACGCTGGGCACATGGCTTCATTGGTGACCAATTATCCCGCTGTATCCATAACTTCGCAAACTCCCGCTACAATAAAGCGTTTTGACCTTATATATATAGATCCAAATACCTTTATAATTGTGCTGCTTCTTACAAATGATACAGTAAAGAATAAACTTGTCCATTTGCCTTTCTCTTTTGAAGAAAGCATGATGACTCGCCTTTCCGCAGTATTCAATGCATCATTTACCGGAATCACAGAAGACAAAATATCACCGGTGCTTATATCCTCTTCCGAGCGCGCGGTAGGTGATACTATGGGCCTGTGTTCTGTTATAGCAGGTTTCGCAATTGAGATTCTCAGTACTGCAAAAAGCGGAGGGGCCCTTGTAACTGGCGAAGCAAATCTGCTGAAATTGCCGGAATTCAAAGATCCAGAGAAAGCTCACCGTCTTATGAATTACCTTTCAGACACTTCAAACCTCTCCATTCTTCCTTCTCTAACGCAAGATGGCGACGTGAAGGTACTTATTGGACCAGAAAATGTGGCGGAAGAGCTAAAGGACTCCAGTGTAGTCCTTGCAAGCTACAATGCCGGAGATAATATGAAAGGGTTGATCGGCGTTGTCGGCCCAACGCGAATGGATTATTCGAGCGTTGCCGCAAAATTAAGTTACATTGCAGCAAGCCTCTCAAAACTTTTAGGCGGGGGCGGATCCCCACCTCCAGGCTTTGGTAAGCTAATGATAAAGGGAGATGACAATGATGGCTAAAAAGCAAAAAGATCAGCAGCCGGAAAGTACAGCAGAAAATTCTGTTGAGCAAGCGACAGCCGAAGAGAACCATGCAGAGCAAAGCGGAGTTTCTCCTGATGCTTCTCTTTCCAAAGATGCTGCAGAATTTGATGAATTACTGAAAGCTGAAAAGGATAAATATTTAAGGTTATACGCAGAATATGACAATTTCCGCAAACGCAGTCAGAAAGAGCGCGATGCGCTTTTCTCTACGGTAAAATCCGACGTTATACTTCAGATTCTGCCTGTTTATGACAATCTCGAGCGCGCCCTGGCTCTTACAACAACCGATGAAGCATTTTACAAGGGCATAGAGATGACAATGAACCAGTTAAAAGAAATATTTGAAAAATTGGGCATCAAACCAATCGACGCTGTCGGAAAAAAGTTTGACGCTAATCTTCACAACGCCGTTATGCATATTGAGGATGATCAGTATGGAGAAAACGAAATTGTTGAAGAATTTCAAAAAGGTTTTACCCTCGGCGATAAAGTAATAAGATTTTCAATGGTAAAAGTGGCTAATTAAAGCCGAATTAAACTTTAAAAATATTTACCCATTTATATAGGAGGCTAATATCATGGGAAAAATCATAGGAATTGACCTTGGTACAACAAATAGCTGTGTTGCCGTTATGGAAGGCGGAGAGCCAGTAGTAATACCAAACGCTGAAGGCGCACGCACAACTCCCTCTGTTGTAGCTTTTTCAAAAGACGGGGAGCGTATGGTCGGCCAGGTTGCAAAGCGTCAAGCTATTACAAATCCTGATAGAACTATTTCTTCAATAAAAAGAGAGATGGGTTCCAGTTACAAGGTAGCTATCGATAATAAGTCCTACACTCCTCAGGAAATATCTGCAATGGTTCTGCAAAAGCTGAAAACTGACGCCGAGGCGTATCTCGGTGCAACCGTCACCGAAGCTGTGATTACAGTTCCCGCATACTTCACCGACTCCCAGCGTCAGGCAACAAAAGACGCCGGTCGTATTGCCGGTCTTGATGTAAAGAGAATAATAAACGAGCCAACAGCGGCTGCTCTGGCATACGGTCTTGACAAAGAGCAGGATCAGAAAATCATGGTTTACGACCTGGGCGGCGGTACTTTCGATGTATCAATCCTTGAGATTGGCGATGGAGTTATTGAGGTCCTTGCTACTGCCGGCAACAACCGTTTGGGCGGCGACGATTTCGACGAGTGCATAATGAAGTATCTTGTTGAAGAATTTAAAAAGACAAGCGGTGTCGATTTAAGTTCCGACAGAGTTGCCATGCAGCGTTTGCGTGAAGCCGCTGAAAAGGCAAAGTGTGATCTCTCAGGTGTGACAACCACTAATATCAATCTTCCGTATATAACTGCTGATGCGACCGGTCCTAAGCACATGGACGTTACTCTCACCAGGGCAAAATTTAACGAGTTAACTGCTCATCTTGTTGAGGCAACCGCTGGACCTGTCCGTCAGGCAATGACCGATGCTGGGCTTACCGGCACAGATATATCTAAAGTCCTTATGGTCGGCGGCTCCAGCCGGATCCCCGCTGTGCAGGATATGGTCAAGAAGCTCACCGGTAAAGAGGGCTTCAAAGGTATAAATCCTGATGAGTGCGTTGCAATAGGCGCCGCTATTCAGGGTGGTGTACTCGGAGGAGATGTGGAAGGTATCCTCCTTCTGGATGTTACTCCCCTCTCCCTTGGTATCGAAACTTTAGGCGGCGTTTTTACAAAGCTGATTGAGCGCAACACGACTATCCCAACTAAGAAAAGTCAGGTATTCTCCACTGCTGCCGACAATCAGACTTCAGTTGAAGTAAATGTTCTCCAGGGTGAACGCGAGATGGCCCAGTACAATAAGTCCCTTGGACGCTTCCACCTGGACGGCATAGCCCCTGCCCGCCGCGGAGTACCTCAGATCGAGGTCACATTTGATATCGATGCCAACGGCATTGTCAACGTATCGGCAAAAGACCTTGGAACAGGTAAGGAACAGCACATTACAATAACTTCCTCCACCAACATGTCCAAGGAAGATATCGACAAAGCTGTCCGCGAGGCTGAACAATATGCCGCTGAAGACGCAAAACGCAAGGAAGAGGTCGAGGCCCGCAACTCAGGCGACCAGATGGTTTATCAGACAGAGAAATTCCTCTCAGAAACCGGTGATAAGCTCGACGCCGCAGACAAGAACGAAGTTGAATCCGCCCTTGGTAATTTGAAGACAGCGCTCTCTGGTTCCGATGCGTCCGCCATTAAATCTGCTACCGATGCACTCACCCAGGTGTTCTATAAAGTCAGTGAGAAGTTGTACAGCCAGAATGCAGCCCAGGGTAATCCTGGAGATCCAGGCGCCGGCGCCAGTTCTAGCGGAAGCACCGGTACGGATAATAACGGCCAGCAGTATTATGATGCTGATTATGAGGTTGTGGACGACGATAATAAGGACAAATAATCCCCCATCGGGGTACCCAAAATTCCGGGCAATTATATTGCGGGCACACATGATGTGCGCCCGCAATTTCCCCGTATGAAGGTGATAAAATGGCAGATAAACGCGATTATTATGAGGTTCTCGGCGTAGGGAAAGACGCCAGCGATGCAGACATAAAAAAAGCTTTCAGAAAACTTGCCAAAGAGAACCACCCAGATCTACACCCTAATGACAAGGAATGCGAAGAGCGTTTTAAGGAAATAAATGAAGCATACGAGGTGCTTTCAGACAGCGACAAGCGTTCAAAATACGATCAGTTTGGTTTTGCCGGCGTTGATCCAAACTACGGCGCCGCATCAGGCGGCGGTTTTGGTGCCGGTTTTGGCGATTTTGACCTGGGAGACATATTTGGCAGTTTCTTCAGCGGATTTGGCGGTGGCGGAAACACCAGAAACAGAAATGCCCCTGTCCGAGGCGATAACATACGAATTGGTCTTACAATTTCCTTTGAAGAGGCCGCTTTTGGCTGTGATAAGAACGTCTCCGTTTCAAGGGTAGAGACATGCGATGAATGCGGGGGCAATGGCTGTGCAAAGGGCACGACGCCGGAGGTATGTCCCACTTGCCACGGCACAGG
>CALXCS010000148.1 GCA_944386875.1 uncultured Oscillospiraceae bacterium
GTTACCGGTCGAAGGTCACACCTTCCTCTCAGCCTGTTTACAAGCTCCCGCTTATTAAATTTGTACGCTGCATCAGTGGCGACACAAAAATTATAATACTATCCCGCGGCCATTGCAATAGATTTTACATGAGACCGACGATATTTTTAACTATATAGATATTCAATCGGAAAAACGGCAGCAGAATTGTAACCGTTGACATTACATTATGAGGCTGTTACAATGTAGCCGGAGAGCGGGGTGGCTAATTTGCAGATATCCAGCCGTTTTACTATGGCGATACACATTTTCGCATGCATAGATACTTTTGAAAAAGATCACAAGATCACCAGCGAATTTCTGGCGGAGAGCGGCAATGTAAATCCGGTGATAATACGCAGGCTTTTGGGACAGCTGAAGGCCGCCGGACTAATTGAGGTTAAGCGGGGCAGCGGCGGAGCCTCCATAGCAAAACCCTTAGAGAATATAACCTTCCTGGACGTGTACAGGGCGGTGGACTGTGTGGAAAATGGCGAGCTTTTCCATTTCCACGAGAACCCAAATAGAAAGTGTCCTGTGGGCAGGAATATCCACAGGGTGCTGGACGAAAAGCTGCGGCGTGTCCAGGAGGCCATGGAGCGGGAGATGGAGCAGATAACCTTAGCGGACGTTATCCGCGACACCAGAGAATGCATCCAGTCGGATCCGGCCAATTGAGGGATATGCCGGGGAGATGTCTTTAAATATCCGTATTTTGACGCACTTATTTTTTCGGTGCGTCAAAATTTTTTCAAAAATTTTGTTGTAACTATTGACATTACATCTCCCTTGTGGTACTATCCGATTGTAACAAAGAAAGTTACAACAAAAAACGGAATTAATTTTAGGAGGTATCCTTATGAAAATCGCTGTTGTATGTGCAAACGGAAAGGCCGGCAAGCTCATCGTCAAAGAGGCAGTTGACAGGGGCCTTGATGTGACGGCAGTAGTTAGGGAGGAGAACCAGACGGCCGCAGAGAAAGTCATTGAAAAGGACCTTTTTGATCTGACGGCGGCGGACCTTGAGGGCTTTGACGTTGTGATAGACGCTTTTGGCGCCTGGACAGAGGAAACGCTGCCTCTGCACAGCACTTCGCTGAAGCACCTGTGCGACATCCTCAGCGGCACCGATACGCGTCTGCTGGTGGTAGGCGGCGCCGGCAGCCTGTATGTCAATTCGGAGCATACCGCACAGGTGATGGACGGTCCTGATTTCCCCGAAGCATTTATACCGCTGGCACGGGCCCAGGGTAAGGCTCTAAAAGAGCTGCGTACACGTAATGACGTCAGATGGACGTTCATAAGTCCAGCTGCGGATTTCCAGGCAGATGGCCAGCGGACTGGCCGCTATCTTCTGGGCGGCGAGGAGCTGACGTTAAACTCCAGAGGAGAGAGCGTCATAAGCTACGCCGATTACGCCATCGCCATGGTGGACGAGGCGGAGAAAGGCGGACACATAAGGCAGAGGATAAGCGTTGTGGCACAGTGAGCCGGGGTGAAAAAGCCCGCAGTTTGTGACAATGACATCGAGGGTTAAATTTCGCGCAGCCTTTTCGACAGGTTCAGCGCCGCGGTTCCAATGAACCGCGGCGCTGATTTTATATTAAGTCTCCATAGAGCTTTAAAATATCCGTATGAGTCCGAAACTCAGAAAACGGCAGATACGCGCTTACGGATACGGCTGGTTCAGGCAAAAGCCCTTTCAGGCCAGGTGGGATCCTGCAAAATTGCCCGGCCAACGCCGATAAGGTCTGCCTTGCCGTCCTCAAGAAGCTTTTCAGCGGCTGCGGAATCAGTTATACCGCCTGCCAGGACCACGGGGACGCTGACAGCGCCTTTTATGGCCTCGGTCAGCTCGCCAAAATAACCCTGACCGCTGACGTCGGGACGCACAAAACCGCAAAAGCCGCCGGAGATATCCAGCATGTCTATGCCCGCCTGCTCCAATATCCTGGCTGCCTGGACTCCGTCCTCAATGGTGGAGCCTCCCTCCATATAGTCGCATGCGCCCAGGCGCAGGGCTATGGGATATCCGTCGCCTACCGAGCCGCGGATTGCGCGTATAACGTCAAGGTGGAGAGCCAGCCTGCGCTCAACACTGCTTCCTCCATACATGTCCGTGCGCTTATTTGTAAGAGGGGAGAAGAACTGATTGAGCAGATACCCGTGGGCTGAGTGTATCTCCACACCGTCAAAACCTGCGTTTTTTGCCCTCACGGCCGCCGCGGCGAAATCGGCTATCACTTTGTGTATGTCCTGAAGGGACATTTCCTCAGGTATAGCTCCCGTTCTGGGATTGGGGACGGCGCTGGCGCTTTTTGGATTTTGAACCTTGGCGAAAAAGCCCGCGTGATTTAGCTGCGCCATTACCCGTGAGCCGCCGGCGTGTATTACGTCTGTAAGCTGTGAAAGGCCGTCTATATCGCTGTCGCAGGATATGGAAAGCTGCCCGTCGCTGGCTTTTCCCTCGGGGCTTATATAGCTGTGTTCGGTGATAATAAGACCTATGTGTCCGCCGGCGGCCCTCTGACTATAATAGTCGCACAGGTCGCTTGTAACCTGACCCTCAGGAGAGGACTTTGCCGTTGCCATCGGCGGCATCACAAGACGGTTTTTCAGCAGCATCTGGCCTATGTAAATTGGGGAGTTGAATATGCTCACTATTTTCCACCTCTTTTTTAGTTTAGTATATCATGATACGCCAAACAGGTAAAGACATAGAACCAATATGGAATAAACGGCTTCATACTGGTTGGGCCTGAAAAATCATACTAAAACCCGCCGGATATTCAGGAAAAAATACAGTTAATTTTCATATTGACTTTGCAGGGGCTGTGAGGTAGAATTTGTTCGTTTCTGAACAATTGCCGGTGGGCCGGCGCTGACGGAGGCAAAGGGGGGAGTGAGACAAAGAATGGAAAAAGACTGCTGGATACTCATTAGCGTCCTGTTCCACAAGATAAAAAAACATCTGAATGCCAAGATGCAAAGCCTGGGTATTACCGGCACTCAGAGCGCCGTTATGCACTTTATCATAGTCAGATGTGCCCAGGAGCCGGTCTTCCAGAGGGATGTGGAGAGCGCCTTTGGCATGAACAGATCCACCGCCACGGGGATACTGCAGGTGATGGAAAAAAACGGGCTTATATCCCGTGAGAGCGTCGCCA
>CALXCS010000149.1 GCA_944386875.1 uncultured Oscillospiraceae bacterium
ACAGTTCCGTCAGTTCTGTCTCATCAAGCTGCCGAAGATCCTCTGGAGAATTAATCTTCTCTAAAATTCCCACAAAACCAACCTCAAATAAATAGCCCCGCGCTGCGGGGCTATTTTGAATCATTAAATAAATGAATATATCCCTTGTTATTCATTATATACAGGAAATATTCATTTTTCAACTTTTTCTTTCCGCCAAGTTCTCTGCAAGCGCGGCAAAGAAACTCCAGTCGTCAAATTTGCCTTTGACTGCCGACACGGCAAGCTCTGTCTCTTCAGCTATAAGTATTTTGCATTTTTCTATACCATAGACAGAAGCATAAGTCGCTTTGTTGTTTGCCTCATCGGAACCTGCTGGTTTTCCAAGTGCATCTGCATTTGAAACGACGTCCAACACATCATCGCGTATCTGAAAAGCTCGGGCCAGATGTATCCCATAGTTCTCCGCCGCTTGAAACTGCCCGTTATCTGCATTTTTTCCGGCAGCAATAACTCCCATCACACACGCAGCCCGAATAAGCGCGCCGGTTTTAAGGTCATTGATAACCGTCAAGCCGGCAGCATCCCTGGTAAGATAGTCAGACGTGTCAAGTTCCTGGCCACCGCACATCCCAGCAGCACCCACTGCCCTGGAGAAATATCTTCCAGCGGATACAATACTCTCCGGAGGCAAATCAGCAGATAAAAGTGTTTCAAAAGCTGCCGTCTGAAGCGCGTCGCCTGCCAGTGTCGCTGTACACTCACCATACACCCTATGGCATGTGGGTTTACCTCTGCGCAGGTCATCGTTATCCATAACCGGCAAGTCGTCATGTATAAGGGAATAAGTGTGGAGCATTTCCACAGCGCAGGCAAAAGGCAGAGCCTTTTCAGCATCCCCTCCGGCCTCCTGGCAAAATTTGAGTAGAAGTACCGGCCTTATCCTCTTACCGCCGGCCATAAGGGAATACCGCATGGCATCCATAAGCCTCGACTGCAGACACTCTTCTTTAAAATACTTTCCCAGTTGCCCCTCTACCGTTGCACGGATTTTTTCAAATTCATCTATAAATCTCATTACTGCGTCACCGTATCAAATGGGACTTCCTCAGGCTCGCCTTCGGATCCTTTCTGAAGTTTTATAACCTTTTGCTCTGCCTCATCTAAGAGCTTCCCGCAGCTTTTAACCAAGGCAGTACCTTCTTCAAATAGTGCCAGCGCCTCATCCAGAGATCTGTCTCCCTGTTCCAGCATCTTAACAATTTCATCCAATCTGGCCATTGACTCCTCAAAAGTTGCAGCTTTTGTATCAGTCATCATTTTCCTCCATAACTGTATCAAATCCGGAGCCGTTGTTCAGTACGTCGTCAACTGTACAACTGATTTCTCCGTCATAAAACATAACCGACAGTCTATCTCCACAGGAAACCTCCAGTATTGATTTTACCGAAGTGCCGTCGGTTTGCCTTCTTGTTATTGAATATCCACGTCCTAAAACTTTTAGCGGGCTTAATGCGTCTAACTTGCCTGCGGCAGCGGCATAAGCCGCTCTCTCTCTGGCTATTTCCGCCGTCATTCCCGTACGCATCCGTACCGCCAGGGCATCAACAGTCCGGCGTCGTTCCTCTACATATACTCTTGGGGAAGTCAAAACGCGTCTTTCAGAAATCAGCCCCAATTTCTGTCGCAGGATCTTCAGCCGTTTCTCCACTGACTGTAATATCCGTTCTCCGCAAGTATCAATATATTCCATCAGTTCTTCCCTGTCTGGAGCGCAAAGTTCAGCAGCATTAGACGGCGTCGCTGCTCTCAGGTCAGCGACAAAATCGGCAATAGTCACGTCCGGTTCGTGCCCCACCGCGGAAATTACAGGTATATTTGAATCATAAATGGCTCTTGCCACTCGCTCGTCATTAAAAGCCCAAAGATCTTCCAGGCTGCCGCCGCCTCTGCCTACAATCAGAACATCTGCCACAGCGTATCTATTGGCATATCGTATGGCACCGACAATTTCAGGGGGCGCCTCGGCTCCCTGAACTCTGACCGGCAAAAGTATGACTTTACCCAACGGCCACCTTTTTCTCAGAACTCTGATTATATCATGCACGGCTGCCCCTGCTGAAGATGTAACAACACCAATTCTCATAGGAAATTTCGGAATCTCTTTTTTATGTTCCCTGTCAAAGAGTCCCTCTTTAAAGAGTTTCTCTTTAAGCTGCTCAAAGGCCATCTGCAAGTCGCCAACACCGTCAGGCGTCAGTGAGCCTACATAGAGCTGGTATGCGCCGTCGCGAGGGTATACCGTCACTCTGCCAAAGGCAATTACACGCATACCGCTTTCCGGTCTGAACTTCAGCTTCATTGCGCTGCTTTTGAACATTACGCAGCGCAGCGCACCGTTCTCATCTTTCATTGTAAAATAGTGGTGGCCAGAGGGATATACTTTATAATTTGACAGTTCTCCGCGTACATAAACCTGTGCGAGATTTGCATCTGAATCAAGCTTACCCTTGATGTATTCATTCAGTTCAGAAACTTTATAAATTCTGCCATCCACCGCTTTCCACCGCTCTCATTGTCAGAATTGCCGTACCCATGGCATTATCTGTCGAATATTTGGGTTCGGAAAATATGCCGTCCGGCGTCATCTCACGCAAAAGCGAGTTCGATGCAACTCCTCCGGAAAACAGCACCGGCATATTGCCGTATTTTTTCATTGCCTCGTCAGTAGCCTGATGGACTGCCTCAATTATAGATGCAACTGTAAAATATGCAGTATCGCTTGGTGCGTTGCCGCTTTCTATCATCTGTTTCATTTTGTGTTCCACTCCTGAGAGGGAAAAACTCATACTGTCTGCTTTCGGCCGGTACTTCACTCTGTTATGCACCTCTCTGGAGAGCGAATCAAGGGCCTTCCCTGAAGGAAAACTAAGGCCAAGAGCCTGTCCGGCCCTGTCAATAAGCTGCCCCGCCGAGACATCTTTCGTGCCTCCGATAATCTCGCACTGAACAGCGCATCCATAAGGTCTTACAAGCAGCAGCTCTGTCGTGCCTCCCGATAGGTGCCAGGCCAGGTGCTCCTTCTCAAGAAGGTCCATGCGCCCCGCAGACCAGGCAGCAGCAGCTATATGTCCCTGTTGATGTGAAAATCCAAAATATGGCACATTCATAAATTTTGCTATTGTCTTTGCCTGGCAAACCCCTGCCAAAAAGCATGGCATATATGAGTCTTCTGTCTCCCTCGGTTTCTCGGAAGCGCCCACAGCTATTATTTCGCCGCTGACGTTGAGCTCATCCACAATCTGCGGCAGCCTCCTCACATGCGCGAAAAGGGCGTCTGACTGTCTCAGGCCCAGTTCACCCGGTCTGACTTCCAGAAGACGCCCAGAGTTTATACCCTCTGTGCCGTCAAACACGGCACAGGACGTAGTATAGTTGCTAGTATCAAAAGCCAGCGAAAGCTGTCTCATGTCTACACCATCTCTTCCCTTACAAACGAACCCAGCACCCCATTGACAAATGACACCGTCTCAGGTCCGTCATAGTGCTTTGCAATTTCTACAGCCTCGTTTACTGCCACACCTGTAGGTATATCAGGCATATACATAATCTCATACATGGCTGTCTTCATAACGGCAAGGGCTGTTCTTGATATTCTGCCAAATTTCCATCCCTTGGCATATTTAGATATATATCCGTCAAGCTCGGCGGAATGTTCGCTTATGCCGTTAACCAGCTCGGAAATATAGTCTCTCTGTTTTTCGTCAGGGTACGTACCCAACGAGTCATCCTCATTAGCAAGCATGTCGTAATACTCCCTGTTGAAAAACCTGTCCAATACTTCAGAAGAGTCACATTCTTTTGCCGATATCTCAAAGCACAGCTTTACAGCAGCTTCTCTGGCCTCAGTTCTGTTCATAGCGCAAAATGCGCGGAGTCCATCCCCGCGCCCTCCTGGGAAATTTAGTCAAAGCAAGCCAGGCGGCACAAAGCCGCCCAGCCCTAATCCGCAGATATCATTTATCCCTTTCAAGGGAGACACCACATACGTGTACGTTAACTTCAGATACGCTAAAGCCAGTCATGGATTCTATCGCCGTAGCAACAGCCTCCTGCACATTAGCGCCCACCTTACTAACGGAGGTACCAATCTTTGCAAGTAGATAAACGTCAACTTTGATGTTCTCATCCTCAACGGTGATCTTAACGCCTTTGGACAAGTTCTTCTTACCAAGAAGCTCGGCAATGTCCTTACCCAAAGAAGTCGATAACGCTGCGACTCCGTCCGTCTCCATAACAGCATTCGCCGCAATTATGGAGATCACATCCTCAGAAATATTTATGCTTCCTTTTTCTGCTGGACGCGTAACATATTCTCTGTTTTCACCCATAAAAAACACTCCAAGCTCATGTTATACGGCTGACAGACGTTCTTTAAAACGCATGTCTGTTTTTGAATCTATCAGCACTTATCATAACACAATGCCGTCAAAAAATAAAGCCCTACTTACTTTATTTCTATAACTTTAAGCTGATCAGCGGTAAAGTCAGTCTCTGTTACTATTATATCGGTTATCTTCGCAACAGCCGCGTTAGACAGTCCTTCCTCGGCAGCCACTGTCACCGAAGCCCCGCTCTCAGAGAGATAAACCACGCAGTCAGTAAAGCCCTTTGCCGTGATAAGGTTCTCAAGTTCCGCTTCTTTCGTTGTCCACTCTGCAATCTGCGTCATCTTTTCAAGGGCCTCATCGATGGTATCCTGTGACGCTCCTTCAGATTCCGCAACTGTCTCCAATGTCATTGACGCCTCATCTCTGGCCTGCTGGCGATCCAGGCGTACCTGTGCAAAATATTCAGCTATGTCCGAACTGCTTTTTGACGTCTCAGCTATATCTTCTCCCGTGTAAAAAAGCCCCGCGTCGTCTTTTTCGCTTGTCTGTTCCTGTGAATCTGATTCTCCTGTTTCCTCACCGCTCTGCGCTTGAGTGGCAGTCTCTTCTACCTGTCCCTCTAAGGTTTCTCCAGCAGTCTCAGCTTCTTCTACTTTTTCATTATAAGACCAGTTAAGATATACCGCTGCGCATACAAACAGCAAAATCGTAATTATCACGGCATTTCTTTTAAAAGCTTTCATTTTTACCTCCCAATCCGGTACAACCGAATATCCGCTTTTACGGCAAGCGGAGACCGTTTTACAATACTATTTCATTTTAACAACTTTGATCTTGGCCGCCTCCAACCCTGTCACTGCTGCAACAGCCTCTGTGAGGTCAAGGCGCACCGTGGCGTTGCCTGCGCCCTGGGCTACGACCACAGCCCCTGTAAACTCCGGATATATGTATTTCAGGGTTACAACCCCATCTTTACCGCTGCCCTCTGAGATTACCACTGTGGCCTGGCTCTCTTCACGGTTCACCTCTTCAGTCTCCTCACCTCCGCTCATTGTTCGTGCTACTTCGCTGTCAGTGGCCAGCACTCGCTCCCCTCCATTCCTTACAGAGAGCATCACGCTGACTTCTCCAGCGCCCTCTATCTGTGAGAGAATGTTCTCCAGCTGTGCCTGGGTATCCTCTATTGAAAACTCAATAATCGGCTCATCAACCGCCGAAGTTACGCTTTCCTTATCACCATTATCACCTCCCGCAGGCAGCAGAAGAAACAGCACACCTGCCAGCAAGATTATCACCACATATTTATTCTTCTTTATACCCTCAGAAAATTTGGCAAGAACCTCTTGAAAATCACGTCTCATTATCTGTGCTCCATATTTGCTTCTCTTTTGGTATTCCCAGCTCGAATATTATTTCCTCTGCAAGTTGTTCTCTGGCCTCGCTAGCCATGTCTCCTGTCAGCTCTACCCTTGCAGGGTACCACACTCCCTGTTCGCTCCAGGCCGCTGTAACAGAAACTGTGTCCAAACCGCCGCCCAAGTTGTTCGCTTTGTCCAATATATATGCTTCACACTCCTCTTCTATGATAAACCTTGTCTTTTGAGAACTTTTTTGAAGTGCGTCTGAAATTGTCTCATCCGCCTCCACTCTATAGAGAGAAAGATATGATGAATAATCTGCATAGTTAAAATCAACAGCGATTGCAAGTACTGCAATGACAGATGCAAAACCACATACAGTTCTTACAGCTTTCTTTGAAGTCCCCTCAGGAGTTAATGCTGTCACTGCCGAACATATCAGCGCCGTTCCAATTATGCACAATATCCAGTTTCTCACTGTCTCTATCACAGGCCTGCCACCGCCTTTGTAACCGAAATAATGGATATCAGCAGCATAACTGCACAGGTGCCCGCAAGCCCCAGAGCCATACCGCAAGCATTTGAAATTGATTCTATTAATCCTGAAATTCTGCCGTCCGATACAGGTTCCGACAGAGCCGCAGCAGCCCTGTACATAAGGCAGCCTATCGCCAGACGCAAGAAAGGCACTGCGCACACTGCGATTACAACTAGAACGCCAAAAGCGCCGGCAGCACTTTTAACTACAGATACTCCTGAAGCTACCGCATCAGCGGCGTCGGAAATAAGGCTCCCCACAACAGGAAGAAATGTAGATATCGCGGTCTTAGTCACTTTTACAGTTGCCGCGTCTGCAGACGACGCCACCAAACCTGTAACTGTCAGATAGATGGTAAAAGCTATAGCAATGGCCATAAGTATAAGTTTAACAGTCTTCGCTATCAGCTTTGCAATACCGCCAATGCTCCCTCCAAATGCCGCCGATGCCACAGATACTCCCAAATACATGTAAATCAGAGGCAGCACTATACGTTCTCCTACAGTTATCAGCAGATCAATAAACATAACAGATGCCGCATATTTAGCTGCTGATGCGGCGGCTGAACCTGTAATCGCCGAGGCCGACGCCAGCACAGGCAGTAGTATTTTTGAAAATGCGCCTGTTTCATTTATCGTATCTGATGCCACTGATACAAGCGAGTTAATTCCGGAGATAGAAGAAATAGAAATTATTGCAACACCGACTAAATTTATCACATCTGATATTCTCGAGTTCTGTGAGTATATTCCTGTTGCTATTGAACACAAAGCAGCGGCAGCAAGCACTCCCACCGCACCGGTAGCAGTACTTCGGATGATTTTTCCCAGCTGTCCAACGGCTTTGCCAATAATAGTGCCGATTGCCCCGCCTGTATTGAGGTTTTCATCAATATCTACACCTTCCAACATGTCAGCTGCGCTCTCCGGCACATTTTTCTCCAGCTCATCAACGTCAAGATATTCGTTTTCATCGCCGATTTCAGACGCTGCTGCGTAAGAAAAGGGTAATACAGTCAGTATGGCAAATATCATAAAAATCTTAAGTATTTTTTTACGCATTAGATAAGTCCCTTAATCATCTGAAAAACCGTTCTCATTATTGGCAACGCTATATACAAAATTGCTGCACTGCCAGCAAGCTCCGCACCAGTAGATGCTGTCGCCATTCCGCTGTCTTTACAAATGTCTGAGGCTAATTTTGCCATAATTGCCACACCAAGGCTTCGGACCAGCACAGACAGAACAGCGTTGCTAACTCCCGCAGATGCCGCAACATCCTCCAGGAATTCTGTTATGCTTCCCACAACGTCAAGGACAAAATACAGTGCAAGGCATCCCGATGCTACAGCTATCAGCAGGGCCATCCCAGGGCTTTCCTTTTTTATTGAAGAAGCTAATATAGCCGAAATCAGGCAAACTGCTGCAGTTTTAATAAAAATCTCCATAGTTTACAGCCCAAACAGAGATTTAATCAGGTCAAACAAAGACGATATCTCTCTTACCAGAACAACTAATACTACTACTAGCCCAGCAATCGTTGTCATAAGAGCCTGCTCGTCCCTACCTGAACGTCCAAGCAGCAAATTCAGTACTGCCACCAGTATTCCAACTGCGGCAATCTTAAAAATCAGGTCTACATTCACGCCTATTCTCCTCTGTGCAAATACTCATATGAGTATAATTACGGCAAACAGTCCTGCAGCAATTCCGAAAAAAGCATGCATTTTTGTATCTCTTTCCCGCTCCTCCTCTGCTCTCTTTAAAAATATTTCCAGACGGCGCCTGATCCTGGATATCACCTCCGCCTGCTCACGTACATCGTAGCGGCCAAGGCATAGTCCCAGTTCCGATAAAGTTTCAGTCTCTTCAGGCTTTAAAAGCAGCTCTTTCGTATTCTCAACTCCCTCTCTCCATATTGAGTAGAATGAGCACCGTCCCAAGGCGCACATTCCCTCAGCAACATTTTCAAACAGTTTTCGGCTCTGACCAGGTGCATCATTGGAGAGCATTTCCAGTACCTCTCTCATAGGCGTAAGGTGCGAGCATATCTCACTCTCCATCACGTCAAGAGCTGCTATTACCCCTTCCAAATTTCTCACCCTCTCCCTGAGCCGTTTCACTCCGCCATATCCAATGGCAGCTGTCGAAAACACTACAAGGACCGCGCCAAGAATTCGCATCACAGCACGTCCTCCTTTGTAATTAAGTACTCCCTTTTTCCTTTTACTCTCCGTATTGTGATAAAATTGTGAAAAATCTTCTCCTGGATAAGTCCTCCATATAAAGGGCGTCTTATAAGATCCTCGATTCCGGCGGCGTGTGCCGTGGCGAGAAGCTCTACGCCGCAGTTCCTGGCAATTTCAATGGATTTCACATCCTCAGGTGCGGTAATCTCGTCAAGTGCTATCACCTGTGGGTTCATGTTTCTCAGCATGATCATAACCGCCTGCGCTTTCGGGCAGGCGTCTAAAATATCCGTCCGTCTTCCCACCTGCATCTGCGGAATGCCGTCAGTCATAGCCGCCACCTCCCCCCTTTCGTCGACAAGCGATACTCTGACGCCCTGCCTATCCGTACCGCCATCAGAAAGCTGCCTTACGATATCTCTCAAGAGAGTCGTCTTACCTGCTCCAGGCGGCGCAATAATAAGTGTAGATCTAAATCTGCCTCCGCGTAAAAGCTCTCCGATAATGCTGTCTGCCGAACCAACAATCTCCCTGGAAATTCTTATTGATAGAGATGAAAAGTTTCCAAATCCTCTGACTTGTCCTCCGTCTGTAAATATGCTGCCCGCCAACCCAATTCTGTACCCACCTCTAGCCGTAAGGTATCCGTTTTTTATCTGTGCCGCCGATGAGTACGCCGAGGCGCCTGTAGTAATTTCAACGACAGCATCTATATCCTCTCTCGTCACTGCCTCTCCACCCAGTGTAAGCTCTCCATCCGGCAGCAATACCGTTGGAGGCCATCCGATCCTGAGCCTAAATTCCTCTGCAACACACCTGTCGCCTCTGACAACTTTTCTTGCACGCTCCCTGATACTATATGGGAGCATTGTTAATGCCCCGTCATATCTGGATACCTGATACTCTTCATCAATCATTTGTATCCCTCCGGTCTTATGTATCATGTTCAAATTCTATTAAGCGCCAATACGGTATATGACTCGTCCGTAAGAGGAAATAAAAAGAAAGCCTCAGGCAAAAATAATAAAAAATCCCATCGAACCGTTACGGCTCAATGGGATTTGTCATAATATCTTTGCTGATCTATTTCTTCCCAAAAACACCCGGCAGCAGAAAAACACTGCTGCCGGGTATTTTGCTTAATCCAATCCGCGGCGTTGCGCGATTTCAGTTACTGTATCTATCATCCACTGGCGGTCCTCCGCAAGGATAAATCCTTTAGAAATGGCCTCACCAGTGGAGCGAGTCACAAGCCTGCGATATTCCGCAAGGCTTCCATACAACCCTTTCAGCACTTCCTTTGGAAGAGGTTTTGCTGTCCCGAACATCATTTGGATGCTTTCGCCATCAGCATGATCCGTATAGGATTGGTAGGAGGCTGTGGGATAATCGGCCGCAGGATGGCGGATACCTCCTAAAGCATTGCCGAAGGCATCCTTCTTATTGGCAATCAGTGCCAAGGTCTTATCGGTGGGTTCAAAAGTCATTCTTGTCTTTATGGGGTCTGCATGCGGCGCAGGGATCCCATATCTTGCCCAATCGATCAGCGCCTTGAACGCGGCGCAGAAGATCGGCTCATATGGGGTATCCAGAGGTTCGCCGTTTTCAGCAACGCCTTCCCACTCCAACGCGACGCCAGCCTTTCTTAGATCTTCCGCTAAGTTGTTATAATATGTAAGCAAGGTATATTTGGTATCATGGGAAGAGCAGGGAATCTGCCAAGTACGGAACTTATACTCTGGCTCATCAGCGTCTCCATGCCAAAAACCGGAGTTGCGGTTTTCAGATTCGGTGTTCACCGCAATCAGCGGTTCTCTGGTCACCAACATATGTGCTCCCCCGGGCAGGCCGCCAAATGACATCCTGCTGCTGGGGATATAGGAGTTCAGCACCTTGTTCCCCGCACCAGAGCCAGTGTTGAAGTAGCCGTCAAATAGCGGGCCATTGGCACAATTCTCAGGCAGATATGCAAAGGAATTGATGATTCTGGCCAGATAGCTGCCAGACTGTGACCATCCCGCCAGGTAAAGCCAGTTCTTTCCGAAGCCATGAATTGGGTTGAGATGACTTTCATCTTTACGCAGTTCTTTGGCCAGATCTACAAGCATATCCCAGAAAAGTCCCAGCTCATAGGCCTGTATAAAATCGAAAGTCGTGGATTCTGGTCCTTTGCGCCCGGGGGTGGGGTTAGCCCAGTTGATGGACGCGTATCTCTCGGGATCAAAGCGCTTGAGAGCGTCTACCACATGACCTTTGGAAGTGATTCCGATATAAATATCTCCGTCACGCACCAGTTTTCGCCAAGTCAAAATCCAGTCTCGGTCAATGTCAAACATCGCAGAAGCATTGAGTATTTCGATCATCACATTGCCGCTAAACTTTGCTTTGTCAGCAGGGCGGCGCACTAAGAGGCGGGTCGTATATGGTGCGTCCGCCACGGAGACGAAAAGCTTCCCCGCTGAATCTTCGTCGTAGATATTCGCTGTACCGGTCTGGAAAAACTCCTCCTCCACGTAACCGTACCTATTCAAATCCACTGCACGTTCCGCAGAAATAAAAGGATAAGAGTTCTCTGTTATGGCGATTTTTTCCATTTTCCGAATCATGATTATCCTCCTTTCATACTTTTACGCAGTTAAGCGTAATATCTATTACGTTTTCCTTTGCTCTACAAAATGTATTGTAGCATTCATTCCCAAACTATACAAGACTTTAAGCTCTCATAAGCCGTCTCCCGAGTGTTTTCTTGCTTGCGCAGTAACTTTCACAGTACATTCTGTCTTCAGTAAGTCTTTATCCAGTCTCAGAAAAAGTTCTGGGAGGAGAAACTAGATGCACTTAAAAATACAACACGCAAAAAGAGGAAACGGTGCAACCTCACAAATAGAGTTGCACCGTCTCCCGCCAAAAGCATCTTTAACATGCTCTTCCGTTTATATATTTTATTAATTTATCATGTCAAATTTACCCCTGCGCATATTACGTCTCTGCAAGCTCAATTTATCTACGATCATAGCGATAAACTCTTAATTTGTTGGCTTACCTTTT
>CALXCS010000150.1 GCA_944386875.1 uncultured Oscillospiraceae bacterium
AACAAGAAGGTACATGCTGCAATCAATGCAGGCCTTACACCTATCGTATGCGTTGGCGAGTCCCTTGAGCAGCGTGAGCTTGGCGTTACACTTGAGCTTATTGACTATCAGGTAAAGACAGCCCTTGCAGGCGTTCCTGCTGAAAAGATGAGAAAAGTTATTATCGCTTATGAGCCAATCTGGGCTATCGGCACAGGTAAGACAGCTACAGCTGAGCAGGCAAACGAAGTTTGCGCTGAAATCAGAGCTGTTATTCGCAAGCTCTATGGCGCAAGAATCGCACGTGCTGTAACAATTCAGTATGGCGGCTCCATGAACGATGGCAACGCAGCTGAACTTCTTGCTCAGCCTGACATAGACGGCGGCCTCATCGGCGGCGCATCCCTCGTTGCTACAAAGTTCGCAGGCATCATCAACGCTGCTAACAAAGAATAATTAAAAAAGGCGATAAGTTATGAAAAAGCCTACTACTTTAATTATTATGGACGGGTTTGGTATAAGCGACCCGGTTCCAACAAACGCAATTTATGTTGCTAAAACTCCTGTTATTGACGATCTTCTGGCTACATGCCCTAACACATACCTTCAGGCCTCCGGTGAAGACGTTGGTCTTCCGGAAGGCCAGATAGGAAACAGCGAAGTTGGCCACACAAATATCGGTGCCGGCAGAGTTGTTTTCCAGGTACTGCCTAAGATCACAAACGCAATCAAGACAGGTACATTTTTTGAAAATAAGGCCTATATTGACGCTATGGACGCTGTAAAGGCAAATGGCGGCGCTCTGCACATTTTTGGCCTTATGTCAAATGGTGGTGTACACAGCCACAATGGCCATATCTGGGGTATCCTTGAGATGGCAAAGCGCAGAGGACTTGAAAAAGTATATGTACACTGTTTCATGGACGGCCGTGATGTTCCACCAAAATCCGGTAAGGACTTTATCGCTGAATGTGTAGAAAAGTGCAAGGAGATCGGTGTTGGCAAGATCGCTACAATCTCCGGCAGCTTTTACGCAATGGATAGAGACAACCGCTGGGAGCGTGTCCAGGAAGCCTATGCTGCAATGGTATACGGTGAGGGTGTACACAATTCCGACCCAGTTGACGCCATGCAGAAGTCCTATGACGCTGATGTTACAGACGAGTTCGTAAAACCTGTTGTATGCGATGAGAACGGCATGATTAAGGAAGGCGACTCCATCATCTTCATGAACTTCCGTCCCGACAGAGCAAGAGAGATCACAAGAACATTTGTTGATCCTGATTTCAATGGCTTTGAGCGGAAGAAGGGCTTCTTCCATGTAAATTACGTTTGTACAACTCAGTATGATGAGACAATGCCTAATGTAACAATTGCTTACCCGCCAGAGTCCCTTGTAAATACTTTTGGCGAGGTAGTTAGCAACCACGGTCTTACACAGCTCCGTATTGCCGAGACTGAGAAGTATGCTCATGTAACATTCTTCTTTAATGGCGGCGAGGAGAAGTGCTATCCTGGTGAGGATAGGGCACTTATCGAGTCTCCTAAAGAGTTCCCGACATACGATCTCATCCCTGAGATGAGCGCGTATAAGGTCTGTGATGAGGCTTGCAGCAGGATATTGTCCGGTAAATACGACACTGTTATCCTGAACTTCGCTAACTGCGACATGGTCGGTCATACAGGCGTGTTCGAAGCAGCTGTAAAGGCTGTTGAGACAGTTGATGAGTGTGTTGGTAAGGTTATCGACGCCACAATGAAGATGGGCGGCGTAGCTCTTATTACTGCTGACCACGGCAACGCTGATAAAATGGCTGAAGGGGACGGTACTCCTCATACCGCTCACACCACAAACCCAGTTCCTTTCATTGTAAAAGGCATTGGCGATGTGAAGCTCAAACCTGGTCGTCTTGCAGATATCGCTCCAACAATGCTTGATATTATGGGCATTGAGAAGCCTGCAGAAATGACAGGTGAGTCCCTTATTGTAAAGTAAGTTCTATAGGGAACAGAATAAGAAAAGTTAAAAGCCGCGGATTTTTACTCCGCGGCTTTTCTTTTTCCGGCTTTGAAATTTACTTTGCGTTTCCCTTGTAGTATAATTGGGAAAAAAAGCAGAAAAGGAGAATTAATATGAGGCTATCTTCAACTACGCGACTGCTTTCAAATATGTGCAGGCCGTTTACTAATGAGATTGAATTGATGAAGAAATACGGGTTTGACGGTATTGATTTTGACCTCAACTTCAGTATCTCAGCAGTTTTAGGCGAAAACTGGGAAGTAAAAGTGAGAGAGTTTTCAAAAAAGGCTGCAGAAGAGAATATGCCCGTTGTTCAGACCCATTTGCCTTATCGGATTAAAATGCCCGATGGGAAATATAAAGGGCCGGCGGATTATGATTCTATACGTCAGGCAATAGTGGCAACTGAAATACTCGGCGCGAAATACGCGGTATTTCACGCTATAAATCCAGCACCGCCAAACGACGGTTTGCAGATGACACTGGATTATTATGGGCCAATGGTGGAGTTTGCGGAAAAGCATAATGTTAAAATGCTGGTTGAGATGATGCCAAGCTTCTGCTATTTCCCTATAACCATAGAGGAACTCATAGATACGGCGGACGGGCTTGGTATTGGTATATGCTGGGACTTCGGACACCCAAATGTAAATACATTT